>PAZD01000054.1:0-6952 GCA_002715405.1 Acidimicrobiaceae bacterium
TGGTCAGGCACTTAATGGACAGTTATCAAACTTCCGTATAACAAATGAAACTTTATATACATCTACCTTTACACCTCCAACATCACCATTAACTCAAACTAGTGACACTAAGATGTTATTCATGCAGAGTACTACAGATCCTCTTGCATCAACAGTAACTCCAGGTACAATTAGTTACACAGGAGGTACTATGTCGGCAAGTGGTGATAACCCATTCTCAAATGCTGTTACTCCTTATATGAGATTAGATGATACACAACCTCAAACTACTGGTAATAATCCTTGGATTAAGGTGACTGATACTGGATTTAGGATTGAGAGTGGTAATAATATCAATGCTGCAAATGAAACATACATATATTATGCCATTGCATAAATATCTAAAAAGTACGAAAAATGTCGCAGTTACAAGTTGATAACATTTATAATAAGGATGGTACAGGTGCTCCTACTTTTCCAAAGGGTGCAAACTTTACTGAAGGTGCTGTAGTTTCTGGTGTTTTAACTGCAACTACAATGGGTTCTGCTAGTGATACCACTACTTTTCCTGGTAATATAGTAGTTCAGGGAACGCAGACTATTATTAACTATGATGATTTTAATGTAAAGGATAAAACGATTGGTATTTCTTCTACTGCTAGTCCTACAGATACGACAGCAGATGGAGCAGGTATAGAAATATATGGTACTACTCACAAGAAATTAACATATAATGATGCTAAGAAAGGATTTGAACTTAATGTTCCTCTTTCTACAGATGAAAATAGAATTATAACTGCATCAGAAAAAGTAGTACAGGCAACAGGTAATACAGTAGGTTTACAATATAATAGTGGTGGTAATATTGCGGTTGTAACTGGTTCATCAGGTGATATTACTCTAAATGTAGAGAGTATTCCTGAGACTGCTGATTTTGATAATAATGCTATTTCTTTCTCTCTTGCTATCGTACAGGCAGGAACAGCAAGATCATGTACTACAGTTAATCTAAATGGATATACTGCTCCTATTAAGTGGGCAGGTGGATCTCTTGCTAGTGCAACGTCAGGATTAACAACAACAAGTGGAATGGATGTTTATAGTTTTACAGGAATCAATACAGTAGGATCTGCTAATACATGCACTAATTATTATCTACTAGGTGCGGTCAATGGAGGATATGCTTAATGTCACCACTTCTGAATAGAGCTAACGTAAGTTCTACTTATGGATCAAAAGTTGCTGCACTAAGGAGACAAGCTAATGCTCCTTCTTCTGGCGGTGGTGGTAATCCTATACCTGATGGTGATGCAGTATTTATTAGTGGAGGAAGTCAAACTTGGACATGTCCTGCTGATGTAACTGCAGCTAGGGTTGTTGTTATTGGTGCAGGTGGTGGTGCTGGTAGAGGTTGTGGTGGAGGAGGCGGTGGTTCTTCAATGAGATTTTATGACAATTTAGTACCAGGAACTGCTTATGTTTTAGAAGTAGGTAATCCTGGATCTTATAATGAGGATAGTGGTACTCAAGGTGGTAGTAGTAGATTTGAAGGTCCAGGTCAAACAATAACTGCGTATGGTGGTTATGGAGGAAATAACCAATCGACTCCACCAAATGCCACTTGGACTGCTGCTGGTGGAGGGGCAAGTGGTGGACAGATAGATGGTACTGGAGGAAAAGGATATCCTTCTGCAAATGATCCTATGGGCAGTTGGGGTCTTCCTCAAGTGCCAATTGATATATGTGGAATAAATGGTGGTGCTGGTGGCGGTGGTTTTGGTGCTGATAATGCAAGAGCTGGACATGGTGGATCAGGAAGTATGTACGCTGGTGGAGGCGGTGGTGGTGGATCGGATAATGAATGTGGTGGTGATGGTGGACCTGGAGGAGAATTAGCAATAGGTGGATATACGCAGAGAGCCATGGGAGGTGGTGGAGGTGGTACTGATGGTACTCATCTTTCATCTGATACTCGTAATGGATCTGGTGGTGGAACATTAGGTGGTTATGGTGCAGTCTATGGTGGTAATGCTGGAGAACAGAAAGATGGTGCTTGGGGTGGTAATGGTGGTAACTATGGTGGATCAAATGGTGGAGAAGGTGGTCATGGAGCAGGACAACAAGGTGGTGGAGGAGGTGGTGGATCCTTCGGTGGTGGTGGAGGTGCTGGTAGATTTACTTCTGCGTATGGTGGACAAGGTGGTGGTGGATTAGTGTATATAAAATGGGGAAAAGATTTTGATGGTACAGATGTAGGACCACATTATCCAATAGCAAGTACATTTAATGGAAGATTTGATTTGATATATCATACTTGTAATATTACGGATAATACTACTTCACAGGTAAGAGCACCTTATGGAATACATTCAGGTGACTTATTGATTATTATGGAATATGGTCCTGATGTTACTTCTAGTATCACTGGTAATGTTCCAAGTGGATTTACTATATGTTCTCAAAATTCTGAACATGCTGCTGTTGATCAGAGATTGTTTTATAAAGTAGCAGATGGTACTGAGGGTGGTAATAACTATTATGGTCAGGTAGGATCTAATGAGGATACTCATTTCTTTGTGTTTAGAGGTAATGTTCCTCTTAATTCTGTTTCTGAACAGTCTGCAGGATCTAGTCATGGTCAAACTGGTAGTAATTGTTCATTAAGTAAGACAATAACTCATCCACCTTCGCAATGGAGTCCTTATGTTTTCTCAGTTTGGACTGCTGGAAACAGGAGTTCTAATACCATGTATATTAGTGGAACAAATCCTGCTACAACAATCACTGGCGGTGATGGATCTGGTGGAAATGGATGGTATCATAAACCTAGTCTTAAAGGTAAGCATAGTAATGAATCTGAGTGTTTCTCATGGAGAATTGATGATACCTCTGGTGGAGCAGTAAATAGGGACGTTTCTTGGAATTATGGGTCTACTTCCAGAAATACTAGTTTAATGATGGCATTAAATCTTGATTTTAATATTCCTGCTGGACAAGCGGTATTAAATTCTGCAGGAAATGCAACTACATGGACATGTCCTGCAGATGTGCATAAAGTTTGTGTTGTTTGTATTGGTGCTGGAGGTGGATGGACTGATTCTACAGGAGATACTACAATTACTTTTGGTAGTGTAACTCTTACTGCTGGTGGTGGTAAGTCTCGGCATACTAATTCTAGTGCTGGTGGCGTAGCTAGTGGTGGTGATAGTGGCGGAAACTGGACTGGTGGTGCTGGATATTCATCTTCTTATACATCAGGTGGCGGTGGTGCTGCAGGATATAGTGGTGATGGACAACGAGGTTCTGGTGGAACAGAATTTTTTGCCAATACTTATAATCATGGTAGTGGATCTGGTGCTGGAGGTCAATCAATGTACGGTCAAACTGGAGATGGTACAGGTAATCTTACAGGTGGTGGTGGAGTAGGAATGTATGGTAAAGGTGCTGATGCAACAGGTTGGTCAAAAGGTGGATCTGGTGGTCAAGATGCACCAAGTTGGAATGGTGGAGAATATTATGGTGGAGGTGGTGGTAATACTGGTAATTATGGAACACGAACAGGTGGTGGTGGAGCATTATGTTGGAAGAATAATATTGCAGTAGTACCTGGTACAACTTATAATGCGTATATCGGTGGTGGTGGAAATGGTGGTAGTGAAGTTGGTGCTGGTGGACATGGGCAAATAAGAATTATTTGGGGTCATAATAGAGCATTCCCAAGTCTTAATACTGGTGATGTATAGTTATTAACAACATAAATACCTAAAAAGTAATAAAAAATGTCATCTCTAAATGTTGATACCATAAAGAATAGAACGGGGTCTGCAGGTCCAACACTTAGCGGTGATACTCAGATATCTGGTGGTGGTCTAACTCTTAGTGGTACTATAATCGCACAGGCTGGTATCGTAACGAATCTACAGGTTAATGGTAGACTCTCAGTTGCTGGTACAATGACCACAATTGATACTGAAGAATTAAATATAAAGGATAAATTAGTTGGTATTGGTTCTACAGCAACACCTACAGATGTATTAGCAGATGGTGCAGGTATTCAGGTTTTTGGAACAACAGATAAGAAATTAACATATAATAATACAAAGGGAGGATTTGAGTTTAATATCCCTCTTAATACAGGTATCATAACTGCGACTAATATTACAGGTACTACTATTACTGGTACTACTGTAGATGCAGGTACTCTAAATCCAACAGAGACTAGATTAAAAAATGTTGCAGAGAAAGTTACTAAGGTTGGTGGTAATATTGTTACAATAAATTATGATACTTCATCATCTAATATTGGATTTACAACTAATCCTACAGGAGATATTACATTAGAGGTTAATAATATTCCTACAACTGCTGACTTTGATAATCACTTGTTGACATTTAGTGTGTTTGTTCAGCAGACAGGAATAGCACAAACATGTAATGCCGTTAAGTTAAATGGTGTTACTAAATCTATTCGTTGGAATGGTGGTACTGTTGGTGCATCATCGACAGAAGCATATGATATTTTTAACTTTGTAGGAATCAATACAGTAGGATCTGCATCAACAACAGTGAATTATCAAGTCTTAGGACAATCAAATAATGATTTCAGGACGTATTAAATATGCCAGCATTATCTAGAGTCGGTACTGCTTTTTTCTTAAACAAACCAGGCGGTGGTGCTGGTGGTGAACCAGGAGAAGCAGTTTTTCATGCTGATAATTGGCATCAAATAGACACTTGGAATGCTCAAACAACTTATAATTGGACTGTTCCTGAAGGAGTAACATCTATTTCTGTTATTTGTGTTGGTGGAGGTGGAGGCGGTCAACCAGAACATGATGGTGCATCAGGATGTGGTGGAGCATTAGCGTATAAAAATAATATTGCAGTAACACCAGGTGAAACAGTTACTGTTGTTGTTGGTGGGGGTGGATTTGAGCAAAATTGGGGCGGTAGTTATGGAATGGAGGGAAAGGATTCAAAGATTGAATATAATGGAACAGATTATGCTGTAGCTGGTGGTGGGGAACGTGCCGATAAAACTCAAGCAAATGGTCATATACAAAATAATACTAAGGGAATACGTAGTGGGGATTATGATGGTGGCGGTGATGGTGCTAGTGGAGTTGCTTGGAGTGGATGTCGTCAAAGTGGTGGAGGAGCAGGTGGATATAATGGTGGAGGACTGACTGGTGATGGAACTCCAGGAAATCCACAATATTCTGGATGGGCTCCTGTTAAAGGAGCACATGGAGGAGGTGGTGGTGGATGTTCATCTAATGGATCTAGTAATTATTATAGTGCTGGTGGTGGAGGAACTGGTATCTATGGTAAAGGAACTGATGGTGCTGCTGCTCAAAGTCAAAATACTCCTGGAAATGAATATGATTTTTGTGGAAAGGGTGGATCGTATAATCCTTGGGCAGGTGAAACGAATGGACTTACTGTAAATTCATATGTTCATAATACTGGTTTAAGAGGATACTCAAATAATTCGAGTGCGTCTGATTATGCAAATCCTGGTTCATCAACTCCGAATGGAAACAATAATAACGGTACAAATTTCCTTCTTGGTTCAGGTGCTGATCGTACATATTCAAGAGCTTATTCTCCTTATACACAAGGTCAAGGAAGTCATAGTAGACCAGATGGTGGTTTTCCTGGTGGTGGAGGTGGTGGAGGTCATAGTGGTTCTTCTGCAGGAGCTGGTGGTAATGGTGTAGTTAGAATTGTATGGGGTACTATCAATGGTATGACGAGGGAATTTCCAAATCAGGGAGTTAATAAAACTGATGAATATCCAGGACTTAGTGGAGCAACAATTGATGTAAATGGAAACCAAATGATGTTTTAACGGAATATCAATTAACCTAAATAAATAAAGAAATAATAGTCGGGGGAGAGTGAACCCAAATGTCAAGAGTTAGAGCGAATAGTCTTACTGATAAAGCTGGGTACGGTGCTCCGAGTTTTCCATATGGAGCAGTTTCTGCAGGAGTTATAACAGCATCTTCCTTTGATGGAGCAGTTGCTGGTGTTACTGAACTAGGAACTAATGCTACTGGTACTAACCTCACCTTATCAGGGAACCTCCAAGTAGACGGCACACAAACAATTATCCACACTGATGTACTTGACGTAAAAGACAAGACAGTTGGTATTGGATCTACATACCCTGCAAGTAATACTACAGCAGATGGTTGTGGTATAGAAGTATATGGTGGTAATGACGGAAATAAGAATTTAACATGGGAAAGAGATACGGGAACATGGACATTTAATACGGGACAGAAAGTAGCAGGTGTTACTGAGACTGTCGGTGCAGGTGTCACATATATGGATGGTTCTGCACTTGTGTTAGAACTAGATGTTAATGCTGCAACAATATACACTCATACTTGTGTTGCTGATGTTGGTATTGTTTCCTTTAAGAACATGCCAGCAGATACTGGTAAATCAAATGCATCAACGATAACAGTTATCTATACGCAGGGTACAACTGCTATGGGTAATAGTACAACTGCTGCTGGTATCGGAACTAACGTAACTGTTAGAGGATTTGAGGATGGTGCATTAGTAGCAGGAATAACAACAAGTGTCTTGACTGGTTCTGGAACCACAATGACATTAACGGAAACTGGTGGACAGAGAGACTTTGTTTCTTATCTTGTTCATTATACGGGCGGTACAAATACAACAGCATCTAGTTATTAGATATATGCCACTAAGAATGGTGGTTATGCACAGAGCACATAACATATAGATAGGGGGTTTTCTTATGTCACCCATCTATACGGGAGATAAATTTGGATTCNGNGCATCAACTTCTGCTGGAGGAGGTGGTNNTGTNGANGTNTATAATAATGCTGGNATGGTNTTNACTNCTNNTGGTGCATATGGTAATGCTGGTCCTACATGCTAGCNATGGNTGCAGAATGANTATANNGATCAGAAATTTTGGACTGANAATCATTAT
>PAZD01000054.1:7087-29270 GCA_002715405.1 Acidimicrobiaceae bacterium
AAATAAAGGAGGATCACCTTGGTATNTNNAGGGAGANGTNNATTTAGTTGGTGGTAGATGGATAGGTNTTNTTGTAGGTCAGAAAGGTGGAGAGGTTAGAGATTCTGTAAATTCNGGTGGNGGNGGAGGTGGAGGAACNTATTTGTTTGAGTTAGATGGAAGTGAATCTGAAACAGCATTAACTAANAGTTATATTGAGAGTGCTTCTGTTACATGTCTTTTAGTTGCTTCAGGTGGTAATGGAGCAAANTGGNANAGTTGGAATAGTCAAGATACACCTGCAAGAGATGAAACAAGTACTGGTTCTACTGACTGGATATTAGNTNCTATAAATGCTGGAAATAATTANGGGNATTGCTATTTTTGGTAGNGGTGCATTTGGTGGAAGTTTTAANTANACNCCTTANTCTACTGTTAATGTTNNTAATGCTGCAGGTNCAGATGCTCCTTGGTATAATAACTATGGANNNGATNTAGGTACTGAAGCAAGATCTGGGATGCCAATATTAGATTCGTCTAATAAGATAAGTAATAAATCTGGATTAGGTGGAATACANTGGNANNCTAGTAATTATAATNNAAGATATAATNANNAGAATAGAGATCCTAATNNTNNTNNTCATGGTGCAATTGGTGGATTTGGTGGTGGAGCAGGTGGAAGATTAGAAGGCGGTGGTGGAGGAGGATATTGGGGTGGTGCTGCATGGCAAGAGAACCAATATAATACCATTTATAATTATGGAGCACAGTCATATGCTCATCCAACAAGAGTAACTGTAACAAAGTCTAGACTTTATGGTGATGGTACAGGTAATAATGGTGATACTCTTTGTGGAATGGGTCGATATTCTAGGTCGGAAAGAATGTATGATAATCAGTATCCTCATCGTGAAAGTCATGGAAAATTATATTTGTGCCCTAAAAAACCAAAAGCTACTGCGATAGGAGAAGCAGTTTTTCATGCTGATGGTAATGCTGTTGGATATGATCAGAATGGGGTAGGAAAAGTAACCAACTATGATTGGTATGTACCTGAAGGAGTAACAAATATTAGTGTTCTTACTGTAGGTGGTGGTGGAGGAGGTATAGGAGAACATGATGGTGGTAGTGGTGGTGGAGGAGCATTATCGTATAAAAATAATATTACAGTTACACCTGGACAAAAGATAGAAGTTCAAGTTGGATGTGGTGGTTTTCATACTAGACATGGAATAAGTCAAACTTCTCCTAAAGGAACTGATAGTAAAATTACTGTTTATCCTCCTGCTTCTGGTAATAATAATGGTGGGTCACTTTATCTTGATGGCAGTTCTGTTGTAAAAATTTCTGATGACGCTGGTGGAAATTCTATATTTGAGATCCCTGGTAGTACACCATATTGTTATGAAGCATGGATTTATCTTACAGAATTGAATGCTCATAGTGTTGTATGGACTACTTGGGATGGTAATGGTGGTTATCATAATACATTATGGCGTATGAATCCTGGTGGTCAGATGTTCATTGGGTCGCATGGTGGTAGTCAATATACCAGTAATAATAATAAATTAGTAACTATTAATAATTGGCATCACGTTTGTGTTGCTTCTAATGGTTCTTCTGGTGAGTTCTACGTTGATGGTGTTAATTGTGGTGGTTGGACTAATAGTAACCATAATCAAAATATGCAATATGGTGCTTTCTTTGGTGCAAATATGGATGGTTACTCTGATGGATCTGGTGGTTCTCAGAGATTTCATGGATATATTAGTAATTTCAGATATGTTGTAGGTCACAAGACATATGATACAAACTTTACACCTCCAACATCACCATTAACAGAAACAAGTCAAGGTGTTCCTTCAGGTGCTTGTAAGTTCTTATCATGTCAAGATACTACTGATTTTGGTATTAATTCTGTAGGTGCTTCACTGGTTGCGGATTATGGTTCTCCTTCTGCGAGTGGAAAAAATCCATTTGGTGCTGATAGTCCAACTGGTACTACCTATGCAGAATCTGGTGGTGGATATGGTGTTTATAGAAGTGGGTCAAATTGTGCAAGCAGTCAGAATGATCCTAATAAAGGACGGGGTGGCGAGTTTGTTACAAGTACCTCTGATGGTGGTGGTCGTGGTGGAAATGGAATGCAATATAATGGATGTCGTCAAGGTGGTGGTGGAGCAGGTGGATATAATGGTCAAGGTTGGAATACATCTGGTTACCCATCAAATTACAATTATAGTGGATGTGGTGGAGCAATGGGTCATAATGGTGGCGGTGGCGGTGGTGCAGGTGCTAACGGTAGTTCTGACTTTTATGTTGGTGGTGGAGGAGGAACTGGTATCTATGGTGAAGGTAATAGTGGTCAAAGAGGCGATACAAATAATAATGGAAATCCTGATAGTGATCCTGAAGATTTTCCAGGTAAAGGAGGATCACCTAAGCAATATACTGGGTTAAATGGATATAGTAATAGATCTTATAGTGGAAATGTAGGTGGTGCTCCTGCAGGTAGAGGAAGTTTAGCTAGAAATGCTCTGGGAGGAATGACTGGATATAATAGATGGAGAAATAATTATGGTAATGTAACTGGTCAAACAAAATATTATGGTCCAGATGGTGGATTTCCAGGTGGTGGAGGAGGTGGAGGTCATGGTGGTGATATATGGGGAAAGGGTGGAGATGGTGTAGTAAGAATTATATGGGGTGCTGGTAGAGAATTCCCCTCTACTAATGTTGATATATCCACTACATATGATAGCGATGCTGACGTTTTTCGTATAGGCTCTCAACCAATGTACTAATCATGCCAAAGTATACGGGAGATAAATTCGGTTTTGGTAAATCACCTGATGGTGGTGGAGGTCCATCTGGTCCTGATCCTAATTATTCAATAGCTAAATCTGCAACTTTCACACAATCTGGAACTTACGATTGGACTGTTCCTGCTGGTGTAACATCTGTATCAGTTGTATGTGTTGGTCCTGGTGGATCTGGTGGTGGAGGCGGTGGCGGTGGTGCTGGCGGTGGCGGTGGTGCAATAGTTTGGGGTAATAATATTGCAGTAACACCAGGAGAAAGTATTCAGATAAAAGTTGGAGGAGGTGGAAGACCACCTATTAAATATCAAGATCCTTTAGGTAGATCATTTCCTGGAGGTTATGGTGAAAGTGGTACTGACGCAAGTTATTTTAAGGCTTTTGATTTTCTTAGAGCTGGTCCTGGAACTGGAGGTGGAAATGGTCAAAGCAATAATAATTCCACAGATAGTGGTGGAGGTGGTGGAACTTTTGGTGGTACAGCAGTAACTGCTGGATATAATGGTGGAAAAGGAGGTACTAATATTCTAAGTAGTGGTGATAATAGTGGTGGAGGTGGTGGAGCAGCTGGAAATTATGTTGCAGATGGAGCACAAGGAGAAGATAACAACTCAGGTGATACTTCTTCTGGTGGTGGAGGCGGTGGTGTAGGATTGCAAGGAACAGGTGGCACAGGAAAATATACACCAAGATGGACTAGTCAGGCCGATAGAGATCTTGGAGGGGGTAGGCATGGTAATAATAATTTTAGTAGGGGTGGTTATGGTACTTTCAGTGCTCCTTGGGGTCAGTATTCTGGTAGCTTTATGAAAGATAATAATAATAATCAGCAATCATTAGGTAATGGAGGATGTGGCGGCTGGCCTGGTGGAGGCGGTGGTGGACATGGATGGAATTCTGGTGGTAGTTCAAATAGGGGTAGATCAGGGTATGGTGCAGATGGTGCAGTAAGAATAGTATGGGGAGGAAGAACATTCCCTGATAATGCACATGATGTAGATCAACCTTCCGAATTTTTATTAGGTGGAGATTATTATTACAGTAAAGGAGAATATACTGTTGGAACTTATGTTGATTGTGATTTCAAAAACCCAGTAATGAACAACACCAATAGTGCTAACTTCTTTGGAAATAGCAATCCTCAAGAATTTGGTGGTGTATCAAAGATAGTTCTTAATGGATATGGTATTTTGTTTTATGGATGGAATAGTCATCACACTGGGAATACAATGCATGAAATAGAATTACCAGAATTTTTATTGAATAAAGATGTTGATATAACTTTTATTGGTAGTGGTGGATATCATTCTGGAGGCGGTGGTGGCGGTTCTGCTGGTGCTGGTGGTGGAAGATGGTATGGACCACTAACGAATCTTACAGCATATATTTCAACAGGAACAAATTACTTTGCTAATTTTCAAGGTAGTAATTGGAACAATGGAGGGCCTGCATTCTCTGATCCTTCTGGTAATAGTGAACTGAGAAGTACTCGTATGCTTTTTAATAGTGGTTCTGTAGATCTATATGGACCAAATGGAGGAGATAGTCAAGGATCTACAGCACAAGGTGGTAATGTATATAATTACAAAGGACCAAGTTCAGGTAGTGGTGCATCACTAATTAATTCTGATAATACAAAATTAACTTATATTCAATCAGTTGATCCAAATTTTGAGTATTGTTATGGTGGTTGTGGACAGTATTTACAAGGTTTTGGAAGTAATAGTGGTTATTATAATGGTAGTGATTTAGGAGGAGGTGGTGGAGGACAGAACTCATGGCAGTATGGTGGTTCTAATCAAGGACATAATGGTGGTAGATTTGGATATAAGGGTTGTCGTCAATTTGAGGATTCTGAAGGACCTATGGGTGGTATGACATTGAATAATGATGGTAGTTATCCGAAAGGTTCTGGTGGATCTTTTGGTGCTGGATGTGGTGATGCTGGTAATAATGATAACGTATCAACTCCAGGTGGAGGTGCTATTTTAATAAGATGGGATACTACTTTAGCAACTGCACAAGATAATGGTACTCCTGGAACAATTGGTTTTCCAGGAAAGTACGGTTAATCAAATATAAATACCTAAAAAACTATAATGCCAATATATACAGGAGATAAATTTGGTTTCGGTAAAGCACCAGAAGATGGTGCTGGTGAAGCTCAACCAGGAGAAGCTTTTTTTCCCGAACCTGGTCAATATGATTGGGTATGTCCTGAAGGAGTAACAAAAGTTTGTGCTGTATGTATTGGTGGTGGCGGTGGTGCTACTAGAGATGAGATGGGTGGTGCTGGAGGTGGTGGATTAGGATATAAAAATAATATTTCAGTAACACCAGGAGAAACATATAAGATACAAGTTGGTGCAGGTGGAGTTGGTGATGTTTATATGAATAATTATGGAACTAGTGGAGGAGATTCATGGTTTATAAATGCAACTACTGTTAAGGGTGGTGGCGGTGGTGGTACTGGATGTGGTGCAGATGGGGATCATACTGTTCCAGGTTATGGTGGTAGAGGTGGAACATATGTAGGAGATAGTGGTGGAAATGGAGGAAATGGTGGAGATGGTAATAGAAGTAGTATAAGTGGTACTGGTAATGATACTGGTGGCGGTGGTGCTGGTGGATATGGTGGAGATGGTGGTAGGGGTGGAGATTCTGGTAATCATCTGCAGAACGCAGGAACTGCTGGTAATGCTGGTGGCGGTGGTGGTGGATGTACTACTGCTGGTGGAAGTCATGAATATTGGGGTGGAGGTGGAGGAGGTGTAAGTGTATATGGAAAAGGAAGAAATGGTACAACAGGATCTACTCATCAACATGATTGGCAAAGTGGTGGTGTTGGTGGTTCAGGTGGTGCTGCTGGTTGGGGTAATGGTGGACATGCAAGTGGTTATGCACAAGTAAACGGTGGGCAATATGGTGGTGGAGGTGGTTCTACTGATCAAAGAGGTGGACATGGAGCAAGTGGAGCAGTAAGACTTATATGGGGAACTGGAAGAGCATTTCCATCAACTGCAGTAGATGATTTTTGGAGTGAAACTATAACAAGATATACTGCATCAACTGCAGAAGATACAACAGCAACATCTAGCAACTGGTTCCGTGGTGGAATTGGTGAAGAGGATAATAGTTCTTATGGATCTAATTACAATTATAATGGTATTGTTCCTAATATAGCAGGTCATTCTAATCTTACTGGCGATCTTACAGTAGAATGTTGGATTTATGTTGAAAGGGTAGCTGATGGTACTCAAGCATTTGGTTCTGGTACTGATGGTTGGGGTTCTTGTATTATGGATGGAAGAGGAACAGGAAACTCTGGTGGTAATTATCTTGGATCTTGGTGGATTTCGAGAGGAGATACTAGAAGAGGATCGACTGGTCCTTATTTTCTCAATTATGGAGCTACTTCATCACCAAGTTCAACTATGACTTCGGATACTGAATGTATCCAGCAATGTACTTGGCATCATGTAGCAATTACTAGACAAAATAATGTTTGGTGGATGTGGGTTGATGGTGTAAAAGTTAAAGCATCTGATAGTCCTGGTTCTGGAGGAGAAGGAGCAACTCCTGCTACTTTATCTGTTCAAAGTGATAGACCTGTAATTGGTGGATGGGGATATGGTGGTCGAATGGCTTTTTGGTCATTCTATGGAAATATATCTAATTTCCGTATATCGAAGAATATTGCTTTATATGATGGTTCTAATAGTACCTATACTGTACCAACATTCCCATTAACAACTACTCTTCCTGGTGGTGGAAATGCTGTTTCATCTCATTCTGTTAATTTTAGTAGTGGAAATGATTATTTAACCGTTAGTTCTAGTAATCAAATGTCTATGGGAACTGATGATTTTACTATTGAATGTTGGGCTAGATTTGATGACACATCCAACAGAGGACTTTGGCAAATAGAGGGTTTAACAACTAATCATACTGTTACGTTAGCTTTTGCTCATAATGGTGGTAATTGGCATGGATACAGAGGTGGTAGTACTTGGAATTTTGGTAGTAGTAGAAATACTAACCACTGGTATCACTGTGCTTATGTGAGACATTCTGGTACGTGTTACATATATGTAGATGGTACATCTATAGGATCTTGGAGCGATTCCTACAACTACCAAGGAACAACTCTAGCCATAGGTGGTTATTATACAACTAGTTATTTGATGCATGGTAATATTAGTAATTTCCGAATGGTAAAAGGACAAGCACTTTATACTAGCAATTTTACACCCCCTACTACACCACTTACAAATATATCTGGTACTGTGTTGTTATGTTGTAATCAGTCATCACCAACAGGTTCAACTATAACCCCTGCAACAATCTCAAATGGGGGGGGATCTCCAACAGGAAGCTCTGAACATCCATTTGGTGCTACTGGTCCTAGTGTAGAAGTATTATGTTGTGGAGTTGATGATGATTATGAAAAAGATTTAACTGGATCTAGAGTATGGTCTGGACCTAATTGTATGCCATCAGTTCTTGGACCAGGAGAACCTACATCAGAAGTTATGAAAAAGGGTTATAGAATTTGGGGAAGACATAGAGGATTAGGTGGTGGAACTAAAACTGGTAATAATGGTGATCCAGGTGATGGTGGATTATTATCAACATGGAAAAAACCTACTGGTAGTTTTCAGACAGAGCAGTTTGGTACTCATGGTGGATGGAGTGCTCAATCACATACTGCAGATGGAGTATCAATAAAAGTAACGCCAAAGAATGCATATGCTACAGGAGATAATGCATCTGCTAAATGGAATCTTAAAAGTATTAGTTATGGTGTACCAACATATAGACCAAGAAATAATTCTCTTGGTTTTGGTCCATTTATTCCGAATGTTCAGATTAAAGTAATGGCAGGAAAGAATTCAGGTGATACAGTAATATATGATAGTGGTGCATTTACGTTAAGATTGCCTTCTTATAACTGGTGGGATAGTGAGGGTGGTACTCCAAGTAAAGAAAGATATACTTCATGTGCTTTTGAGATTGAACTTCCTAATGGTGGTGTAAATAATTTAGATATGGATACTTGGTATTCAGTTTATATTAAAGGTTTGGTACATCCAAATAATAATAATTGGAATAGTACTAATGGATCTCCAGGTTCTAATAAACAAAATTTCTGGTATTCAGAATCACCTGTAAGTTATAGTTCTAATTCTGGTACTTATAATGAGATGAGATATGCACCAAGTACTAGTGGTGATACTGATTCAATAGAAATAAGATTAGAGGCAGCAAATTTTAATGATACATCTTGGGCAAATAGTAATCATGGATCATTTCAGCCTTTAGGACAGTTTCCATTCTTTGGTATTAGTATGCCTATCAACTTTATGCAGGATCCAATACCATCTGGCGGTGGTGGCGGTGGCGGTGGTGCAACTTATGTAACTAATGGTCTCATTTTTAATGTTGATGCTTCTGATAGTAGTTCTTATTCTGGTAGTGGAAATACTTGGATTGATATACAAGGTAGTAATAATGTCTCTTTAACTAATTGTTCATATTCATCAAGTCATGGTGGTGGAATTACCTTTGATGGTGTTAGTCAATGGTCAATAGGAGAATTTACTACTCCTTTTACAGCTAATCAACCACATACTTGGGAAGTCTGGACAAATGGTGAATGGACAACTGGTTGGCCTGGTAGTCAATATACGTGGATTTTACATAATAGTTCTCAGGGACAGTCCACAGGTTCTTCTTATATGACTATTGGGATAAACGATGGAAATCATTTTTTTGGTGCATTAGATGGTAAATATGGATCGATGTCTGATAGTAATCAGAATTCTACCAATAGTACGGTTCATCATCTTATTCTTACTTGGGATGGAAGTACTCAAAAATTCTATGTAAATGGTAATCTGGGTCCGTCTTACAACACTCCTGCTTATAGTTCATGGCAGAATAATTCTTCCTTCAATACTACAACAACAATGGGTGAAGCAATTGGTGGTAATTATAGACCTCTTAAGGGAAATATTTACTCAGTAAGAGCTTGGGATAGAGCACTTACAGCAGCAGAAGTTTCTACCAACTGGGATGGAAATAAAGAAAAGTTTGGGTATGGAGATATCGATCAAACAGGTCTTATACATTATTGGAATGCAACTGCAGGTAAGACTGGTTCTAATTATGTTGTTGATTCTGTTGGTAATAATACTTTGACTTCTCAATGGGGTAATGTTAGTCATGAAAGTACTCGTGGTGGTCAAATTCATGTTCCTAATACTGATTCTACTGGATGGTGGTCATTTGATTCTGATGTTAGGTTTGGTAGTGGAGAATCCAGTCAAGAGTTTACTCACTTTTGGTGTGGTCAGAGGGATGAATCTCCTTGGTGGATGTGGGCAACAGGAAGTGATGGCAATAACTTTATAGGATATTCAGGAGGTACGTTAAGAATTGATAGTAATCAGGATACTAAAGGCGATCTTTCTTATAGTAGTATGTCCACTGGTAATTTATATTGTGTATACATGACGATAGATTCAGGTGGATCAATGTCCTGGTATGTAAATGGAAATCATGTAGGAAATAATAATTATAGTGGTTCTTGGTCAAGTCATAATGTAATATTTGATAGTCTTAATCATTATGATAGTGGTGGAAGTTTGCAAAGTGGTGGTAAATTCTGTTTTGCAGGATTCTATAATAGAGCATTGAGTGAAAGTGAAATTAGTAGTAACTGGGCTATTCATCAAACTAGATTGGGAATATAAATAAAACTAAAAGTATAAATTCATGGCTCAATCAAAGACCCAGATAGTTGGGGAAGTTATAAATGGTTTTCCAGTTGCTGGTGTAGTTACTGCATCTGGATTTTCTGGTGATGGATCACAGTTATTTGGTGTTTCTGGATTTGCAACAGCTTTTTCTTCTGATTTAGCTAATGCAGGTAGTCAGGTTTATAAAACATCTGATTCACTTCATGTTGGAGCAGGAACTTCTGTTAATATTACTTCTGATGCAGAATCAGGTAATTTGGCATTTACTAGAGCAAATGAAATAACAGTTGCTACTGGTGCAACCTTTACTGTTGGTGCTGGTACAACACTTACATTTAATGTGCTCGGAGTATTTTGATAAATAAAGTATAGAAAGGAACTTAGGAACTCATGTCAGAAATTAGAGTAAATAAACTGGTTAATGAAGCAGGTACAGGTTCTCCTGAATTTCCGCAAGGATTGACCTTTACGGGAATTATTACTGCCTCTTCTGGTGTTGCCACTTATTATGGTGATGGTTCTAAGTTAACTGGTATTGCAAGTACGGATAATATAAACTCAGATTCATTAAATGTAGTTAACTTAAATGTAACTGGTGTTGCAACTGCTGCTACATTTACTGGTATAACAACATTCCATGATGTAAGTGTTGCTGGTGTGTATACTGAAGATGTTCANCCAGTAGCAGCAGAGGATATAAATTGTGCAGATGGTAATTATTTTACTAAGACGATTGCTGGTGTAAGTACATTTACATTTAGTAATGTACCTGCTAATAAGGCATATGCATTTACATTAGAATTGACACATACAAGTGGAAGTGCTAATTGGCCTGCTACGGTTAAATGGCCGAATGATTCAGCNCCATCATTAACTGCTGGTAAGACACATTTGTTTATGTTTGTTACAGATGATTCAGGAAGTCGCTGGAGAGGTTCTTCACTGGTAAATTATACTAATTAAAAAGAGGGATCGGGAATAACTTATGGATCCCATTACACAAAAAATTATATTTCTAACAGAAACACCAGGTGCTTCAACAGTATCTGATCTATTTGAGACTTATGCTTGGATAGGTTCTTCTAGTGCTAATAGTAGTGCTGGTATCCATACATCTTTTGGTACAGTCGATATGACTAAAGGTGGAATGGTAATGGGTAAAAGAGGGGATCAGAGCTCTGATTGGTATGTTGCAGACACACTTGTATCACCTTTAGATGGATCACAGGGAACACCAGGTCAAGGTAGTGCAGAATGGACAGGTCATCCTTCTGATGCTCCTAACGATACTGCATGGACTGTTCCTGCTGGTGTAACCTCAGTCTGTATAATATGTGTAGGTGGTGGTGCAGGTGCTGATGGAGGTAATAATGGAGGTGGTGGTGGATTATCATGGATCAATGATGTTCCTGTTACACCAGGTACTCAACTAACAGTAAGGCAAGGAAAGACTGGTGGTAGAAATGGTAGTGCTAATGGTCAAGACGAAGACGGTCAATCATCATATGTTAAGGATGCTAATGGTGATTTAATAATTCAAGCAAATCCTGGTAGGAAGAATCATAGTAATAGTGGTGGATCTGGTGGAAACGATTCTAGTATGATAGGAGCTAACTATCAGAGTCTTACTCATGGCGGTGGTAGGGGTGGTCATGGTAATGGCGGTAGTTCTGGAAAAGGTGGTGGTGGAGGAGCAGGTGGATATCAAGGAAATGGTGGTAATGGTGGTACTAATTGTAATGCTGGACAACCTCCAGTCACTGGATCTGGTGGAGGAGGTGGTGGCGGTGGCCATTGCTCAACAGATGGTGGACAAGGTGGTGGTGTAGGCATATATGGAAAAGGTGCTGATGGTCAAGGTGGATCTCCTGCTGCTTATGCTACACCAGGAACTGGTGGATCAGGTGGTGGTACTGGTGCTGGAACGTATGGTCAATGGACTGAAGATACTGGTAAATTTGGTGGTGGATCAGGAGCAGGATCAGGTGGTGCTGGTAGAGGTGCAGTAAGAATTTTATGGGGTTCTGGTAGAGCATTTCCTAGTACAAATGTAGAGCAGGATGGAACATATACTCATGCTGACTATGGTTCTTTTAATAATAGTGATAAATTGCATATAAATCAGGAAAGGGGAATAAAAGAATGGAAGGATACTGGATGGGTATGGGAAGGATGTGATGGTGATACTAAACTAAACGAAGGAAATCAGTCAGATAGAAATTTTGTATATAATTTTAGAAAATCCAAAAAATTCTTCACAATGGTAGAATTTACAGGAAATGGTTCCAATCAGGAGATCCCTCATGATTTAGGGTGTGAACCTTCTATGATGTGGATAAAGAATACACAGGATGATGGACATAGTTGGGCAGTTTATCATAAACAACTTGATGCAACTAACCCCGAAGCATATCAGTTATTCTTGAATAAGGATGATGAGAGGATTGCTAGTAGTGATATATGGAATAATACTAAGCCAACTAGTAGCCATTTTTCTGTAGGAAATAATGCACATACTAATACTTCGAGTAAAAAATATATTGCATATCTATTTGCAGCAGATCAAGCAGTATTTGGTGACGCTAATATTGATGTCATAGCAAAGACTGGTACTTATGATGGTAATTCAGGAGTTCGGACAATAGACTTGGGATGGGAACCCCAGATGGTAATGATAAAATGTATAACAAGTGGCACTCCTCGTAATTGGATTATAATGGATAAGATAAGATTGATGAGTATGACGAGGGGAACTTCTGAAGGTACTGATGGAATGCAATATATAAACTTACCTGGAACTCAAGATCTTACTAATTCGTTTATAGACTTTACGATTGATGGTTTTGAATTTAACAACTCAGTGAGTGGAAATAATTGGAATGCATCAGGACAGACCTATATTTATTATGCAATAAGAAATGATATGATATCTGTGCCAGAATCAGGGTCAGAGGTATATGCAACATCTACAGGTAATAATGGATATCCATGTTTTACTTCTAATTTTCCTGTTGATGCTGCATGGGTAAAACAGACAAATACAAATGGTACTGATTGGAATGTAGGATTTAGAAAGTCAGGTGCATTTGATATGAAGTGGAATAGTGCTTCTACTAATGAAGGATCATATAGTGATTTTAAATGGCATAATAGTTATGGATGGAATTGGGGTACAAAAGACCAGCACCACCAATCCTGGATGTTTAAGCGATCAAAAGGTTTTTTTGATGTCCAATATTGGCAAGGAAATGGTACTAACAGGGTGATAAATCATCAACTTGGTGCTGTTCCTGAGCTAGCAATTGTGAAGACTCGTAATGGAGGATCTGATGGTTGGTATGTATATCATAAAGATATACCATCAGAGTCTTATCTAATTGTTCAGTACGATTATGGATATGGTTCAGGGGGAAATTGTTGGACATCACAAGCACCAACTGCTACTCAGTTTTCAGTAGGTACTGATAATGCAGTCAATAATTCATCTTACCAATATGTCGGACAATTCTTTGCATCATTACCTGGTGTATCTAAAGTAGGATCATATGAGGTCAATGCTAATGGTGATAGTGTTTCTGTTGATTGTGGATTAAGTCCTAGATTTCTTTTAATTAAGAGGTATGAACTTAATGGTGCTGGTGGTGGTTCTGGTGCTGATTGGTTGTTATTTGATAGTTTAAGAGGATTGGCAACTGCTAATCCATCTTTCGGTAATGCGGAATGGACAATAGGAGGATCGTATAATTGGACATGCCCTGCTGGTGTAACTTCAGTATGTGCTCTTGCTATTGGTGCTGGTGGTGGATATGGTTCAGTATCCCAAGGTGGTGCTGGTGGTGGTGGAGGTGGTACTGGATGGAAGAATAATATTTCAGTAACACCTGGCACAACTTATACTATTGATGTTGGTGATCTACCATCTGCTACTGGAAATGGTGGTGATTCGGGGATGAGGAATGGTGGAGGTTATTACGTTAAAGGGGGTGGTGGAAATGCTGGTTCTGGTACTAGTGGTGGATCTGGTGGAAATTATATAGGAGATGGTGGTGGAAATGGAGGAAATGGTTCTAATGGTACTAATAGTCCTAGAAAATATGGTGGAGGCGGTGGTGCTGGTGGATATCAAGGAAATGGTGGTAATGGTGGATATGATACTAATGCTTCAGGTAGTTGGGTTAATCATGTTGGTACTGATGGTTCTGGTGGTTCTGGTGCTGGTAGTCATGCTGGTGCTCAAGGTGGTGGAGTTAACATATATGGAGAAGGAGCAAGTGGTGTAAGTGCTAATGGACAAGAAGGTGGTTCAGGTGGATATGGAACAAATGCAGGTAATCAATTAGAGGGTAAATTTGGAGGTGGTAGAGGTAGTAATACTCCAAGTCTTAGTTGGGGTGGTGCTGTTCGTTTAGTATGGTCTGTTGATGGAAGTCCTGTTGCTTTCCCATCTACTAATGTTGAAAAGCATGAGACAGGATTAGATGGGATATTAGAGTTAAATAAAGCTATGCCAGCTGTTAAAGATACTGATTACTTAAACAAATTAGATAATGGGTTCTCGGTTAATACTAATACAATATTAACTACTCCCAATGCAAAATACATCTACCTAGCGATAGCATAATGGATTCTATTACTCAAAAACTTTTTATGGCATCATCAGCTCCTGAGACTTTTCCTGGTCTTATGGTAGAAGATGTATTTGGTACTGATGTTTATAATGGAATGGGTTCAGGATATGATTCACCATTTGCTTCAGGATTTACTACAAATTATGGTAAGGATGGATATTATAGTACTTACTTTGGTGGATCTGGTGTAAATGGTTATATTGATTTTACTGCTGATAGTGGTTTTGTTTTGGGTGCTGATTTCACTATTGAGATGTGGGTCAAGGGAGCATTTCAATCATCAAATGTAAATCTTTTTCAATTAGATGGACCTACTGGAAATACTCAGCATCAGAATTTGCAGATTAGAATGCAACCTTCTGCAGGTAATATTAACGTAATGAATACATGGGCATATGATGGAACCTCTAATGATATGGATTTGCAGGGTAGTACAAATTTAATGGATGGTAATTGGCATCATATATGTGTAATGAGATATAGTAATGGTACTATGACTCAATTTGTTGATGGTAATGCGGAACAGTATTCTACTAATGGTGGAACAAATTATAATCCTAATGGTGGTACTCCTAGAATTAGATTAGGTGCAATGGATGCATCTCAAAATAAATATCAGGGTTATATTAGTAACTTTAGAATAACAGTAGGTAATTGTGCATATGGAAATGCTGGATCTGACGGTATAACTGGTTTTACACCACCTACTGCACCTCTAACTGGTGGAACTATGAGGGCATTGTATACTAGCAGACCTTTTATTCATAGTATGCCGAATAGTCAACAACTTTTTGCGACTGTCGAATCTACCAACACATCTGTTCTTACACCTCGTCTCTTGTGTGAAGATATAGATTGGACTGAAGGTGGATTATTATGGATGAAGTGTATGAGTCAAAGCCACCAACACCGTTTATATGATACAGAGAGAGATATAAGAAAATTTATTAGATCTGATACAAATGCTGAAGAAATAGAAACTAATGGAGGAATTTCACATTGGACTGCAAAAGGTGCTAGTCATAGTAGAGATGGTGATGCAGTATTCAGTGCTAATCCAGAAGAAACTGCAATTAATCAGAAGTATACTGCCTGGGGATTTAGAAAAGCTAAACGCTTCTTCGATGTCATTAAATATGATGGAAATAGTACTTCTGGTAGAAAATTAGAGCATAATCTTAAAATTCAACCTGGTATGATACTTATCAAAAGACTTGATATTGCTGGAGATTGGGTTATATATCATCGAGGTGTAGGTTATGATGGCAATCCATCAGAAAATTATAAACTTGGATTTAATGCTGACTCAAGAAATACTGCTTTCAGTGACGGTTGGGCACAGACTGCACCTACTAACGAAGAGTTTACAATAGGCAGTGATGCAAATATAAATTTAACTGGTGGNAAATATGTAGCATATNTATTTGCACATGATCCTNAACCTGATAGTATAATCAAGTGTGGTGGTTATGTTGGAGATGCAACTAATACTTATGTTAATGGACGTAAATTTACTTTGGGATGGGAACCCCAGTACATTATGATAAAATGTGTATCAGATAGTGGTTATGATTGGTGGATATATGATGCTCAAAGAGGTGGAATGCAACTGTATGATAATGGTAAAATGGGTCAAGCAACCCAAGAGGGTAGATTATTGTATGCAAACACAACAGGTCAACAATCTCTTCAATATGATATTACTACAGATGCCACTGGATTCTGGCACTCTCAACCTACTCCTTTAAATGAAACTGGAAAAGGTTATGTTTATATTGCAATCCGTAAAGGACCAATGAGGACTCCTACTGATCCAAAGAAAGTATTTGCGGTAAGTAGAGCATGGGGTCCAAATACACCTACATATCTTGCTGATTTTCCACCTGATGTGTTCTGGGATAGAGGATATAGTGCTGCTGCATATTGGAGGACAGCAACGAGAAAGATGGGTGCAAATGCTAATAGTGAACCAAGATTGTATTGGGATACTAATGGTAATGGTATTGCAGATACAAATTATTTGAGTAATGGTTATACTACATGGGATGAAATGAAAGGTTCAAGATATGGTAATCTGTTGCAACAAAACCCATATATTGGACATATGATGAGACGAGCACCAGGATTCTTTGATACTGTTGGTTATATTGGAGATGCTGCTTCCGCTAATTCTAGTGTAGAAAGAGCTATACCTCATAATTTGGGTGTAAAACCAGAAATGATAGTTGTTAGGACTTTTGGTAATGATGGTGTTTCTGGTACTGGATTTCCTGGTTATCATAAGAATTGTGGTACTTTACCATCTGCTGCTGCTAGTCCGTATACTGGAGTTTCGTATCAATCATTTAAACAACTAGGAGCACAAGCAACAAACAATGGATGGGCTGCTTACTCAACTGCAGAGGAGAAGTTTGGAACGAGTACTGATACTGCAACTGAGTTCTATGTTGGAACTGGAACAGAAACAAATAGGTTATATTATAGTTACATGGCATATATGTGGGCAACATGTCCTAAGATTAGTAAGGTAGGTTATTATGTTGCAACTGGTTCGGATATGGATATTGATTGTAATTTTGATGACACTGCTAGATTGGTTATAATTAATAAATGGGATTCTACAAATTATTATTGTTATGATTCCATTAGAGGGATTACTTCTAGTAATGATCCTTTTCTTTATTGGAATATTCTTGATGGTCAAAATGATACTACGGATTATATTGATCCCTACTCTAGTGGATTTAGAATTACTTCATTAGCAAACACTACTCTCAATGTCACTGGACATTACTACCAATACTTAGCAATAGCATAATGGATCCTATTACACAAAAATTAGTTCCTGGTGCAGCAGGATTTATACCAAATCATTATGTTGATGAGGTATTCTCTGTTGATACATGGTTTGGTCAAGGTACTGGTACAAGTTTAACACCTAGAGATAAGAAGATCACCAATGGCATTGACATGGCAAGGCATGGTGGAATGGTGTGGAGTATGCAAAGGGCAGTGACTGGTGTTCATGGTAGTGATTGTTATAAAACAATATCTGATACTGATATAGGAGTACAAAAGAGGTTTTTTGCAACAAGTAGTGATGGTGCAATGGGTACTCAAGCAGATGCTATGCAATCATTTGATAGTGATGGTTGGACAATGGGAACAAACATGTTTATGAATGAAGGTATGAATGATAATAGTAATAGTTCATCAAATCTTGCCTATACATTTAGAAAGCAACCAGGATTCTTTGATATGGTCACCTTTACAACAGGTGATGTTGGTGGTAAAAACAACTATAGAAGAATAAATCATTCACTGGAATGTAAACCAGGATTTTGGATAATGAAGAATCAGACTAATAATGGAGATTATTATGTATATCATAAAGTACAAGGTAGATCTCAGTATGCAAAAATGAATGAAGGGGGTGCGTTTAGTGGAGATAGTGATTTTTGGGGTTACACTGATCCAACTACAACTGATTTTGGAGTAAATGAAAGTGCTCCTTGGTGGTCTGCTAATAGTACATATTCAGTATGGATGTGGGCAGATGGTGATGATGCTGATGCAAAGCTATTTGGTAAAGATAAAGATTCTGAAATTGTTAAGCAAGTTGTAGTTAATGGTCAGAATGTTCTAACTGACATTGGTTGGGAACCACAAATGATATTGGTCCTTAAGGATGGTGGTGATTCCCATTGGTTTGATTATCTTCGTGGATTTGGTGGTGAGACTGAGTTTGGGATGACTTCTGGTTTTTATGCTGCTGATCTCACCTCAAATACTTACCAACATGAGAATGTTAACCAAGCTATAGGAGCTAATGTAAAAGGATGGTTTAATGGTACTTTCAGTGGTCAACAATATTGTCTTGCAATTCGTAGACCAGATGCAAAGGTAGGTAGGTGGGTAGGTAGTAAGAATGAGTGCATTCATTTATATCAAGGTCAATCACCAGAAGCTCATACTTTTGATCTTCATACATTTATTGATAGTAGTGGTAATCAAACTGGTTTTGGTGTGCAAGATATGGAGTTTAGTATGAGACGATATGATAGTGGAAGTTATAATCCAACTTTTATGACCACAAATAGATTGATGAGTGGTTCATCTAATGGTCAAGGTGGACGTGATACTGGAGTGTCGTATGGATATAGTAGATGGTATCTTGGAATGAATGAGGATAGTTATATTATGGCTAATCCTGTACAATTAAGAAATATTAGATATGATCTAAATTCAGAAATGTATGATCCTACTCAGGGAGCTTCAAACACATACGGTTCTTATATACCACAGTATTCATTCGGTAATGATTCTTCTTTTAAGAATACGGATTCTGTATTTTATATGTTTAAGAGAAAATCAGGATTCTTTGATATGATTAAGTATCGTGGGGTAGGAGCATTTGCACATGGAGGTGGAATAGATGATACACCACATGCATTGGGGGTGAAACCTGATCTAGCAATTATCAAAACATTAGATAATCAAACTGCTTATGGTTCTTATGGAAATTGGTGGGCAGTCTGGTCTAGAGCTGCTGGTGATGCTGGAGTCCATGACATGGACTTTAACACTGCTTGGATCAACAATTCTATAATAGGTACTCGGTATCGGATGTGGGATAGTTCTGGACTGGGACCAGGGGCAGAAACATTTCGTCTTGGAATGAATTGGTCAAATTATTCTGGTATGAATTATATAATGTATCTGTTTGCAAATTGTGAAGGAGTATTT
This sequence comes from Acidimicrobiaceae bacterium, assembly GCA_002715405.1. Lineage (GTDB taxonomy): Bacteria > Actinomycetota > Acidimicrobiia > Acidimicrobiales > UBA8592 > UBA8592. Next base: position 26,021 of record PAZD01000054.1, read on the forward strand.
CATACGGGGTTATATACGGGTGCTGGTGAAGGTACTCCAGTAGATGTAACTGAGATTGGATTCTCTCCAAGAGTTATTATGCTTCGGAATATAAGTAGCACTGGTGCATGGTGGGTATGGGATAGTAAAAGAGGATTCTCTTCTGATAATGATCCATACTTACGGTGGAATGCACCTGCAAGGCAAGTAAGTGATACTGATTATGTTGATCCACTACCTAATGGATTCCAACTCACCAACACTGCTCCTGGTGTAAACATGAAATTAAATGTCTCTGGTGAGAAGGTTCTATACCTTGCATTTGCATAATATAAATAACTTACATAAGGTACTGTAATTTCAGATGGAAATTCGTTTAAGAAAAAATGGTAATGTTGTTACGGAATCAGAATTTCGTCGTCAGAATCCTAATACATCATTTCCTTTAGCATTAACTCAGGATATATTAAATGTATTTGGTGCTGATATAGTATATGAAGGTTCACAACCTAGTTCCACACCACCATATGAATATGTGTATAGAGATGGTATTGAGGTAAAGGGTGATGGTAATTATTATACTAAGTATTCTGTTGGTGTAGGAGTAACAGCAAGTATTGATGCTAGTGCTGCTGCTAATGTCAGAAATACAAGGAATGAGAAATTAAAGTTATCTGATTGGGTTACTCTCAAATCCGTGGATACTGGAGTTGGCATCACGACTGCATGGAAAACATATAGACAGGATCTTAGAGATCTCCCAACCAGTAGTGGATTTCCCCACTCAGTCACTTGGCCAACGGAACCCTCATAGGACGTTAATATAAGTGGCACACAAAACCCCTGCACTTCGGTGTGGGGGTTTATACTATGTACAGTTTAATGAAAAACATGCAATTAACTGGATCAGAGAAACTTGTTTTTATCACATCCTTTATTCTTTTTATGAATTGGGGTGTTCGTGTATCTTCTATTCTTATTAATAACTTATTATGAAAAAAGAATTCATTTACGTGAAACCAAGATCTAGGAACGCACAAGATCTATTCGAGAACTCTATGTATAAACTACACTCATGCAGGGTAGTATGGAGAAAGAATGGTGAGGTAGGTCTGGAGTCTATCAACAATCGTCACTCATTTACAATGCGTGAAAGTGGAGATGATGACTGGGAAGTTGTTAAATAGAGGTAGTAATGGATATTGCAATGTTTGCTGTTCTTATTGCCACCTTGTTGCCATGCTCTGATGTTCAGGGTATAATAGATACTGTTCGTGGTGATAGGTATTTGACAGAAGAGACTAAAACAGAAATTGTTGAAATGTTACTCAAAGAAACTCCTGAATGTGAATTAAATGAAAGATCAGAAAACACTTGATGAAGAATTGACACCACTTGATAGGTGGGATCGTGCTAGAACTTTAATGCTAGAGTCATTATATAAACCAGACAATCATTTAAGATCATGTTCTCATAATCAGAAATGTTATGATGAACTCATGTCAATAAGAGATCAAGTGGTTGATATGGTAAGAGATATGCCTAATCCACATGGAGAAGCATTGGAATTTGGTAAGAAGAATAATCATGTGGAACCTACAGTTACTACACCCAACGGTGAGATTAGTGAAACTTTAATGAGTGGAGCATTAGGTGATTTTTATGCAGACAAGAGAGAGTATTAGATGGTAATATTTGAGTATTCTGAACATTCTAATGTCAAATCTAAATTATATGAATTATCAGACCAGGAGAATGTTCATCTCTCTCAAAATCTTGATAAGTTAAAACCAAAGGGAATAGTTGGTGGTGATCTTAAATGGAGGAGTGGATTAGAATATAGAAAGACTAATAAAGAAGTTGATCTATTACTTACATGGATAGAATCTTTAGTGCCATATGTTGCACATGGATTATCAAGGCGTGGATGTGAACCTTCTTCTGATATTAAATATTTGGATGATGCCTTTAAGCAAAATCCTATTGAATTTGGTGGTGGAGATGAGTTTGGGTTTGATCCTTTTGGGTTTACATTATATGAGTGTTGGTTTGTTTATTACAGGAAAGAGACTGAGTTAGTTCCTCACGATCATTTTCCATATCCAATTACATTTGTTTATTACATAAATTGTCCAGAAGGATCTGCACCTTTAATATTAAATGGTGAAGAACATACTATGAAAGAGGGTCAACTTGTATTCTTTAATGGTCACGATGAACATGCAGTTCCTACATCAGAGGTGGATGGAAGAGCAGTGATGACAGGATGTATTGCATATGATAGAGCAAGGGAGTAGGCATAAATTTTTGTTAAATTGTATCAGCAAATACAAACATAATTTGTATAAATATTAGTAGTCACCGAGAGGTACATTAAGAGGAAACCAATGCATTAAAGGTCTATATTATGGTCTATTGTCGTTTAATGGAGTAGGTTAATGCACAACTTAGTATCATTTAACCAATTAGCAGGAGAGAATAATTTCGATCCTGAGAATGATTTAATCGCAGATTATTACGAGTGTTTAATCGAATGTGATGAAAGTCAATCTGTTTGCAAACGCATATGTAAGGAGGTTTTAGTTTAATGCTAACGCACTCACATCCACCTTAAGTAAATCCTATTAAAATTAAATATTCACAAACCCTTGACTTTTTAAGTCAGGGGTTTTATACTTTATAATGTAATATTAGTAATCTGATGATATATAATCAAGATGCTATGGAGCAAATGAACAATCCTCTTAGTCCTGTTAAGATGGTAAGAGAAACTTACTCTAGGTGGTTGCAGAGAAATATAACTGAAGTCCAGGTTCAGTTTGCAGACGAGGAACCAGCATGGATTCCTTATGAAACATTATTAGCAATGCAAGGAGCGTTAGACAAATGAGTATTATTACCAAACTTTATGAGTCTATTATGAATATCAGTGTTGGTACTCATAAGGGAGAAGACTTCAATCCTGATAAAATACATTGTTATGTTGATGGTAAAGAAGTTGATTGTTTTATTGATAGATTAGAGTCAGAGGGATACCAGTATGATTCTGGTAATGCGTGGTGGGAACGTACATGGTCAACTAATAATGGTAAGGAGTCAATTAGAGAAGTATATCAACCATTAGAGAGTGGTAATTGGAAACAGTTAATGATAGGTTATGGTGATAGGATCTTTTATGAGGAATCGGTGAAAGTTGAGGATGGAGTACTTAGCAATCAATAAATACAATCGAATTGCAAATATGATACAATGGCAACTATCACTTTAGAGT
>PAZD01000055.1 GCA_002715405.1 Acidimicrobiaceae bacterium
CTTTCCTCCGTGCGCCCAATTTACGTTTAAGCCCACTACCGTATTGGGACATGGGTAAGGCTTCATCCGCAAAAAAAATTGCTAGAGCAGAACGTGCTGGTGCTACTACTGGACCGAGTGAACGTCGTGCAATCGGGTTTCCAACTGCTGTTGGATTGGTGATTGTTCTAGGTTTAGGCCTAGTAATTTTTGCTAGGGCTACACGCGATGCCGAAGTGACCCCTACGCTACAAGACCATTGGCATGCTGCTTATGGAGTATGGGATTGTGTCGTAGATTCTTTTCTCCCCGTATTCCAGAGTGAGTATGACCCTGAAGGCATACATTCCCACCAGGATGGCTTAATACATATCCATCCATCTACATCTTCTGTCACCGGAAAACAAGCTCGACTGAGTGTATTCCTTAATGCCATGGGGGCAGAAATATCCGAAGAGGCATTAATTTTACCAGGTGGTCAGTCTCTAGAAGCTGGAGTAAATTGTGGGGGAGAAGAAGCAATTATCCAAGTGATCAGGTGGGCTAATGCCTTTGAAGGTGGAGAGCCATCAGAAGTCATAACTCAAGACTTAGGAGATGTCCGATTCCTAGATGATCTCGAAGCGTTTACTATTGCCCGTGCCCCTAGGGGTGCTGTTATTCCAATACCAGATAGGGCAGATATTCTCGAAGGTGTTACTGGGCAGTCAAGGGAAGTTATAACCCGGCCTAACACTTCAGATATTCCTGGGCCGCAAGATTTCGGAGCTGAAAGTGAGTAAATTTTCGCTTCTAGGACCCGATCATCTGTTGAACTGTTCGCAAGTGGAAGAGATAAATGGTTTCCCCGACGCTAGTTGTTGTTAGCGGATATTTCAGTCCTCTTCATTGTGGGCATTTAGACTATTTAGAGGCTGGGGCGACATTAGGGGACCGGCTTCTAGTCATCGTAAATAATGATGTTCAGCAGATACTAAAAAAGGGCAAAGTCATTCTTCCCGAGAAAGATCGGCTGCGACTTGTCCAAGCTCTCACAATCGTTGATGAAGCTTGTATTGCAACGGATTCTGATAGCTCGGTTAAGGAGACAATTGCAGCTGTTGCGATTGCAAATCCGAAATATCGTCTTATTTTTGGAAATGGAGGGGATCGAAACATCGCGTCGGATATACCTGAAGCTTTAGTCTGTAACGAACTCAACATTGAGATGGCTTTCGGCATTGGCGGCACATCTAAAAGAGATTCAAGCTCTCGCATAAACAATGAACTAGGAATCGAGTAGGACTAGCTTTCTAAAAGAGGACAGATCATTATCGGAAAAGGTCGTCCTGCGGGTCCCGTATAAGGTTTTCTCTGACATTCCCGTCACCGAACCAATCAGGTTCTCCTCCTCGAATAATTGCAACGGGTATGCCAGAAGATTTTCCCATCACGAGTTCAGCAGCTCTAGCGAGTTCATCGACGAGAGCTACTTCAGTTACTTGCATTTCTCGTCCTAAGGCATCAGGTTCACCTCGGAGATCTAGAATTGGCAAAATACCCGCTGAACCGATAGCAACATCCGTTAAGCCTTTTCTCCATGGCCTCCCGAATGTATCGGAGATGATCACAGCTACATCAAGATTGTATCTACCCATCAAGCCTGCTCGAAGTCGTTGGGCAGATCTATCACTATCTTCAGGGAGGAGGGCTGCTTGACCTCGTTCAACATTTGACAGATCAATTCCAGCATTCGCACAAACAAATCCATGTTTAGTTTCGCTGATAATAAGTTCCCCTCGTCTCCTGAGAATGCGAACAGACTCCCTTTCTACAAGTGGTTTATGGCTGAGGGGGTCATTAGGGTCAATCGAAACAAGTTGATTCTCTGATTTCGAAATGATCTTCTGCGTAACGACCAGGATATCTAGCTGCCTGATTTCTCCGCAGTCTCCGAGCATGCCGATAATGTCATCTCCTGGCTCAATTTTTGGCAGCCCTTCTATCGGTAGTATTTCAAGTTGGGTCATATAGAGACCTCCGGAAAGCATAAAGGGATTAAAGCTTCACATAGCTTTGCAGATTTTTGGCTATTGGTCATTACCGTATCCGTTATGAAACACTGCATACCGAGATCCTCAATGAGGCTAGCGTGCTGAGCATCTGCATTGTCAATAACAAAGCTAGATGCTATGTCACTATAAATCCGAGCTACTCCTACGACAGAAGATTCATGGCCCAAGCCTTTAAGTAATTGATCAGCCGGCCCTTTAAGGGCTTTCCCGTTGATAATCCCAGAAAATTGCAATTGTATTTGCCTTTCTGGTCTTTAATGCGTCCAACACTCCGGGAATAGCGAGAATAGGCCCTATGGAGACTATCGGGTTAGAAGGAGCAATGATTATTGAAGAAGCGCTGAGGATAATATCAAGAACTTCTGGTCCTGGTTTAGCTTTCTCAATCCCATCAAACCGTACATCAGAAACTTGGAGATTGTGTTGGTGTCGAACAAAATAGTCTTGGAAACTTATTTCTCCTAATTCAGAGGATGTCACCATGGTAGAGATCGGGTCGTCGCTCGCTGGCACAATAGATACATGAACATCCAAACTTAAAGCTATCTCTTTAGTAATAGTGGTAAGAGAAGCTCCTTGTATCAGACGGTGTGTTCTATACATGTGTGTACCTATGTCCCGATCACCTAACTGGAACCAGTCAAGACCTCCATACGTCTTTAGCATTTCCATCGCTTTCCAACTTTCGTTTTTTAAACCCCATCCCTTCTCAGCATCAATTTCCCCAGCGAGTGTGTAGGTGACGGTATCAAGATCAGGGCAAATGCGAAGTCCGTGAAGGGTTGTATCATCAGCAACGTTTACTATCGCCGAGATATGAGTTGGGTCAATTACGTTTGCTAGCCCCTGAAGGAGTTTCGCAGCACCTACACCTCCGGATAGGACAACTATTTTATTGCCCTGTGATGAATTCACGCTAACCCTTTGAGTCTTCCTTCGAGTAGAGCCATATCAGCATCAACCATCATGATTACTAGCTCCTCAAATGTTGTTTCAGGCTTCCATTGGAGCTCTTTTGCTGCTTTTGAGTAATCGCCTACAAGAAGATCTACTTCAGCACGGCGAAAAAACTTTTCGTCAACAATCACATGATCTTCGTATGAAAGTCCTAAATGTTCGAAGGCAACATCGCAGAATTCTCTAACGCTATGTGTCATTCCGGTGCAGATAACATAATCGTCAGGTGCATCTTGTTGAAGCATCATCCACATAGCTTCGACGTAATCACCGGCAAAACCCCAGTCCCTTTTGGAATCTAGGTTTCCAAGAGCCAGCTTCTCTTCTAGACCTAGCTTTATTGATGCGGCTCCGTAACTTATTTTTCTAGTTACGAATTCGAGTCCACGTCGGGGGCTTTCATGATTAAATAATATCCCACTAGATGCATGGAGGTCATAACTTTCTCGGTAGTTAACTGTAATCCAGTGTCCATAGACTTTCGCTACCCCATATGGGCTTCTTGGATAGAACGGTGTGCTTTCGCTTTGAGGTACTTCTGCAACTTTTCCGAACATTTCGCTTGAACTCGCTTGATAAAATCTAGTAGAAGGATCAACATTTCTAATAGCGTCGAGGATACGAGTAACACTTAAAGCAGTAGTTTCTCCTGTTAGGACAGGTTGACCGAAAGAAGTTTGGACAAAGGACTGCGCTGCAAGGTTGTAGACCTCATCAGGGTTGTGTTGCTTTATAGCGTCAATCAAAGAGATTTGATCAAGGAGATCTCCATTGACAAATTGAATTGCCCCTTGAATATGGGCAATTCTCTCATAGTTGACAGTGCTGCTTCTTCGGACCATACCGATGACATCGTAACCTTTGTTCAGCAGCGACTCGGCCAGATACGACCCATCCTGACCTGTAATCCCTGTAATAAGTGCTGTAGGCATTCCCTTAATCCTTAACTATGTCATCTAAGAAAGCTTTTGTTGCTTCAATGATATCTGCGACTGTTTGAGTGAACTCTATTTTCGGCTCCCACCCTGTTTGTGATTTTATCTTGCTGTTATCCCCTCGAAGTACAGGGATATCTGAGGGGCGTTGAAGTGCTGGATCGGGGCAAAGATCGATGTCACACTCTGCAACTGAAATAAGTGCCTCAGCAAGCTCTGAGATTTCTCTGTCTATACCTGAACACACGTTGTATGCTTCTCCTGATATCCCGTCGCAGATAATAGATCGATAGGCACGAACAACATCTCGAACATCTGTAAAATCGCGACGCGTATCCAGCCTGCCAATTGGGATAGTTTTTTCTCCTGAGTTCTGGGCACGAAGGATTCTTAGGGCTAAAGCAGAAGCAACAAAATGCTCGCTCTGCCTAGGGCCGAAATGATTAAAGGATCTAGCACGCATGACTTCCATTGCAGGGGTTGCTTGTTGGATGCTAATCATTTCGGCTGCCGCTTTGCTGGCAGCATAAGGGGAAGATGGAAGTAAGGGGAATGATTCGTCGATGGGAAGTTTCGATTGATCTACTTTCCCGTACACTTCGGCGCTAGAGACAGTTAGCACTCTTTGGACGTTTGCCTTACGACAAGCAAGGAGAACATTTAACGTCCCTTCAGCATTTACCTGAAAGGTCTTATTAGGATTTTCCCAAGATGCTGCAACATCTGCCTGTCCTGCTAGGTGATAAACCACATTTGGCTTTATAGACAAAAACAACTTTGTTAATGCTTCCCCGTCTAGAAGGTCAGGCCCTCCATTCGCGATGTCGGTAGGTACAGCTTGATCTCCACATTTTTCAAGAAAATCCACCAAGTGTTTTCCAACGAAACCACTTCCACCTGTGATAACTGCTAACACTGTTCTTGACTTAGATAAGGCACAGATAAATTGTACTCCTTTTGGAGTGAAGTTTTATGTAGAGAATTACCTACTTTTAGGAACGAAACCCAGACTATTTGGTCATTATTTGGGAAAAATACCCAAGAGTGTCAACAGGGTACATGCCGAACTTCGTTTTGGCGATTAACCTTCGCCACTGTGGAACATTCTGTTTCGAAAGTTAATAATTCAGTCGATAATGCTGTTGCATATCCGCCAGTCGAGATTGTTGTCGTTGCCCATGCTTCAGATGAATGGTTTGAAGATGTCCTGTCCTCTTTCGCTATTCAGGACTATCCAGACTTCAAAGTAACTGTCCTCACAACTGGTGACGAATCCACTATGCAAAGTTTTGTAAGCGAATACCTGCCAGAAGCAGAAGTCATACCCGTCGATTCTTCAGATGGGCACGGAAAAAATTTAAATACCGTCTTGTCATATGAGACGAATGCTGCATTTTTCCTTTTTTGCGATCATGATGTTGCACTTGCACCCGATGCACTTCGGCTCATGGTAGAAGAATCGTTGAGGTCAAACGCTAGTGTCATTGGGCCTAAAATCGTTAACTGGGACAGGCCCGATGAGCTACTCGATATTGGTTGTTCTGTAGATAAGTTGGGTTATCAAATTCCTCGAATTGAACCGGGTGAACTAGATCAGGAACAACACGATGCTGTCTCAGATGTATTCGTGATCTCTTCTACTGTTGCTCTGGTCCGCGCCGATTTGTTTAGAGCGATATCTGGATTTGATGAAGAAATGGGAATGATCGGAGAAGATTTGGACATGTGTTGGCGAGCTCATGTAGCTGGAGCGCATGTAATTACTGTTCCATTGGCAGTAGCTCGTCACCGTGAAGAGAAGGGAGAGTACCGAAGCGATGGAGATGAAGAAAAGCTTAGAGAACGCCATCGGCTTCGAACAATATTAAGTAATTATGGATTGGCGTATTCACTACTCATTTTGCCGCAAGCCTTCCTCTTGTCTCTCTTCCGTTCTATCGGCTCGTTGCTGGTAGGTGACTTTGGTCGAGTCCGAGTGCTAGTTGGATCTTGGATTTGGAACCTATCTCGACCTAGAACTCTTTTTGAGCGAAGAAAAAAGCTCAAGTCTGTTCGCCGCCTTCCCGACATAGAGGTACGAGCGTTACAGTCTTCTGGTTATGCTCTATTCAAGTCGTTGTTTAAGGATCGCTCTCAGGATTCTGAAAAACAAAATTCTGGAATGGTGACCGAGCGCTTTAGGCGGTTATTAGAGTCCATGAGGGCAGGACCATCAAGGGTTTCAGTTGCCTTTGTGAGTCTCGCAACTCTTGTTTTCTTTTTTGGTAGCCGGCACTTGATTACTCGTAAAGTGCCTGTTATTGGAGAACTAGTACCATTTGATGTTGGGATACAAGATTGTTTTTCTATTTGGTTTTCTAACTGGTGGGTAACCGGTATAGGTCATGAATCAACAAGCCCTACGGCCATTGGGTTGACCGGTTTTTTGGGGATTGTTTTTTTGGGTTCCATGGGTTTACTCAGACTTGTTCTCACGCTCGGCATGCTTCCAATAGGTGTTATCGGAATGTGGAATTTCCTAAAGCCATTTAACTCGCCATGGGTCAAAGTTGCTGGAGCTTCGATATATCTAGCTTCACCGGTACCGTATGAGGCTTTGGGGTCAGGGTCCTGGGGTGGTCTTATACTCTATGGAACACTTCCATGGCTCTTAGTCCTTTTGGGGCAAGCTGCGAAACTATCTCCATTCGGACCTATCGGGGGGGCTTCTGGGCCGGGAATCATGCCGTCCAATTGGTTACGTGAAGCGTTAGGTATAGGAGCTTTAGTCGGTTTTATGATCGCTTTTTTCCCTTTCGCCAGTGTGGAAGTCATAGCTCTAGTTGCTGCAATCTTTGTTGGATCCCTCCTATCTGGATGGCCATCAGGGGCTCTTCGGCTGATCGGTGTACTTAGTTTGGGGTTGATTATCGCTCTTGCTGTAAACCTCCCATGGCTAATTGATGTCTTTGCCTTCGATCCGTCTTGGGAGTGGCTCGTGGGAACTCGTCCTTCATCAAACTTGTCTGGTGGTCTTTCAGATTTCCTCCAACTAACAGCTGGTAGATCTGGCAATCAAATTTTTGGTTGGGGATTTTTAGCTATTGCGGTAGTCCCTCTTATTCTTGCGAAAGGTGAGCGCTGGGCATGGGCAGTTCGAAGTTGGGTAATGTACCTAGGAGGTGTGTCCATTCTTTGGGTCGATAGTAATCAGTGGCTGGATATCTCGATGCCTCGCCCTGAAATACTATTAGCTCCAGCATCGATAGGAGTAGCTGTCGCAGGTGCCATGGGAGTAGGCGCACTTCAGCGTGATTTACAAACATACCGCTTTGGATGGAGACAACTTGTACCTATAAGTACATTAATTGCGTTTGTGTTAGTTGTCCTCCCTGTCTTCGGAAACGCATTTTCCGGTGACTGGGGTATGCCAGACGATGAACTTAATCAAGTTCTGAGTATCCAAGAGAGTGATACGAATATCGAAGGACGAGTATTGTGGATTGGTCACGATGATCTATTAGCAGCTGCTGGTAGTCCCATAGCTGAAGGTTTAACTTTTTCGGTTACTTCCGGTCTTAAATCATCGTTCCTAGACCGTTGGGATGCGGGCCCAGAACCGGGAGACTATCTAATTGAAGAAGCTTTACTTTTAGCATTAGATGGTGGAACAACGAAACTTGGAAGGCTACTTGCTCCTTTGGGTATCAGCGAGATTGTACTCGTGGGTCGGTCTTCTCCATTGCCATCAAAAGGTCAAATCGAACCTATCCCTTCATCAGTGGAGGCATCTTTAGGGAAGCAGTTGGATCTTATCCGAATCGTTGCTTCCCCCGGTATCGTCCGATATGAAAATGTTTCTGCTCTTCCGGCTGCCTCAGTAGTTAGTGATGGGCATGCAGTGGGGAGATCACTCCGTTCCTTTGCATCCGACCCTCTTCCAGAAAAGGGCACTGCTCTCACTCCTAAGAACCACTCGGCAACGTCTTACTCAGGTTTTGTTGAGAGGGATTCCGAGATCTTCTTATCGGTCCCTTCAACTAGCACTTGGAAGTTGTCAGTAGATGGAGTTATGGTCCAACAAGAAACAGCGCTTGAATGGGCAGTGGGTTTTCAACCAGAATTCAGTGGGGCGATTGAGCTCAGTCACGTAACCCCGTCGAAACATCGAATTGTGATCCTTCTTCAAGCTTTTCTTTGGATTCTGGTTCTTTTCGGATTCCTTAGGTCGAGTATCGGATCTGATAGGTCTCTGTTATGAAGGTAACGAGATGGCCCGCGTTAATAGTTTTTGCTGCTTTATTTTTTGGAGCTGTAATAATAGATGGCTCTACTGACCCAGAGCCGACGGAAGAGATTTTACAAAGATCAATTAGTTCGGTTGTTGGAGAAGATTCTGATCTCGTCTCTATCTGGTTCTGCATTTCAGGAACAGTTGGTGGGGCAGATATCGCAGATCATCAGATTATTCTTGGTAATAAATCGATCAATGTTGCAGAGGTAGCCTTAACAATTACCCCTGTTCTAGCGCCTCAACTGAGTGCGTCTGACTCCGATGAAAACAGGCTGACTCCGGAAATTGTCCAAATCGAGACCGTTCTAGCCAGTATAGAAGTTCCTCCCATGTCAGTTCACACGGTTGATTTGGCGGATGTCCCAAAGGTTGCTGGAGAATTTGCGGCGGTTATGTTGGAGTCCAATGTTGGCAATTTGGTAGTCGAGCATCATGTTACTGGTGCGACTGGCGAGTCTCAATCGAATTGCCAAACGGATGCAGCTGATGAGTGGTATTTCGCTTCAGGAACTACCAGAGACGGTTCGCGAGAAATTATCTCGATTTTCAATCCTTTCGCAGATAGTGCTGTGATCGATATGACGTTTGTGGCTGATGGTCGTGTGCGTCGACCCGATGCTTTCAGTGGCCTAGTGATTCCACCTCGTTCATTACTACCTATTGACATCACTGGGGCAGTAACTCTCGCAGATGTACTTAGTACCTCGATTAAAGCGCGCAATGGTCGCGTAGTCGCTGAGCGCCTGATGATGTTTGGTGACGAATTCTCACCAAACGGACTAAATATTGAAACGGGGACACCTAGCCTTGCGCCGATATGGGTTTTCCCTGGCGGTATAGACGGATCTGCTTTGTCTGCTATTCAAATTTACAATCCATCGGAAATTGAAGAAGCAAATGTTGACATTGAAATATACTCAGATTTTGCCTATTCTTCGTTTATAGAACCCGTGAGTTTGACAGTTAGTCCAGCAAGCACAGAAACGGTTGTATTAGGAGGCGAAGAACCAATAACTGTTTCTCGTGCTGCGTTTGCTCTTACTTCGCGCATTCCCTTGGGGGCCCCGCATTGGCTTGTTGTAAGATCTATTAATGGACTTCCTGTAGCTTCTGAACGGTTCGTACTTTCCGATGGCTCTTTCCCGCAAACCACAAGTTCAGGTTTTGGGATAGATGTAGCTGCTACTTCTCACACGTTTATCTCAAAAGGAGGCGATGAACAAATTGCCATTGCGCATCCTTCAAACGACCGACTTACTCAAGTGAAATTATTCGCATATAGTGATGGGCAAGTCTACGAGTCGTTTCCCTTTGAAATCTCTGCGGTGTCTCGAAAAGTGATAGATCTCGAACAATTTGGCATACCATCGAACTCTGTCATTCAGATAGATTCTTCTGAGGCTGTTCTAGTAGAGAGGCATATTGGTTCTGATCAGGGAGGCTACTGGACTCGTGTAACTCCTCACGCGTCATCTGTTATGGAACCAAGGATTCCAATTCAGGAGGGAGGCTAAGGAGAAGTAGGACAAAAACCACCACTGAGAATGTTTTTGAATACCTATAGAGCCTGCAAGGAAGAAACCATATCTGCGAATAGATCATCAGGGGGAATTCCAGCGTATGACCAAATCACTACGCCGTCTGTATCTGCGACAAGGATTATGGGGACTGAGTCAATTCCATATCTTTCATGGATGTTCCTATGTTTAGGAAATTCAACCTCCTGAATACATACTGAATCTATAGAGATGCTTTTAATAAGTTCACGTGACTTATCGCATGAATCGCAGGTTTCCGAGGAGAATAGAACTAAGAGCTGCGATGTTTCTGGCTGGTCGAAGTCCCTTCTGTCAATTTGAATAGGGAGAGAGTTTTTGGGAACCGAAGGACTGTCAGCTCCTCGCCGATTAACGAAATAAGCAACTGATGCAGCGAAAGCTCCAAGTAGGAGAACCATAAGAATGTCGGTCAACATTGAATCTCACAAGATAGTTAAGGTATTTACGACTTTTCGTTAGAATCAGTTGGCTTGCTGTAACTCTGCAAAGCAGGGATTTCAGCAGATTTCGGCCCTGATGAATTCTCAGGCTCTGGAGTTTCTTGATCCGCATTTATTTCTTTTTCGTTCAAGATTTGCATCACCTCATTGCCATCAATCGTTTCTCGGTCTAAAAGAGCTTCAGCCAAGCTGTCTAACCCTTCTCTATATTCTGTAAGTAGGTTTCTGCATCGGGTTTCAGCATGGCGAAGTATTCCTTCAATTTCAGAATCGATAAGATTTGCCATTTCATCGCTATAGTCTCTTCCGTGCCCCATATCTTCCCCTAAAAAGACTTGCTCGTGGGAACGCCATGCCATTGGTCCAACTCGGTCGCTCATTCCCCACTCTCGAACCATTTTTCTTGCCATTTCAGTAGCGCGAGAAAGGTCATCTGCAGCACCGCTAGAAACCTCACCAAAAACTAGTTCTTCGGCCATGCGGCCTCCGAGCATCTTTACGAGCTCATCTTCAACGTAGCTTTTTTTCAAAAGATATCGGTCTTCCTCGGGTAGAGTCATTGTGACACCTAGCGCCATACCCCTTGGGATAATAGAAACTTTATGGAGGGGATCTGCGTTAGGTAGTAAAACTGCAGCTAAAGCATGTCCGCTTTCATGGTATGCCACTCGTTCCCGCTCATCCCTATTCAGAACAGTTGCTTCACGCGTTTGTCCCATTAGCACCCGATCTCGCGCTCTTTCTAGATGGTCACCTGTGACAGCATCGTCACCATCACGTACAGCTATCAATGCAGCTTCATTTACTAAGTTCGCTAAATCTGCTCCGCTCATACCCGGTGTCCCGCGCGCAAGGAGGTTGAGATCTACTCCGTCTTTCATCTGTTTACCCTTCACATGAACGTCAAGAATTTTTTTTCTGTCTTCAAGTTCAGGAAGAGAAACAATAACTTGCCGGTCGAACCTTCCTGGGCGAAGTAGTGCAGGGTCGAGAATATCGGGCCTGTTAGTCGCTGCCATCATTACGATTCCCTCAGTGGCTTCAAAACCATCCATCTCTGCAAGCATTTGATTCAATGTTTGTTCACGTTCGTCATGGCCACCTCCTAAGCCAGCTCCACGCTTTCGGCCTATTGAATCTATTTCATCAATAAAGATGATCGCGCTACCCATCTTTCTGGCTGTTTGAAAAAGATCTCTTACGCGGCTAGCACCAACACCAACGAACATCTCCATGAAGTCACTACCGGTAACAGATAGGAAGGGCACTCCTGCTTCTCCAGCCACAGCTCTAGCTATAAGGGTTTTCCCAGTTCCGGGAGGTCCAACGAGAAGAACGCCTTTGGGAATTCGAGCGCCAATAGCTGCAAATTTNTCNGAGTCACGAAGGAAATCAACCACTTCTTCAATTTCTTGTTTTACACCTTCGTACCCTGCGACATCTTCAAAGGTTGTCGACGGTCTTTCAGTTGTGTACGCCTTGGCTTTGGATTTCCCTATTGACATAATGCCGCCCATTTGGCCTTGGGCTCTTCGCTGTAGCCAATAGAAGAACAAAAGTATAAGAGCAAGTGGTCCTAGCACTGGGATTATAAACCCAGTCCATATATTTGAACCCGGTGTATGAAATTCAAAAGCTGGGATACTACTTAAGAAAAGATTCTCATCCTCGCTAGAGAGTTCTATCGGCCCTGAAGATCTCAGATCATCACCATCAACAGTGACCGCCTTAATTTTCCCATTGTTGTTATTGAATTCAGCTTCGGCTATCTCCCCAGAGGAAACTTTTTCTCGGAACTCTTGGAAAGGTATTTCATTTCCACTATCAGAGCCAAAGATATTCGGGTAAAACAGTGCTACTAGAAGAGCAATAGCAAAGACATACCCTAATCTTTTCCCCCATGGACTAGATTTCTCATCAGGTTCTTGCGAGCCCTCTTGTCGATCTGGGTCGGGTGGTGCGGGAGGTCTTTCCTGATTCATATCTATATCGTAGTGGCATTCTCTTCACTTGAATCAGTGTCTAGCTGCAAATCCTATATGGCTTCTATCCTCACAAATTCCGGACTTCTTACGAATAGCTATTCATCAATAGATTTGGGGAGTTACGATCGCAATTGTGGGCAATGAAGAACGTATTGGTGATGGGAACAGCTTAGAAGAGTTTCGATTCCCTGCGCCTGGACGAATAGAAAACGATTGGAGAAAGTGGGGCTTTCTAGAAGTCATCTTAGGGTTGGTCTTTGGGCACATACTTGCTGCAATGGCATATGCAATAGCTCGAGGAGTTGGGGGTTATCAATACTTTACGGATTTTCCGATGTGGCTCGTAGCTGTTGCTAATTTCCCTTTACAAGCTTCAATGATTTTGGCTGTGGTGTTTGCTTCCACATATCGCGGTGGGGGGATTCTGAAGGATTTCTACTTTAGGATGGAGCGCAAGGATATCGGCCTTGGGATATTAATAGGAGTCGTTGCTCAGTTTCTTCTTGTTCCAGTCTTAACGTATCCTGTGCTCTGGTTATTTGATAAAGATATTGATGATGTCAGTAATATTGCAGAAGAGTTAACCGACCGTCCTTCGTCTCCNATCGGTGTTATTGCTCTAATCGTCTTTGTGGGCGTGTTTACTCCAGTTGCTGAGGAACTTTTTTTTCGGGGTCTTCTTTATGGATCTTTGAGAAAAAAATTAAACCTAACCGGAGCAAAATGTATTTGGGCTTCCATGATTATTTCATCTGCCGTTTTCTCTTTGGTTCATTTTCAATGGATACTTATTCCTGCACTTTTTGGTGTAGGTATTGTTTTCAATCTCATTTATGAGAAGACCGGAAGGCTTGGGCCTGCAATATGGGCCCATGCAGGATTTAACGGAGTGACTCTGATCAATTTGCTTCTATAAAGAAAGGGTTCTTGCAAATAAGTTAGATACAAGTACCTTTTTAATATGGAAGATCTAGAGGGGCTATTTAAATCCTACGATATTAGAGGTCTCGTTGGTGATCAGATTTTTCCCAGAATCTGTCATCAAATAGGAGAAGCTTTTGCGTCTTTGATGATGGAAGAAAATGCGGATCTTAAACAGATCTTGGTCGCTCATGATATGAGGCCATCTGCACAAGAATTAGTACCAGCGTTTATTGAAGGTGTTATATCAAGAGGGGTTGATGTTATCTCTTTAGGTTTGTCGTCAACTGANATGCTTTATTTTGCGTCAGGCTATTTAGATTCCCCCGGTGCGATTTTTACAGCATCGCATAACCCGTCAGAATATAACGGAATCAAATTCTGNCGGGCTGCTGCAGGGCCGATAGGAAAAGAAACTGGTCTTTTCGAGATAAGAAACCGTATCGATTCGGGAGTGAGTCAGCCTGCTGTTCGTAAAGGTTCTGTGCACGAGAAAAATATTCTCGATGCTTTTGTGTCCCATGTTTTAGGATTCGTTGATTCTAAGGCGCTGCTTCCCCTACATGTTGTTGCTGATGTNGCAAATGGAATGGGCGGTCTTGTTGTTCCAGCGGTTTTCGAGCATTTGCCTGTAAGGCTCGACTTGATGTTTGGCGAGTTAGATGGGACCTTCCCAAATCATCCTGCCGATCCCTTAAATCCAGAAAATCTAGTAGATTTGCAGAAAAGAGTAGAATTAGTCCATGCAGATATAGGACTTGCGTTCGATGGGGATGCTGATCGTGTATTTCTGATTGATGAGCTTGGTCAGTCGTTGTCTGGGTCGACAACGACTGCAATCGTAGCTAGAAATATTCTTGAGAATGAGCCAGGATCTTCAGTTATCCACAACTTAATTTGTTCCCGTTCTGTTCCCGAAGTAATCGAAAAGTACGGTGGTACAGCAATCCGCAGCATGGTAGGCCATTCATACATAAAGCAAATGATGGCTGAGACAGAAGCGGCCTTTGGTGGAGAACACTCAGGCCACTATTATTTTCGTGATAACTATCGAGCAGACTCTGGGCTGATTGCTGCGTTGATAGTGCTTCAGGAAATGAGTGTGAAAAAAATACCATTATCCCAACTTCGAAAGGAATGTGAGAAATATCCATCGACAGGAGAGATCAATTTCCGTGTGAAAAGTCCAGACTTAGCTATTGAGAGAATTGGGAAGATCTTCTCAGGTTATGATTTTGATTTACTTGATGGCCTCACAGTTAGTACTCAAGAATGGTGGTTTAATATCCGACCGTCTAATACGGAACCTTTACTACGTTTAAACCTTGAAGCAGAAACCCTAGAAGCGATGGAGAGTCAGTTAGCTGTACTTATTTCTCATCTCGAAGAGTTCGTTGAGTGAAGGTATGTCAGCGGAGTTCGATGCGCTAGAATTTGAGAATGGGATTAGATCAAAGACTCTTAGACATTCTTGCGTGCCCAGAAGATAAGGGTCCATTGATGTACTTCGAAGATGAAGCAGTCCTCTATAATCCAAGATTAAAGAGAGCTTATACGGTTAATCAAGGGATACCTGTGCTACTTATAGACGAAGCAAAACAGGTTTCAGATGAGGAACATCAAAGGCTTATATCTAAGNATACAAAAGGCTAAAAGTCCATTAGGTAGATTGCTAAGAAACTGTAGTGAAGCGTTTCTCAGCACGGGTACACTAGCAATTGGCTGACTTTGGTGTCAGACGACCCCAGCCGTGTGTAAAGGAAATCTAAAAGGGGTCCCATGCCAGAAAATGACTTTAAAGTCGCTGATCTGTCACTAGCTAGTTTTGGTAGGAAAGAAATTCGTCTTGCAGAAAACGAAATGCNAGGATTNCTGGCCCTACGCGCTGAGTATGCTGATAGCCAACCACTTGCAGGTGCGAGAATAGCCGGTTCTCTTCATATGACAATCCAAACTGCAGTTTTGATTGAAACGCTTACTGCATTGGGGGCAGAAGTTCGATGGGTATCGTGTAACATCTTCTCAACCCAAGATCATGCTGCAGCAGCTGTCGCCGTAGGACCGTCCGGTACTATTGAGAGCCCCAAAGGGGTGCCTGTTTTTGCTTGGAAAGGTGAAACTCTAGAGGAGTATTGGTGGGCCACTCAGCAACTTTTTACATGGCCAGATAACAAAGGCCCTAATCTAATACTTGATGATGGCGGTGACGCCACGATGATGGTTCACAAAGGCCTTGAGTATGAAAGGAAAGGAGAAGTTCCGCAACCACATGATGGAGATTCTCAAGAGTGGGTAATTTTTCTGGATCGACTTCGGAATATTCAAAATGATGAAATTATCAATTGGCAGGATATAGCGTCAGAGATTTTTGGGGTTTCAGAGGAGACAACTACTGGTGTGCACCGTCTGTATCAGATGCAAGAAGAAAGCACTTTACTTTTTCCAGCAATTAACGTCAATGACTCTGTAACGAAATCTAAATTCGATAATCTCTATGGCTGCCGGCACTCTCTTATTGACGGTATTAATAGAGCTACAGACACGATGATCGGCGGGAAGGTCGCTTGTGTTATGGGGTACGGAGATGTTGGTAAGGGATGTGCGGCCTCGCTAGCAGGTCAGGGAGCAAGGGTTGTTGTTACCGAAATCGATCCTATTTGTGCTCTCCAAGCAGCGATGGAGGGATACGAAGTAGTTCGGCTTGAAGACGTTATGGAAACTGCTGATATTTTTATTACTGCGACGGGGAATAAGGGGATTATTTCTGCTGCCCATATGGCACGTATGAAGCATCAAGCCATTGTTGGCAATATCGGTCATTTCGATAATGAAATTGACATGTCAGGGCTTCAAGAGATGTCAGATGTTCGACAAGTCAATATAAAGCCACAAGTTGATGAATTTATTTTCCCCGATGGGCACTCTGTTATCATTTTGTCTGAGGGAAGATTACTTAATCTAGGTAACGCTACAGGGCACCCCAGCTTCGTTATGAGCTGCAGTTTTACCAATCAAGTTATGGCTCAAATCGATCTTTATGAGAATGCCAAACACTACGAACCAAAAGTTATAACCATGCCGAAAACGCTTGATGAAAAAGTTGCGAGGCTGCATTTAGAGTCACTTGGAGTGCGGTTAACGGAACTTTCCGAAGAACAAGCTGAATATCTTGGTATCGCTAAAGAGGGACCATTTAAACCAGATCACTATAGGTATTAGAAATCCCAATAGTTTTTTTAATAATCTTCAATAGGAGCAATCGTTAACTTATGTATAGGAAGATAGGATTTGTAACCAAATGAGCGTAAATCCTCTAAAGAAAGTTCTCCGTTCTGGTGAAGGGAAAAAATTAAAGGCTCTGGAAGCTTTAGTTCCTGACATTGGTGAGCTGGAGCCTGATATGAAGGCTTTGAGCGATGTCGAACTTCAAGCTAAGACAGGAGAGTTCAAAGAACGAATTGAACGTGGTGAAGGGATAAATGATCTCCTTATTGAAGCATTTGCTGTTGTTCGTGAAGCTGCATGGCGTGTAATCGGCCAAAGGCATTATGATGTCCAACTTGTTGGGGGCGCAGCGTTGCATTTCGGATGGGTGGCAGAAATGCGGACTGGTGAGGGTAAAACATTAACTTCTACATTGCCTATTTATCTCAATGCGTTATCTGGGAAGGGAGTTCATGTAGTCACGGTAAACGATTACTTAGCAGCTCGTGACTCGGAATGGATGGGGGAAATATATAAGTGGTTAGGGCTTGAAGTAGGTTTGATAGTTCCAGGGAATCGAGATAGTTCGTACAAAAAAGAACAATACAATGCTGATGTAACATATGGAACAAACAATGAGTTAGGTTTCGACTACCTTCGAGACAACATGGCTATGGAGATCTCAAAGAAGGTTCAAAGGGGTCATAGCTACTGCATAGTTGATGAGATCGACAGTATCTTAATTGATGAGGCGCGGACTCCTCTTATTATCAGCGGAAAGTTAGCTGATGCAGCAAAGACCTATTATCAATTTGCCTCGATCGTGCAGGGGCTTCGGCGAGATCATCATTATGAAGTCGATGAGGAAAAAAGGACAGTCGCACCTACTGAAGAAGGAGTTCATGCGGTAGAACGGGCACTTAGTATCGAGAATCTTTATGATGCCGTATCAGCAGACTTTGTTCATCAGTTCCAAGTAGCTCTGAAAGCAAAAGAGTTGTTTCACCGAGATAAGGATTACATTCTTTCTAATGGAGAGGTCAAAATTGTAGACGAATTTACAGGACGTATTCTTGATGGACGTCGTTGGAGTGATGGGCTTCATCAGGCAGTTGAAGCTAAAGAAGGGGTAAATATTAAGGAAGAGAATCAAACTTTGGCGACGATTACTCTTCAGAACTATTTCAGGTTGTATGAGAAACTTGCAGGAATGACAGGTACCGCTGAGACTGAAGCTGCCGAGTTCTATAATACGTACGGCCTTCATGTTGTCCCTATCCCAACAAACAAGCCGGTAATTCGAGACGACGCTGTGGATTTCATTTACCGGTCTGAGCGTGGAAAATATCATGCAGTTGTTGATGATATTGTCGAACGGAATAGCAAGGGCCAGCCCGTTCTTGTTGGAACAATTTCTGTGGAGAACTCAGAACTTGTATCTGACCTTCTTGATAAGCGAGGGATCAGCCATTCAGTGCTGAACGCTAAGCTTCATGCTCGCGAGGCAGATGTTGTTGCTCAAGCAGGAAGGATAGGGTCCGTTACTGTTGCGACAAATATGGCAGGAAGAGGGGTTGACATAATACTTGGAGGTAATCCTGAGGGTCTAGCCGAACGGGATGTTGTAGCTGAAGGATTTAAGGTTGAAGATGAAGAAGGAATCAGAAGGTACGAAGAGCTCCTTAAACGGTATGAACCGGAATGCCTAGAAGAAGGTGAAAGAGTAAAAGAGGTTGGTGGATTATATGTTCTTGGGACAGAACGCCACGATAGTCGTCGAATAGACAATCAATTAAGAGGACGTTCTGGAAGACAAGGAGATCCGGGGGAGTCTCGTTTCTATCTTTCTTTAGAGGATGAGCTTATGAGATTGTTCGCAACTGGAGCAATGGAGTGGGTCATGAAAAAAGCTCTACCTGATGATGTTCCCATTGGTGACAAAATGGTTACGAAAGCAATAGAGCGAGCACAGAATACGGTTGAGCAAAGAAATGCAGAAACTCGAAAAAATGTTCTCAAATATGATGAAGTTATGAATGAACAACGACGAGTTGTTTATGCAAGGCGAAATGAAATATTGAATGGTGGGGACCTTAAAGATGAAACCATAGAGTTCTTAGCTTTAGAAGTAGATGAAATAGTTTCAACACACTGTGCTTCGGAACACTCAGAGGAGTGGGACCTTAACGGCCTGTTGACTGGTTTCGGGAATCTATGGCCTAATGAATTCGACTCAACTTCATTCCAAAGATTTACAGACGCGAATCTCGTTTATGAAGCTGCCATGGAAGAAGTAATTTCCTATTGCGATAGAAGGGAAAATGAGATCGGGCCTGATGTAATGCGCCAAGTAGAGGGCCAGATAATGCTTCGCATTCTTGATCAGCGTTGGAGGGAGCATCTATATGCGATGGACTACCTTAAGGAGGGTATCCATTTGAGGGCAATGGGTCAGAAAGATCCTCTAACGGAATGGCAGCGTGAGGGTTTCGAAATGTTTGGGTCAATGATGGATTCAGTCGGGAAAGATTTCATCAAATATATTACGCATATCCAAGTTGATAATGAGCCTAAAGAAGATCAGACTCGTTCTTTAGATCATCAAGCAAGTGACGTATCATATTCTGGAACAGATGAGATAGCGGCAGGAGCAATTGCTAGCTTGGCTCAGAACAAAACAGCTGAGGTAAAGCAGGACGTGCCTGTAGAGTCAGTCAAAGAAAATACTTCTAACAAGCAGGAGACGATAGTCAAAAGCGAATTTGAGAAAACAGGCAGAAACGAAGCGTGTCCATGCGGGTCTGGAAAAAAATTTAAACAGTGCCACGGGAAGTAACCCAACTACCATTAGTTTCTACGAAATAGCCTGTGTTAAAAATTTGTATATGACTGAAACAAGTAACGAACCGCGTGTCCTCCGCCAAAGACTAGAAGAAGCTGAACAGTATCTTCAACTAGAGGAATTGCTTGATCGAAGGATAGAGCTTGAGGACGTTGTTGCTCAGCCTGACCTATGGGATGATGCCGATAGAGCAAGGAAGATTAGTCAAGAACTTTCTGAAATTACTGATGATATTACCCTCCATAGTCAATTATCTGCCCAGTTAGAAGAAGCGGAGGCATTTCTCGAATTACTGGAGGAAGATCCGGATCCAAGCTTCAGGGACGAAGCAGATAATCTACTTTTTGCTGTAGCAAAAGCTTTAGATGAATTGGAATTGCGATCGCTTTTCACCGGAGAATATGACGAAAGTGATGCGGTATGCCACATTCAATCCGGGGAAGGCGGAACAGAAGCACAAGATTGGGCTGAAATGCTTTTTCGAATGTATCAAAGGTGGGCAGAGCGTCAGGGTTTTTCTTTAGAAACAACTTCTTTGTCAGAAGGAACTGAAGCCGGCATTTCTTCGGTTGAGTTTATTGTCAGAGGGAGACGCTCCTATGGAAAGCTTCAATCCGAACATGGGGTTCATCGTCTCGTTCGAATCTCGCCATTTAACAAACAGGCTAATAGGCACACCTCGTTTGCTTCTATGCATGTTGTTCCATTCTTCGAAGAAGTTTCTGATGAAGTGGTTATCGATGAAGCTGAACTAAGAGTTGATACTTATCGCTCGTCTGGAGCAGGAGGACAGCATGTGAATGTGACAGATTCTGCAGTTCGTATTACTCATCTCCCCTCGGGGATCGTAGTTTCATGTCAGAATGAACGTAGCCAACATCAAAACAAAGAGAGATGTATGCAGATGCTTTCAGCACGCCTGCTTGATCTCGAAAGAAAACAGCGTGAGCAAAATCTAGCAAGTATCAGTGGTGAAAACCAGAATGTCGGTTTTGGTAGCCAGATACGATCTTACGTGATGCAGCCGTATCAGATGGTCAAAGACCTTCGGAGTAATTATGAAGTTGGTGCAGTCGATACAGTTCTAGACGGAGGGATAGATGTATTTATTGAGGCGTACCTTCGGTGGCTACGTTCTGGAAGCCCAAATCAGTAAGGATTAAATTGTTCTGCTCTAGAATTAATAAGGGGTGATGATACCCTTGTCAAAAGTAAAAGCAGCTTAGATACAAAGACCATGATCAAACTCGAATCAGTGACAAAAGTATACAAAGGAGAGGTACTCGCACTCCATGAGGCGTCTTGTGACATACAAAAGGGCGAGTTTGTTTTTTTAGTTGGGCAATCCGGATCAGGGAAATCAACTTTTCTGCGCTTGCTGAACAAGGAAGAAGAGCCTGACAATGGAAAAATATTTGTTGCAGGAAAGGATATCGCTCGTTTGCGTCGTTGGAGAATTCCGCAAATGCGACGCCAAATTGGAAGTATTTTTCAAGATTTTAAACTCCTTCCTAACAAAACCGTTTCCCAAAATGTTGCATTCGCCCTTGAAGTAATCGGCCGACCGAGGCATGTTATTAAAGCGCAAGTTCCTGCAATTCTTGATCTTGTAGGTCTCCAAACAAAGATGAATAGATTCCCCCATGAACTCTCAGGAGGTGAACAGCAAAGAGTTTCTATTGCTCGCGCCTTTGTGAATAGGCCACTGATTCTTCTCGCTGATGAGCCTACGGGAAATCTTGACCCCGCTACTTCTGTAGGAATAATGCGCCTTCTGGAGAGGATCAATGAAATAGGAACAACAGTTGTAATGGCAACTCATGATCGGGGGATTGTTGACACGATGCGTCGAAGAGTGATCGAACTAAGCAATGGTGAAATTGTTCGAGATCAAGCTCGAGGTGTCTATGAGTGATAAGGCGGCCATCTAATGCGATTAGGTTATATGGCTCGAGAAACCCTTAGGAATCTAAGAAGGAATTTAACGCTTACCCTCGCTTCGATCCTTACTGTTGCTGTTTCTTTGAGCCTTCTAGGGATTGCGCTTCTTTTGCAACGCGGTGTTTCTAACGCTACTGACCGTTGGCAAGACGGAGTAGAGTTCATTGTTTTTCTTGAACCGGAAATTACAGTGAATCAACTTGGTTTAGTCCAAGACGAAATTGAGCGCTCTGCTGCAATCGAAAGTTATAGGTACGTCGATCAGGAAGAGTCTTATAGGGAATTTAATGAGGATTTCTTTCCAGAGAATCCTGAGATTACTCAACTAGTTACTCCCGAGATCATTCCACCGTCATACCGAATCATCCCTAGACAATTAAGTGCTGAAGCCATTGAGATTGTTGCATCGGGATTTGAAACTAAACCAGGTGTAAAAAAAGTTGTCCGAGCGACTGATGAAATCCAGAAAATCGAAAAAGCTACTGATGTAATTCGATGGATTGTTTTGGGATCGGGGGCAATCCTTCTTGGGACTGGCCTCCTGCTGATCCTCAACACTATCCGAATGGCTATTTTTGCACGGCGAAGAGAGATAGAGGTCATGAAACTTGTAGGCGCTTCTAACTCTTTTATTCTGGTTCCTTTTATGCTTGAAGGGACTTTTCAAGGGCTTGTAGGGGCTGCTCTGGGAACTGCTTCCGTATACGGCGCTAATCGGGCTTTTGAGGAGTGGTTATCAAGTGAAAATGTTTTGAATATTCTTCAAAGTTTCGCTGTTGGTAGCGGCGAAGTGTGGGGGATAGGCGCCTTGCTTTTCTTAGTAGGTGCTCTAGTTGGCTCTGTTGGGTCTGCTATTGCCGCATACCGATTTCTAGATGTGTAGTCTTTTAAGACAGCCACCAATCCCTGCTAGCGACTCGCTTTCCGCGACGTTGTTTTTGGTCAAGAGCTAAAGCTAACTTTCGTAGAGATGAGTGGGCCAGCCGAAGCCAGAGCCGATTCCGTATCTTTGTATAGTCTCGAGTAAACGGGCACACCCGAACACATACAGCGCAATCTGTATTGATCTTTGCCCAATAGGAGAAACATTTCTCGCCGTCTATCGTCCATTTTTTCACTCCAGCTATGTTTGAGCGATTAAATGTCACAAATGATGGTTTGTCATCTGGGATTGCTTTACTCGGACAAGCCTTCGAACATGCATTGCATAACTCGC
Source organism: Acidimicrobiaceae bacterium (assembly GCA_002715405.1). Taxonomy (GTDB): domain Bacteria; phylum Actinomycetota; class Acidimicrobiia; order Acidimicrobiales; family UBA8592; genus UBA8592. Next base: position 22,307 of record PAZD01000055.1, read on the forward strand.
ACATTTCTTGAACTCCAAACCTGATTGGAAGATCATGTGTTAATGGAAGATTGGTAAAAATTTTTCCGAATCGTACACTTGTCCCGAATTCAGGTGTGATTACAAGCCCATGTTTGCCGTACTCGCCGAGTCCAGCCTTTACAGCGTATGGTATTGCGATAGCCGTATCGTTCATCGAAGGGGTAGCTTCGTATCCAAGATTTCGGATGAATTGTGAAATGGTGAGGAGTACTAGTGCATCTTGAGAGTATCCCATTCCTGTGGCTGATCCTGATAGAGCTGATGGGGCGGTATCCAAAAGTTCGGTATCCATTGCCTGTCCAATGACGATTACATGTCGGCTATCTTCTGGAATTGGATTTTCCTTCCCTCTTAGAGTTTTCATCGAGAAGCGTTCTGTATAAGTCCAGCGACTATCGTAATTTGTTATCCCAACAAGGTCGGCCCCCACAGTGGTGGCAGCTTGCTTGATAACTCTGGAAGCTTCATCACTCGATGGAAAGAAGACTCTTTCGCCTGAACCTTCTCTAAGCATCGATAGAGGATCTAGAAATCCGTCGCGTCGGTCATTGGGTTCATACAATTCGGCAAAAATATCTGCAACATGCCATGTAGCGTTCCTTAAGGCGTAGTCGTGCTGCGCATATCCTTCTGCTCCTCTCCATCCGGTGAGAGGGCGACGGTACATGTCGTAGAATTTTTGTGTGTTTGAAGTCTTCACGCTTGGGTCATATTGCGATCTGCAAAAAACATCGTCTACTTGTGAGAAACCTCTAAAATCATCTGTTACTAAAAAACCGGCGCTTTTATCACTATCGTCATCAGCAAGAGAGACGATTCTTCGACTCCGTTGTCGTTTCGCTTCGTCGTTTCGACCTGTATGCATAACTTAAGCGTATTGATTTCACCCGCTATATCCTTGCGCAAAGTTTTCGAATGGCGAAGATGGAAAGGTCCTATACGTCCCAAATATTAGATATTTACTACTAATAGGCTCTTAATTCGATGAAAAGGGTGATTTCATAAGGTTCGAAGGTTTCGTTGTGAAACCAGCCGTCATGAACGAACATGCCGATAGGGTTTTCGTATGCTACCTAGTCCTCCTAAATCCTCATTTGCGAGCGATAACGCATCAGGTGCAGCTCCGGAAGTTCTTCAAGCATTAGTTGAAGCTAATGAGGGTTATAGCATTGCCTACGGTGATGATCGATTTACATCTGAACTAAGATCAGAAATGAATAAACTCTTTCGCCAAGATGTATCAACATTTTTAGCGTGGGGTGGAACAGGCGCAAATATTGTGGCTCTACAGGCCCTACTTCGTCCTTGGCAAGGAGTAATCTGCGCTCAATCATCTCACATTAATGTTGATGAATGCGGTGCCCCTGAACGCTTTATGGGAAGTAAGTTAATTGATTTGCCAAGTCCAGATGCGAAGTTGACGCGTGAGCTAGTTGAAAAGCAGCTAGATGTCTTAGGAGTTGTTCATCATGTTCAACCTGGAGCTATTTCTATAACGCAGGCAACTGAATACGGAACTGTGTATGCGATAGAAGAGTTGCGAGAAATAATTTCTGTGGCTCATCAAGGGGGTATGCGTGTTCATATGGACGGAGCAAGAGTAGCGAATGCTGCTGTTTCTCTTGGTTGCGATATTTCCGAATTTACAAGTGAGATAGGTGTGGACATTCTAAGTTTCGGAGGAACTAAGAATGGTATGGTTTATGGTGAAGCAATTGTTGTCTTTGACCCTGAGCTTGCTGAATCTGTCGAATATCTTCAAAAGCAATCAGCTCAACTACCTTCGAAAATGCGGTACATATCAGCTCAATTCTTGGCGATGTTAAAAGATGATCTATGGCTCGACCATGCTCGGCACGCAAACGAGATGGCTCAACTTCTTGCAGATGGGATTACAGATATCCCTCAAGTCACTATTTCGCAACCGATTGAAGCGAACGCTGTATTCGCGACTCTTCCCAAAGAAACTATTCCAGAATTGCAGGCATGGTCTCCGTTCTACAAGTGGGAAGGTGACGATGAAGTTCGATGGATGACAAGTTTTGCCACGAAAGTCTCAGATGTTGAAGCACTCGTAGAAGGCGTTAGAGCTGCGGTAGGAAAATGAATATAGGCCCTCCTAACCTTTTGGACGCATTTAAGCTTTTTGGGACAAGGTTGTTCACTGTGGCTAAAGACCACCCAAATGCTGAAGTCCCTGCATGCCCTGGTTGGAATATGAGTGATTTAGTTAGCCATGTAGGAAGTGTCTATGGTGCCGTCGAACAAGTTATTTCCTTAGATTCAACAGATCGGCCTTCAGTTCCTTTTCCGACTCCGCCCGATCAAGAAGTTCTCAATTGGGCCCGAAATAATTTCCAAAACCTCACCCACATATTTTCAGATATTGCACCGGTGCATCCAATATGGACTTGGGGGAGGGAACAAAATGTTGGCTGGTTTGTGAGAAGAATGGCACATGAAACACTTGTGCATATGTGGGATGCAGAAACTTCGGCTCAAGAGCATATTTCTGTTGATGGAGATATTGCGATGGATGGAATAAATGAATTTATCGATGGGCCTTTGCAATTCTCACTTCGACCAGACATCGAGCTCTTTTATCCTAATGGTTCGGTCCATCTCCATAGAACTGATGGAGATGGGGAGTGGTTGCTACAACCTACTACTCATGGGCTTTCTGTTAGATATGCGCATGAAAAGGGAGACATAGCTGTTCGCGGGTCAGCTATGAACCTTCTTTTGTACCTTTGGGGTCGACATCCACAAGAAATAGAAACTTTCGGCGATGAGGACTTGGTTGCTGAATGGGCCCAACAAGCTCCGTAGTTATTCTCCTACGGCAGGATACTCACGCAAGTCACCCCGCCATTCATTGAAATGGGTAACTGATTCAAATGGAGCTCGTTTAAGAGAACCGAATTTAGCATCTGGCCAACCCATCGGTATCATGCATCCGATATAGACATCATCGGGAATCCCGAGAGTATCACGGATCGTAGATTCAGCAGATCCTTGAAAAGTAGTAAATACAGTACCGAGGCCTAAAGCTCTCGCGGCGACGATTAGATTTTGGGCAGCAGGGTAAATTGAGGACCAGATAAATGATTCGCGAGGCGACTGATGGGGGTATATCTTTTTGCCGCAAATGAATATGAGCACTGGACAACTCTTCAAAGTTGAAACGAGATGCTCAGTGCCATCTAGCATCAGCCGATGAGTTTTGTCAGGACGTTCCATAGCGGCAACTCTGCTTCCCATAGCACTCTCAATTGCATCGCCAATTCGTTTTCTCTTGGATTCGTCAGTGACGACGAGAAAGTCACGGCCTTGAGAGTTCCCCGGGCTAGGTGCCCATGTTCCGGCCGTTATGACTTGCTCGATTAGGGAATCGTCAATCGGGTCAGGTTTCAGGTATCTGATCGCCCTACACGTACTCATCGCTTCAAAAACATCCATCTTTTTCTTCCCATCTGATCTATGCCGAATTATTTTACAGCAAACTTATGTCTAGCTCGTAGAGGCCTGTTTGTAATCAATGAAAACCTGTGAAAGAATTTTCATACCACCTAGTGATGGGAACCACGATGTCTGAGTTTTTTGATGATGGCGAAGTAGAAAGAAAGTACTTGACAGAAGATAGAGCTCTGCGCCAACGTAATGCGGTTATTGGGATTCTTACTGCGATTATTGCTGTTCTTATCGCAATATTGTTCGTCAGAGGTTGTGATGACGACAACAGTCCAAGTGCTATTCCAGTAGCAGTTGTGGAGGAAGAAACTGACGACACAACTCAGGAAGAAGATACTCCTCCTGAAGCAGCATCTGAAGAGGGTGAAGATGAAGGTGCCCCAGAGGAGGAGGTAGTTGTAGAACCCACCCTTCTTCCGGATGACCCGGAGTCACTGATTCTCCTTGGTGATTATGCTTGGCTTGACCCATCGAGAAGCGAAGCCACGATTGCGTTGCAAGAGCTTTTAGAAATTGAAGCTGATGGCTGGTATGGGATGGGAACTCGAGAGGCGCACCTTGCTGCGTTAGAAGAAAGGGGCCTTCCAATAAGTTATGCTGCGATCTGTGATCTTACTGTCGGAGAAGACTTGTGCGGAGTTTCATCAAGAATGCCATTTGAAGATGGGACGCCATATGAAGAAGCGCTCGCCACTCTGATATCTGGCCTTGGAACACCAGATAGTGAGACTGATTGGAACGAAGTCTGCAATGCAGAATATAAAGATGTTTTCTGGGGTGCGGTGTACGCCCGATTTATGAAAA
>PAZD01000056.1 GCA_002715405.1 Acidimicrobiaceae bacterium
ATCCTTTACAGCAACAATCCACCCGCCCGGCGACGACCAAGAACTCCGTGACGCTATATCAGCAGTGCAGAGGCCATTAGACCTCGTACTCGAACGCCTAGGCATCACAGACCCAGAAAAAACACACTGGACCCGACTCGTCCTCTCATCAATCTATGGATACTCGCTCCTATCACGAGACCAGCAACTTACCCTTCCCGTATCACCCGAAAGCAGCGGCCATTACCTTGTCAGCGTTCTCGTATCCCAACTCGAAAACCTCACACAACCACGCACCCAATAGCAACTTTTCCGTCGAGGTTTTCGCCTGATACTCTACAAGTAGATGCAGGACCCCAAATAAGAAACCCTCACCAAGGAGGCTCAATGGCGCCCAAACCGCAACCGCTGGAAGAAGGAACAAAAGCTCCAGCCTTCAAAGCAAAAACACACACCGGTGAAGAAATAAAACTCTCCGACTTTAAAGGGCAGCACCTCCTCTTGTACTTCTACCCCAAAGACAACACACCCGGCTGCACAAAACAAGCACAAAACCTCCAAACAAACCTCAAAAAACTCGCCGCACAAAACATTGCAGTAGTGGGCGTATCACCTGACGATAACGACAGCCACCAACGATTCGCACAAAAGCATCAACTCGCGTTCCCACTCCTACCAGACCCAGACCGGAAAATTATCGAAAAATACGGAGTATGGGGAGAGAAAAAAAACTACGGCAAAGTCTATATGGGACTCCAACGAACCTCATTCCTAATAAACGACTCAGGCATCATCCAGCATGTATTCAAACGACCAAAAACAAATGGACATACAGAAGAAATCCTCTCCTGGCTCAAAGCAAATACCTAATGCTGAACTTTACACTCACTGATGAACAACTCGAACTCCAAGCACGAGCCCGAAAAGTAGCCCAAGAAGGCGTTAAAGAATACGGACGGCATAACGACAGCTGGATCAACGGGTTCTCAAAAGAATTCGCCCGAATCATGGCNGACGAAGNCTGGATNGGAATGGGGTGGCCCAAAAAATACGGAGGACAAGAACGACCGCCAATTGACCGTCTCATCGTCGCAGAAGAAATGATCTCACACGGAGCNCCAATAGCNGCAATGTGGTTCGCCGACCGGCAGATGGGGCCAGCANTCATCTCATATGGAACAGAAGACCAAAAAGCNGAATACCTGCCCGGNATGCTNTCTGGAGAAACTACTTGGTGCATCGGAATGAGCGAACCAGACTCCGGATCCGACTTNGCTTCNCTAGGCACGTCGGCAGTTCGACAGGGAGACNAATTCATTGTNAACGGNCAAAAAATATGGACNAGNTTCGGAGCGGTCGCAGACTACTGCTATNTGATTTGCAGAACNAAAACGGAAGGACCNCCCCACAGAGGCATNTCTGAACTTATTGTCCCCATGGATCTACCNGGNATAGAAGTTCGCCCGATTACCGANATGACCGAAAACCGCCACTTCTGCGAAGTCTATTTCACCGACGTTCACGTACCNANCGAANACCTTGTCGGNGTNGAGGGGGAAGCGTTCAAACAGACAATGCGACAACTCGAACATGAACGAGGAGGNATAGACNGNCTNGTATCAAACAAAGCCCTATACGACGANGCACTNAAANANGCAAACACNNACGANCCNCTAACNNGACAAGAAATCAGCNNANTCGANTCNGGNTANCGCATAGGNAANCTNCTNGTATACCGCGAAGTNCTCCGCCAAGCCCCCGCAGGNTTTAGNGCAGCAACAAAATGCTTCTGCACNGAACANGAATGGAACGTNGCNCAATTCGTTAGTCGAATCCTCGGNCNAGAAGCNCTCCTCGANACCCACATGTCACGAGGCCTTGCNTANGCNCCNGCNTACACAATTATGGGAGGAACATCNAACATCATGNGAAACATNCTCGGGGAAAGATGCTTAGGACTTGACAGGGAACCGAGAGGATAGAAAATAGAGATAACGGGGAATGGGGAATCGACGTGTATGAGAAACTTTTTGAACCAATAGATGTCGGGCCGATAACCATCCCAAACCGTATCGTGCGATCAGCACACTCGACCGCCCTTCCCCTGAAAAGACTAATCGCCTATCACGAAGCAAGAGCCGTCGGTNGGGTAGGGATGAGCACACTCGAAGCGACAGGTGTGCACTTATCCTCTCCGGCTATGAGGAGCATCATTCCTCTTCATGACGACTCTGTCATACCGTTCTACAAAGAACTATCTGACGCTCTGCGACCTCACGGAATGAGAATACTTCAGCAAATTTACCATCCGGGGTCTGCGCGCGCACCAGGTAAAGGAACATTCCAAATCTCATCTAGCGCCATCCCCAATCCAATAGCTGGGGGAATCCCAACCGCAATGACGATCCCTATGATAGAAGAAATGGTCGAAGCCTTTGCATCTGCAGCCCGCCGCTGTCGAGATGGAGGACTCGATGGAATAGATCTCCATGCCTCAAGCGGTTATTTGATCGAACAGTTCCTTTCACCTGCAAATAATATTCGAACTGACAGCTACGGGGGTTCGCTAGAAAACAGAATGCGATTTCTTATGGAGATTATCGAAGCGATACGAGCTGAAGTCGGAACAGATATATGTGTTGGAATCCGCTTACCAAACGAAGAATACATCCCAGGAGGGTTAACAGCAGAAGATAATGCAGAAATAGCAAAAATTGTCGAACCCTATGTGGACTACATCTCTCTCCATATGGGTTCCTATTGGCGATTCCACAAACTCCTATCGCCGATGGATGACCCCCTTGGCCATGAAATGCCAGCGAACGAACCCATAATCAAACAGCTAAACAAGCCGACCATCGTCGTTGGACGAATAATGACACTCGACCATGCCGATACGATCGTCAGAGACGGGCAAGCCGACATGGTATCCATGGTCCGTGCTTTAATCGCTGACCCAGGACTTGTAAACAAAGCGAAACAAGGCAATGCCGATCAAATTCGACCNTGTATTGGATCGAATTTCGGCTGTGTCGGACAAATTATGTCAACGGGAAAGCTCGGCTGTGTAGTAAACATTGCCGCAGCACAGGAAACAGAAGTTACCTTTGAGCCCGAAGGTAAATCTAAGGCAATCGAGACAATACTCATAGTAGGAGGTGGCCCAGCAGGTTTAGAAGCGGCACGTACAGCAGCGATCATGGGGCACCAAGTGGAACTGCACGAAGCTACCAAGCACCTAGGGGGGCAGGTAAGAATTGCAGCAACAGCTCCAAGTAGAGCTGATATCGGCTCAATCACAAAGTGGCTTGAATCCGAAATGGAACGTCTCGAAGTTAACGTCACCCTAAATTCTCTGGTTGATCCCGACCTTGTGAAGGAAATCAATCCAGACAGAATTATCCTAGCCACAGGATCAACGCCACGAAGAGACGGCTTTCAATTAACCACCCCAATTTCTCCACTGAAGGGATTTGATCTAGACCATGTCTACTCAAGTTGGGATATTTTCGGCTTCGGCGGAAGAGTAACCACAACGGGACCGGCAATTGTTTTTGATGATACAGGAACATTTGAGGCTATTTCTGTCGCTGACAAGCTTCTTGAACAAGGAATGAAAGTAACCTTTGTAAGCAGATATGAAAGCCTCGGCTCTTCACTGCCATATCCTCCAGCAACCGTTGAAGCAGCTAAAGAACGACTCATGTCCCAAGATTTTGATTTCATTGGAGGCCACTATCTTCAGGCCATCACAGAAGATGAGGTTCTCATCGGCGTCCCCTTTACTGAACGTATTCGAACGTTACCTGCAAGAACAGTGGTCCTTGTCACATATAATCATCCAAACCGAGAGCTTGGCGACTACTTGAAAGAACAACTTCCTGGAATAGCTGACAAAATCCACACTGTTGGAGACGCAACCGGAACGAACGGTATCATGGCCGCGATACATCAATCTGCCAATCTTATTCGATCACTCTAGGCCTACAACTATGAGAGACGAAGAGGACATATTTAGTTTCACTGACGAAAACTTCCAGAAAGATCCTGCATCAACGTTTGCATTTTTGAGAGAAAAATATCCTGTGTATCACACAATTGACCCAGCTCCGCACTTCACCCTCACTAGAGAAGAGGACGTAATGCAAGCGTTGAGGGACGAAAAAATGTGGTCTTCGAAATACGGTCCAGGGCTAGCGTTCTCAGAACCGGGAATCGGGGTCCTCGTATCAAGTGACCCGCCTGAGCACACAAATGAACGAATAGCTATATCAAGAATCTTCAAACCTTCAGTAATCGAAAAAATGGAATCTGATATTACAGAATTGGCCCATACATTGATTGATTCATTCGCCGAGAACAAATCGGGAGATATTATTACCGAATTTGCAGCGCCCATACCGCTAACTGTTATGTGTTGGATGCTCGGCACACCTACTGCAGATATAGAACTCTTCCGAAGTTGGGTTCTGCCGATGGCTGAAGCCGTCGCCTATTCCGGAGGGCGGGAAGCTACAGATGAAGTCAAAACCGCATATCGAGACTTTTTTACGTATTTCGAGAGCCACATTGAAAAGCGAAAGGAAGCCGTTGAATCAGGAGGAGACTATCCGAAGGACTTATTAACCAGACTCCTTACAGTCGCATATGAAGGACGTAATTTATCAACGAAAGAAATATTAGGATTTTGTCAGTTCTTACTGGTCGCAGGCTCTGAGACGACAACGCTTATGATCGGGAATATAATCCACCGCCTTATGGAGAATCCGGAACAGTTCGAACTTCTGAAAAATGACCGTTCCCTTCTACCAAATGCAATAGAGGAGAGCCTGCGATACGACGCTCCGGTTCATGGGCTGTTTAGAACAAACAATATAAGAATGACTATGCATGGAAAAGACATACCTAAAAATTCCAAAGTATGCATGATGTTTGCCTCAGCGAATAGAGACCCGAAAGCATGGGATGACCCTAATACTTTTAATATCACAAGAGATTTGGCTGACCTAAGAAATCACGCATCCTTTGGAGTCGGCTCACACTACTGTTTGGGCGCACCCTTATCGCGGCTCGAAGGTTCGATAGCGTTAAATGCAATAATTCAAAGACTCCCCAACATCCGAAATAATGGAGAACCCATTCGCACAACTGCTGGCGTTTTAAAGGGGTTTTCGTCTTTGCCAGTTAGGTGGGACTAATTCGATGATTCGATGAAAGACGCAATTGAATTGAGCAGATCAGAGTAATCATCATGGCAGACAAGATCTGACCTCTCAGACTTAACATGGTCTGGGGCTCGAAATAAAAGTCCGGCATCTGCTTGATCAATCATTGAAAGATCGTTGTAGGAATCTCCAGCTGCAAAAACCCTATAATTCAATTCCTGAAATGAGCGAACAGCATTGAATTTCTGATTAGGAATACGTTCCATAAATCCAGTGATTGCTCCATTTGGATCAACGATCAAGCGATGGCAAAGGATCAGTGGATTTCCTAGCTGGTCCATCAGCGGTTGAATAAACTCCTCGAATGTGTCAGAGAGAAGGACTACCGAAACTAGCGAGCGAAGGTCATTCAAGAAATCAGAAGCGCCATCAAGTGGCGATAAAGACGAAATAACAGATTGAATGTCCTGAAGCGAAATATTGTTTGCATTAATCAAGTTAATACGAGAATCCATCAGCAACTGATAATTCGGCTCATCCTTGGTCGTTCGTTTTAGCCCTTCGATACCAAATTGATCAGCAACTGCAATCCAGATCTCTGGGGTAAGAACACCTTCAACATCTAGAGTCACAAGGCACTGCTCTGGAGGAGCCGATGACATATGAAATTACCTTTCGATTCGATGTAAACCTTTTACTTATCCTAGTCATAAACCAGATTTCCTTATTCTATGCCCCTATTAAGTGCTCTCATCATCTTTCGTCAGTATCACGAACCGCTCGAAGAGATAGACTTGCCCCATGATGCCTGCAGGTGATGAATCTACTAAAGTTTTACTTGGTTTAAATTGGGCCGATGATTCGCCCAGAATACGATTTTTAACGAATGATCAAACGAGTTGGGACGTCAAAGCAGCAAGAAATTTACAGCTGGACTACCAGATCCTTGATAAATCGAACAGAATTTGTTTAGGGCATGTCTCTATGGCTCAGGGTGGTTCTACTTTCAAATCTTGCTCAGATAAACCTCAAAAGGGAAGAAAATGCCCAAAATGCCTTTCGTCTGATGCTCGGTATGCTGCAAACCTCCATCATGCACATACGAAGAATACCTCGGACCTACCTGAGGAGTTCCGAGCCCACATGGAACAACCAAATTTCCTTTATTTAGCTATCTTCGGAGATGGATCTATAAAGATAGGTACTACGACGTCTCACCGGAAAGAACAAAGGCTAAAGGAGCAAGGTGCGTTATGGGCCATTATCGTTGCAAAAACGTTAGATGGTTTCATGGTTAGAGTTTTGGAGGATCTTGTTACGAAAGAACTATCAATCAGCCAGGCAGTTTCAACTAAGAAAAAAATTGGTGGAATCCTTAACCCGATTGATGAATCGCAGGCCAAAGAGAGCTTGAGAGATACATTTAACTCAGTAGAGAAATTACTGATGCAAACAAAAAATATTGAATATGAAATTTTAGGAAACGAATGGGAAAACGACCGTTATGGATCTGATATTTGGAATGACGTGCATCTGTATCCACGTTCTTTATCCACCGGAGCTCATTCGCTTCGAATCATAGATGTGATTGGTCGGATCTGTGCTGTTTCCCCGGCGAAATCATCAGATATCTTCGTTACTGACTTAGACCCCTTATTCGGGCTCGTATTGGAAATAGGGACATTCCCAACAGAGGATCTACTAGTACAAGATGCTCTTTTCTAGGAAAGCCTAAAACTTATTCCCGTCAACCGTATTTTCTGGCGATTCAATAGCATTAAATGAGTCAATAGCTGATGGGGCGGCGTTATGTGTATCACCGGTTATTTCTTCTTCATCTTCTCCTTCTGGGGGAGGTTGATCAAGGCCGCCGGCTGTCGCAAGGGCAAAAGCTAAACCGACAGATCTTTCATAAATAGCGTCAAAGTATTTGAGTGATGATGTTTCTTGTCCACTGATCGGCGGTCTTCCCAAAGATGATGGTATGGCATTAGTGACTTGAGGGGTAGATAATCCATAGATAGGTTTAGGTAACAGATCAGGGTTCCCCCAAAATTTTCTTGGGTCAGGTTTGTTTCTACTTCGACGGCGTTTTTTTCTAGGGCCTCCAGAGGAGTTTGGCCGAGAAGCTGGCATCGAGTTTCCTTGATTTCGATTATTGGCCATGGTCACCGACAGTTTCGTCCTCTCGCTTTTCATAAGCGAGCATAAATTCGGTGTCTATCCCGAAAGCTTGTTGTAATTGCTCAGCGTCTAAATCTCCGATCGAGCTTGATTTAGGCAGAACAAGATTAGCGATCTGTCTTTTTCCGGCTACGACCTCTTCTACCCGTTCATCTACTGTTCCTGGGCATATAAGCCGATGGGCTATTACAGTATTTTTCTGGCCGATTCTCCAAACACGGTCTCGGGCTTGGTCTTCAACGGCTGGGTTCCACCAGCGGTCATAGAGGATTACGTGATTCGCTGCTGTGAGATTTAGTCCTGTCCCACCAGCTTTCAAAGATAGAACCATGCCTCCTGCTCCTTGGCCATTTTGGAATGATTCAACCATCCTGTCACGCGCACCACGCCCGAGTCCACCATGATAACAATCAATGGGTAAGTCGTATTTCTCAGAAAGGTGGCCGGCCAGTCGCTCACCCCAAGTAGCAAAGTGAGTAAACACAAGAAGTCTTTCTTCAGCGGCGAACACGGTTTCTATTATTTCGTATAGCCGATCAAGTTTTCCTGATCTACCTTCAATCGGACCTCCATCATCTCGATAGTTCAAGGGATGGTTGCAAATCTGCTTTAGTGCTGTGATTGCAGCAAGGACAGCCCCCTTTCGTTGCGGGGAACCCGATTCGCTATTCTCTGTCTCCTCAATGAGGGAATCGATAATAGCTTGGTATAGGCCGATTTGTTCCGGAGTCATTGCACAATGGTCTAGCTCGTCGATGCGGTCAGGTAGTTCAGCAGCAATAATTGGTTCAGCCTTTGTGCGTCTATACACCATGATTCCGTTCAGGGCTTTCAAAGCGTCTTCGTTGCCTGTTTCTCTTTTTCTCTCTGGCGTCAGCTGAGCAATAAACTGTGTTCTAGGGCCGAGTAATCCGGGATTTGCCCAGTCGAGGATAGACCATAAGTCTCCTAAGCCATTTTCAATAGGGGTACCAGTTAGGGCGATACGAGAATGTGCATTTAATCTCCTAAGTTGCTTTGAAGTTTCTGCTGCAGGGTTTTTTATGGCTTGCGCTTCATCGAGAACAATTTTTGACCAATTGAACTTCTCAAGTTCATCAATATCTCTTACTGCTGTCCCGTATGTAGTGATTATCAGATCATTGGATTCTATAGCTTTCTTGAGTGCGGATCCTTTATAGCGATTTGGTCCATGATGAATTAGAACATCGACTTCGGGTACAAATTTTATTGATTCTGCTTTCCAATTTCCGACCACGGCTGGTGGGGCGATTACGAGACTAGTTTGCCTTTTGTCGTCTGAAGCTATTGATGCAAGTGTTGTAGGTGTTTTCCCCAATCCCATATCAAGAGCAAGGCAACCTCCTAGACCTGCATCCCCTAGGAATCCAAGCCACGCAAGCGCATCTGCTTGATAGGTTCGGAGTTCCCCAACAAAATGGTTTGGTTTCGTATCAGGGTCTTCGGGAAGTTCTTTTACGCTTCTAAGTAGATCAACAGCCCAGCCTCCTCCCGCTAAGGCTGTACCACCGAGTGCATGTCCTTCCAGTCCGAGAGCATGCCTGAGCATTTCTGCTCCCGACATTTGGGTCTTATCAGCATGTTCAGCTAATGCAGCTGCTGCTTCAGCAAGGTCAGCTTTATCAAGTTCAACCCACTGTCCTTTGGACTCTACTAGAGGCCGGGCCTGCGAAGCTAAATCACGGATTTGATCGGCATCTAGTTCAACGTCATCGAATACCGCTGTCCATTTAACATCGGCTATTTGCTGAGCGCCGACGACTGTTTCCTGATTCTCTGCAGTGATTCGAAGGATTGGAGTAGATTTGCGTTCTGTTAGCTTTGGTACTCGGACGTCATAGCCTGCAGCTGAGAGAGTTTCTCCCACGCTGCTCATTAGCTCCCAAGCTTCGCTCTGTGAAAGAAGAACTTCACCTCTTCGCCTCCCACCAGGTCGAAGAAGTTCAGGGAATAATCGTTCTAGACGAGAAATTTGCTTATTCACTAGTTTGCGTCGCGCTTCACTTCCTGTAGTGACTGTTACTTCAATAGGCTCAAGCTCTTCTTTGTCATTTGGTACTAGAACTCTGGCCAGCCATGTCCCAGAGTCATCTGGAGGATCTAGTTGAACTACGATCTTTAATTTTGCTAAGCCTGTGACAGGAACGGCCCATTGAGTTACTCGACGGGCGATATCCGCAGCTTCATCAACTGGTGCACGAAAAGCCATCCCATCTAACCGAGAAACGATCATCTCTCCGACGTCTTCTTTCGATGTGATGCTTCCCGGTGAATTAGGTAGATCAACTTGACTGGCAGCCATCCGCACTATTGAATCAGTGAGATCTCCAATTACTTTCCCAGTAAATTTGTGCCTGTCTGTTTCTCCTGAAGCGATCATTGCCGCACCTGGAGCAGATTTCACTATTTGTGCATGAAGATTTGCATCAAGTAAAGCTGGAGACCAACGAATATGGAAGAGAGCTTCCCCTGTTTCATCGTTGTGAGTTCCCCCTACCTCGTGAAGAAGGGGGAACATTTTTCCTTCGATTACTAATTTTACTGCTGTACTTGCAGCAAGGCCCATCCATTTAGCGGTTGTTCCTAAATCGGAATCCTGTGACCCCCCGAGTGAAACTAGCCATCCAAGAGTTGCGGCAATAGGGGCAGAAACACATGGCGCTTGGATGTCTCCAGGAAGTTTAAGATCATCAGCTGGTGCCCATTCAATAGCACTAGCTCCATGCGCAGAAAGCCGCTCTAGAATTTGTTCATGGTCCTCAGGGGTGGTCTTATATCCAGCAGACCAAGCAGTCAATCGACCGTCGCTCCAAGCAAGTTGCAGAGCAGGATTTGATAAGCCGTTAATTTGTTGATTTGAATCAGTGGCCATACTGCGAGCCGGAGCAGGGCCAAGAAGATCTGTCAGGATTGAATCGATTCGATCAGCCTCATTATTTAAGTCTTCGAGTATGGTCCGCCGCTCAGAACCGCGGAATGATTTTCGGGCATTAGCGATGGCTCTATCTGTTATTTCAAGGTATTTAAATAAGCATTCGATCCAAAGATCGCGGTGCTTATGCAGCAAAGCTAATTCATCTTGAGTCCCCATTCCATCAATATGTTGTTGCGTTAATAGCGAAACCTCATACGCGGTAATGGAATTTAATTCGGTATTAGTAGTTACGGCTATCTCCTTAGAGTATGTGGTTTATTAACTTAAAACCGCCGAATCTCCCAGCAGCTTATTGGCCGAAGGAAATCTAAGCTCGATTAGATTGCACATCGTCAACAGCCCGTTAGGGATACTTCTATCGTAAGACTTTTTTCTTCAAACCCCACGCATGCACTAACTTTAATTTGAATAAAGTGTCAATAGAGAAACTTGAATAATCAAAGAAAATATAGGACCGATGGAAATATCTGAAAAACTAATCGTCATCACTGGAGGCGGGGCCGGTATCGGGGCTGCCTTGGCAATGGGAATGGCAAATGCAGGGGCTAGGCATGTAATCGTAAGCGATATCAATTTTGAGAATGCGCAGAAAGTGGCAAATCAAATTAATGGATCCGCTGCATCAGTTGACGTTTCCAAAGAAGATGAGATACTTGAACTTGTTCAGTCTGTCGAAGATAAACATGGCCCAATTGACATCTTTTGTTCAAATGCTGGATATGTCACTAATGCAGGACTAGAAGATTCAAATGAAAGAATAACGCATATGTGGGAAGTTCATGTGATGGCGCACATATACGCAGCAAGAGCAGTTATTCCTCAAATGATAGCGAATGGTGGCGGATACCTTCTAAACACAGCTTCTGCAGCTGGTTTACTAACTCAGATAGGTTCACTTGCGTATTCAGTTACTAAAGGAGCTGCAGTTTCATTAGCGCAATGGCTAGCTATAACGCATCATCATCAGGGAATACGTGTCTCTGTCCTGTGCCCACAAGCTGTCCGAACAGATATTTTATCAAATAGTCCAGATCTTGTTTCGGGCGAAGAAGCGGAATGGGAAGAAGACGGAGTAGCTAGTTCGGATGGAATCTTAGAACCGGAATCTGTTGCTCTAGAGTGTATTTCCGCGATAAACGAAGAAAGGTTTCTTGTCCTTCCACATCAGCAGGTTGTCGACTATATGAAGTATAAGGCTGAGGACATTGATCGATGGTTAAGCGGGATGAGGCGCTTCCAAGAGAAATTATATGACGGCACCTCGTTGCCTGGTGACATTATGGGCCCTGATAGTTGGACAAGCATATGAGGCCAATATGAATAGAAAAGGAGAGAATGTCAGATCTTCTGAATTATCTGGAACTCTAGATAACTTTTTGGGAGATCCACTCGACCTTCTTGATGATGAAGATTTGAAGCAATACCAGACTGATGGAGTAATTATGAAAAAAGGGGTGCTCCACCCAGAATGGTTGTTGTTGCTAGAACTTGGTTTAGAAAGAGTTATGAATGCTAGTTCTCAAAAAATGCACAAGTTCTTTGAGGGAGAAAGGGGAGAATTTACAGAAACGATTAGAAACTTTGACGTAATTCCTGAAATAAGGCGCTTTGTTTACGACTCTCCTGTAGCTGACCTCATTGGAAAATTAGTCGGCTCAGATAATCTATGGCTTTACTCTGACGAATTCTTTATTAAGGAAGGTGGAAACTCTGAACGAACTCCTTGGCACCAAGACACCCCTTATTGGCCTATCGATGGTAATCAAATTACCTCAGCTTGGATTTCTCTTGATTCTCTATCAAAGGAAGAGTGCTTAGAGTATGTCGCTGGTTCTCACAAGGGCACTATGTACGATGGGTTCAGCCCGTCTAAAGTCTCAATTGACCCGACTGCTCCTCATTACGATGATGAGCTGCCGCAACTTCCGGACATTGAGTCTGATCGATCTGCATTCGACATACGTTCATGGGAAATTACTCCCGGAGATATCATCTTTGCACACCCTGGAGTCTTACACGGGGGAGGCCCTACCGGACCGGAAAGTAAGAGGCGTGCTATCACGATTCGTTTATACGGGGATGACATAAGGTACGCAACGCGACCTCCGACGAGGCCCACTGTTCCTTTAACTCCAGGTTTATCGCTCACGTTAAATCCTGGCGACCCCCTTCGAGCTCCTTGGTACCCAAGGATTCGCCCCATCCCTGATCACATTAAAGCTGAGTGGGAATAAAAACTCCGATTACTTCCTTGAGTTATCTATCAGAAGAAGCTTTCCCGATCTTTTCGTGCTTCGACTATAATTCTTATCTTATGGAAACCTTAAAGAGTTACTTTGGCACTGCCAACCTGTCTGATTTTTACACTGGGGCTGTTGCTCAACGGGCTATAAGTCAGCGAGGTAGGGAAGTCGCTGAACTTGTAGGGAATGGACGTTCGATTGGCATTCGATTAGATAACCAACTTGCTTGGACGTTTAGGGTAGAAAAAGAGAAGGTCGCTATCTACGAAGGTGCAGACCAAGCGTCATTAGTAATCTCTTCGGATGGAGATTCATGGTCTGACCTAGTGACTGAAGCGTGGTCAATGATGGGTCTAGCTATTCAAGGACGCATTAAAATTGAACATGGGAGTTTCAATCACCTTGCAAAGTGGGAACCTGCATTGCAAGCACTATACAACGATCGACCTATCTGGTTTCCAGAGAAAGAAGAAGCAATTGGAACTCACGCCTTTTCAATGAACGATGATCGCAAGGAAATGATGAATGCATTATCCCGTTTAGGGTTTATTCTCGTACGTTCGGTTTTCGTAGAAGAAGAAATCGAAATGATGAGAAGTGAAGTGGAAGAAAGACGACAAAAGGCTTCACCTGAAGACAAGCGATCATGGTGGGCGACAAATGCACAAGGCGAAGAAAGGTGCTGCCGAGTGACATATCTGAATTATGGTTCGGAATTTTTTTCAAATCTCCCGAATGATTCTCGACTGCTTACACTGGCGGCTCTTTCCGAGAGGAAGTTATCACCTGCTCCTCACCATGGCGATGGTGTAGCGGTTGTAATAAAGGTACCCGGTATCACTGAAGGTTTATCAGATTTACCTTGGCATCGAGACTGTGGTATGGGTGGTCACCCATTGCTCTGCCCTGGACTAAATATGGGAATCCAATTGGATCATGCAACAGCAGAATCAGGTCAGCTGAAATTTCTTGCTGGTTCCAATAACTATAGCGGGGGAGCGGATTATGCTAATGATTCAGCTTCTGTGATTCCCATTGAAGCTAGTCCTGGTGACGTTACCTTGCACTACGGACATACGCTTCATATTGCTCCCCCGCCAATTGGTGGAGACAACTATCGAAGAACGGTGTATGTAAGTTTTCATATACCCGAATATCAAAATGTTCTCCCTGAGGGTCAAGGGTATAACGACGTTTTATTCACACATGGCGATGGGAGGGTTAGGGCCCCTCAAGAAAGAATGGGAGAGGATTAGGAGTTCTCGCGGCGTTTTACGATATTCGCCCATTCATCTCGAAGTCCTAGTGTCCTATGAAAATGTAGAGGAATCTCTTCGTCTAGGTGAAAATATCCTAATCTCTCAAACTGGATAGTAGAGCCCAAGGGTAGCTCGCCGATAGACGGTTCGAATTTAGAGTTCTCTAGTAGAGTCTTTGAATTCAAATTAATGTCATCAAGCGGATCTCCAGTATCCTTGCCTGGGTGTTCAGCAGAGAATAAGCGATCATATTCAACGACTGAACCGTCCAAAGCGTGTTCTTTTGATACCCAATGGATAGTCGCTTTGACCTTGCGACCATCGGGTGCTTTCCCTCCACTCGTTTCTGGATCGTATGTGCAGAGTAGTTCATTTACGTTACCTTCTTCGTCTTTAACGATGTCATTGCAGGTAATAAAATATCCATAACGGAGTCGGACTTCGCGGCCGGGTGCCAAACGATAATATTTTGGCTCTGGGTTCTCCATAAAGTCATCCCTTTCAATAAAGAGAGAACCTGTGAAGGGAATCTCACGAGTCCCCGCAGAGTCATCTTCTGGATTATTGACTCCTTTTCGGATGTCGACATGTCCTTCCGGCCAATTAGTGATAGTAACTTTCAGGGGCTTCAGGACAGCCATTCTTCGTTCAGCGTTTTGGTTCAAGTTGTTTCTTACAAAAGACTCGAGTAATTCGATTTCGTGAGTCCCATTCGTTTTCGCCATCCCGATATGTTCACAGAAATCGCGGATAGCTGTAGCAGGGTATCCACGTTTTTTAAATGCGCGAAGTGTCGGCATACGTGGATCATCCCAACCATCAACTATTTTTTCTTCAACGAGGTGTTTAAGAAGTCGTTTTGACAGGATCGTATAAGTAAAGTTCAATCTAGCAAATTCAGTTTGATATGGACGCTGGTCTCCGCGAATCTCGAGTTGATCAAGAAACCAGTCATAAAGTTCACGGTGTGATTCAAATTCTAGGGAACAAAGAGAATGGGTGACTCTCTCTATCGCATCTGATTGTCCATGTGCCCAGTCGTAGGTTGGATAGATGCACCACTCTTTTCCTGTTCGGAAATGCTCTTCATGTCTTACTCGGTACATAATCGGGTCACGCATATTCATGTTTCCGTGGTCCATTGCTATCTTTGCTCGAAGAACGCACTCTCCATCAGAGAATTTCCCTGCTCGCATCTCACGGAAAATCCGAAGGTTCTCCTCGATATCTCGTTCCCTATTTGGGCTATCTATACCAGATTCTTGAAAACTGCCTCGTTGTATCGAAATCGTTTCTGCATCCTGATCGTCAACGTATGCTTTCCCCTTATTGATCAAGTCTTCAGCCCAAAGATAAAGTTGTTCAAAATAGTCTGATGTGTGAAGGGGGGCTGTTTCAAGCTCTTCACCAAGTAGCCACTGAAGATCGTCAAGTATCGCTGTAGTGAATTCAATGCTCTCTGTTACAGGGTTAGTGTCGTCATATCGCAGATTAAATACACCGGAGTGGTCCCGAGAAATACTCGAATTTATACAAATAGCTTTTGCATGGCCGACATGAAGAAACCCATTTGGCTCTGGGGGAAAGCGTGTTTGTACGCGCTGGTCGAAGCGATTGGACTCGAGATCTTCTGCTATCAGATCAGTAATGAAATTTGATCTCGCGGAGCTTGATTCACTATTTGATTCCATATATTAATAGTTTGCCATTTAGAACTCGAGTATGCGCGGGTCTAAGCTCATATCTAAATAAAAAACGACATAAGAGGTGATGAGTATGAGTCTGGGTTTCGATGAGGGGCGGCTTCAACGAGTTGCTGAACTATGTGATCGATACGTTGATGGGGGGAAATTTCCTTGTGCGCAAGTGCAACTATCCCATCAAGGCAATGTTGCCTTCCGCTACACAACTGGATGGTCTGATATCGAATCGAAAAATCCACTTAGAGAAGATGCAATCTTTCGGATCTACTCCATGACGAAACCCATTACTTCCATAGGGCTAATGCAACTCTACGAGAAAGCCGAATTTATTCTCGAGGACCCAGTGGCAAAGTACTTACCAGCATTTGCAGACCCACAAGTTCTCGTAGGTGGGTCATACCTTAATCCTGTTACCCGTCCAGCGCAGACAGAGCTAACCATAAGAGATATGCTGCTACACACTTCAGGACTGACCTATGGATTCCATTACTCGAACAATTTGGACAAAATGTATCGAGAATCAAAATTTGCGAGTATTTGGGGGAAGAAAGGAGATGAAATTGAGACTCTCGAAGAAACTACCAACAAGCTAGGAGAGATGCCTTTATTGTTTGATCCAGGAACCAGCTGGAATTACTCAATGTCAACTGATGTCTGTGGAAGATTAATCGAAGTGATTAGTGGGAGAGCCCTTGACGAATATTTAGAAGAACATGTACTGGGTCCGCTTGGAATGGACGACACCGGATTTTATGTTAAGGACGCTAATAACGGCCGATTCACTTCTAATTACGCAATTACTCCCAAAAGCCCATTGACCAGAATTGATGCGGCGGAAGATAGTCCATACCTTGAACCCCAAGTCTTTCTTTCGGGTGGAGGGGGTATGGTTTCTACAACCGACGATTACCAGCGGTTCGTAGACATGCTCATCAACGGGGGAGAATTAGAAGGAGAGAGAGTTATAGGGCGTCACACTCTTGACTTCATGACATTGAATCATTTACCTGGTGGAGTGACTCTCAACGAGCTTGGCCAATCAACCTTTACTGAAACAGCAATGGAAGGAATGGGCTTTGGACTCGGCTTTTCAGTGCTCGTTAACCCAGCTGCAAATGCTGCCTTAGGTTCGGTAGGGGAATTCGCATGGGGAGGGGCCGCTTCTACTCGATTCTGGGTTGACTCTTTAGAAAAAATTACCTGCGTCTTCATGACGCAATTCATGCCCTCGAGTCATTATCCGATCCGCCGTGAGTTAAAAGCCGCCGTCTATCAGGCGTTAAAATGATGATCAGCTCCTAATAAAACAATAGGTAATAAGCTTCGGGCAATAATCAGTCTACGAAGAAATTGAGAAACAAAGAATAACCAGTAGTACCCTTGGGAAAGGAGGCTCGATGACAACAACAAATCCCTTTGATACAGCGTTAGATGGTTTCCCGAGAAAGATAGGAGAAGGGGGTGACGCTTATAGGAAATTCGAGTATATGCCCGTTGGAGAAGCTGTAGATATGGGGCATGACGAGAATGGAACTCCGTTGTTTGATCCGAGAATATTTGATAGCGGCGAGTTCGCGCGCAACCCGTACCCCTACTATCGAATTTTACGTGACCACTATCCGGTCTTTCACGACCAACTGCACAATTGTTATTTTGTGACACGATATGAGGACATTACAAACTGCTATTTCGACGAAATTGGATTTAATACAATACCCAAGGGATCTTCGAGCGGAGTACTTGGAAATACGCAGCTTGAATTGAGTGGAATAGAACACCGGCGGCGGCGAAATATTTATGGGCGCCACCTCGTCGGTGCTGCATTGACCAAGCGAATCCACTCCCTTAAGGAACTAGCGAACGAATTAATCGAAGAATGGTGGGAGCCTAAAAATAAGAAAGACATCGAGATAAACGAGGGCACTAATACGGTGACCCTAGAACTTGGGAAAGCCTTTGCGAACGAATTTCCAATCTCCGTAGTGGCACAAGTCCTTGGGATCCCTCAAGACGCTCGGGAACAGTTTACGTGGTGGTATGACGCAATGATGTCAGGCCTTGGCGGTTCTGATACGCACCATGAAGGGCTTGAAGCCAGACAAGACCTTGAAGAGTATGTAGAAGAACTTGTTGAAGAACGAAGAGCGAAACCAACCTATCTTCATGATGAAAACGGTAATGAAATATGTTTGGACATCATCTCCGAACTGTGCCACTCAGAGATTGACGGGTCAGTCATGTCAACAGAAGAGATCACATCTTTTATAGCGTTAGTAGTTGGAGGAGGGGGAGAAACAACCCGAGGAGCGATCTTGAACCTCTGGTACCTTCTGTTACAACACCCAGATCAATACGAACGGGTTAAAGAGAATGAAGAATTATGGGACACGGCATTTCATGAAATGCTTCGACATTCTACTTCCATAGGTGGACAACCTCGGCACAACACATTCGATATCGAAATGCACGGGGTGCACATCCCTGCAGGTTCGTTGATGCACATGGTTGATGTTTCCGCAAACCATGATGAACGGATCTTCAAAAATCCGGAAGATTTTAACATTTTCCGAGAAGACCTCTACAGCGGGAAAATACTTCGCTCAGGCCACAACAAAGAA
>PAZD01000057.1 GCA_002715405.1 Acidimicrobiaceae bacterium
TTGATTTATTTTTTTTTTCTGTTATTAATTGAATAAATGGATTCCATTTATCTCCAATAACTTCACCACAAGTAAAACAACGAATAGGAATAATCATTTATATTTAATGTAGAATATATTTTTAAATCAAATTTTATTATTTTTGTTTATTATAAAATGAATCTCGGAGAATATTTTAGATTATCTGATATTGTACCATATCATTCCTTAACTGAAAATAGGAATATTATCCTTGAACCATTATCATGTATTTTTCGGATGATTTTATTAAAATATAAACCTCCTGGTACGAAGATATCAATTTATAATAATTCAATATGTTATAATGAACCAAATTACCTTCAGGGTTTAATACGAACTTATAATGGAGATACACGTGAAGATTTACATAATTTATACAATCCATTTTTTAAATCCTTTGAATGGTATTCTGTAGATGATAGGATTCATCAATATTTTTATGAAAAATGTAAGGATGGACTAAACATATTACTTGAAAGTTATGAAAAAGATAGTATCATATACTATACATTAAATCACTATTGTAAATTATTCAAAGATATTCTAGAAAAAAAAGATTTCGAAAATGAAGAACAAAAAGAATCACCATTATTAGATGATTTAAAGGATATTTGGAAAAGATCTGAGATAGAAATATTATATCAAATATTTCAATATCTTGAAACAATACAAGATAATGAAGAAAAAGAAGTATATTTAAGTGTGATCGATAATTTAGTGACAATGAAAGAAAAAAAAGTATATAATTATATAAATAAGTATAGTACAAGTTATAATTAACTCAATGAAGGAAAATCATCTTCTGAATTAATATCAAAATCAACATCTTTCTTTTCAAACCTTTCTTTTTGTTTCTGAGCTAAATTAACATGTTTTAATTTTCGATCATATCTTTGTGAAACATAATCATTCACTTCAATGAATGTAGCTTTCACTTCTTTACCATCCAATCCATAACGATTAAATGTATATGGATCAAGCGTTCTTGGAAGTATACCTGATTCAAGGTTAAATTTACCCAATGATCGAATCGGTCTTTCTAATTGAAAATCAATATCAATATATTCACACTTTAATTCAAACTCTTTAATGATATCCTTTTTCAAAGATAAAATACTATCTTCGAGATTACATTCAAACTTTTTTGTAATATTATTTTTAGAAATTACAAAAACTATCATTCACAATACTTATTTATATTTTATAAAAAAACTTTAAATTATTTTATTTATTTATTTTGATCTACGACGAGTAGCTTTTTTTTTCTTTGTCCCTTTTCTTTTTTTTGTTGCTCTTCTTTTGGTTCCTTTTTTCTTCTTGGTATCTTCAATTTTGACCGCACCGAACTGACCTTTCTTGAAAGTCCATCCAGCTTTTCTTAGATTCTTGAGTCTCTTTGCTTTTGCGCTAGCCTTTCTTGATTTGATATTTCCATATTTGTCTTGAAAGAGGTCTTTTTTGGTTAATCCCCCCGAAGTCCTTTTAGCTGTCCCATGCCATACTTGAGCTCTTGATCCAATCGTTTGCATTTATAATATAATCAATATTTAAATTTGAGTTAATTGAAAGAAAATAGTACTAAATACAATCATAATGTGTTGTTTTAAACGACCAAAACGAATAGGACGAAAATATAAACGAAAATCAATTGTTTGTCC
Source organism: Acidimicrobiaceae bacterium (assembly GCA_002715405.1). GTDB lineage: Bacteria > Actinomycetota > Acidimicrobiia > Acidimicrobiales > UBA8592 > UBA8592. The sequence continues at coordinate 1,680 of PAZD01000057.1, forward strand.
TGAACCCGAAGATAAAAAAGAGAATGAAGGAGTCCAACGGAGGAGAAGAAATGCGGTTGATGCTGAATTTATGGATCTATTCATTAAGGAGGTAATCTATTGCGGAGGTTGTAAGAAGCCTTTTAACCTTGATTCGAATCAATTAAAAATTCATTGTAATATTTGTAATCAATTCTTCCATTGTAATATTGCCGGAGAATGNATGGGAGAGGATTGTAAGATTCTACAGGAAAATGGTGAAATTNATCGTGCAAAGTATTGTATCAAGTGTGTTAAGATGATCAATAAGAATAATACATGTATATGTCTTGATTGTTATTAGATTATATAATTAAATACAATTTTATTGAAGATATCAAAGAGTAGTACTAAGTTTTTTCGAATGATGATATATTTTTGTGGATGTAATGAATTATGAATATGAATAAATACATTGATATATTCTTTAATAAGATTAATTTTAGTTTCATCAATTATTTTTTTAAGTTTAAATTCTTCAAGAACCTTCCCTTTTTGTAATAGTTTATCTATTTTAGAGAGAAGATATAAGGGTCGATCGGATTCATGTTTCATAAATAATTCTTTTTCAAGTACTTTAAGGTTTTTAGTGAATTGAATTGCTGATTCATATTTCCTAAGATTCCATACTAATTTTTTTTCTTCAATATTATGATAATTATCAATTGAAATTATCTTTCTGTTGGGATTTAATAGATTATCAAAAACCTCTGGTTGATTAAGTATTTTATAATTGTCATTTATTGGATTTATATTCCCTATTAGTTTTGGAAGATTATCTTTCATTAAAGATAGATAGTCAATATTTCCATAAAAAATAATATTCCCTTTTGTATCCATGCCTCTTCTTCCAGCCCTTCCTGACATTTGAAGATAATCATCTTTTGTAAAATTTGGATTATTCATTCCCAAAAAACAAGATGATCTTACAGGTAAATCAATACCTAAACATAATGTTTTATCCGAAATAACAATACCGATTTCTTTTTTTGATAGTAGTTTTTGAAGAATCCAATTATATTCATCTGGCATATTTTCAATATAGATTCCAATCCCTCTTTTTAGGAGTTGAAAGAGTGGACTTTCGTATGGAATTTTAATACCAAGCGTTTTTAGTATTTCCCTCCTTACATTTCTGATTGTATCTCCTGACATTGGTTCACATGAATTTGTAAAAATAAAATCCTTATGTTTTTGAAAGATATCATGAGAATGAAAGTCTGGATTTTGGAGAAAGTGATTTATTTCTTTCTTAAGATTATTAATTTGTTTCTTTTTTTTTTGATCCTCAATTGTATTATTTTTTATTTGATTCATTTTTTGTTCGAAGAAACAATTCATAGTAAAGATATAATTATCTTTCTCCTTACGATCGAATACTATTAATTTCTCTTTAATTTCATACTCAGGATTTGTTGATTTAACCTTAATTCCATCTTTAAATGTATCTCTTTTTTGTCTATATGATTGATATAATTCTTCTTTCTTTTCAAGGATCTCATAATGATAGGGAAATTCTTCAAGTTNTTTTTCATTCAGGGATTCATATAAGTTATAAAATATAGATTTACATATTAATTCATTTGTGTGGAACATTATCATAGGAAACATATCATTATCCCTCGCTGATTTTATAAAGTCAATAATATTATTACTATTATCTGATTGACAGGGTTCTTCTTTAAATGAATCAAGAATTAATTGAACCTTATCTGGATAATTTTCATTCCATTCCTTTAATTTATCTTTTAAGAAATATTCATATTCTTTACAATCATCCAATGATAATAATCTATCTTCTTGAAAATACTCATCAGGAGAACATCCATCCAGTAAATCAGTATCTTGATCGATAGCCTCAAAGGTAGTATCAATACATTCCCATAATGTAGAGCAATCATTTGGAGTAAAGGAGATATTATTATTTATATCTTCAATTGAATTATATGCACATAATGGATGTAATTTAATTAGTTTATCCTTCCATATCCACCTTTGATGATTAATGAATCTTTGTTCATATTCAATCAAATGAATCTTCCGATTTTCATATATCTTTCCAAAAAAAGTTTGTAAATCAGTTATATTTTCAATTGTTGCTGAGAGAGCTAAGAATGGACATTTGATTAACTTAATTAAATTTTCATATGAATCACCATCATCTTCTTTATTAAGATTATGAATTTCATCATATACGACATAATCAAAATGTGTACCGATCTTAATAATATTTGTTTCAATTTCTTTTGGGGTTCCAATAAAAATATTTGTTCTTGAATCGTATGAATAATGTGAAAGATTATCCACTAAAAAATGAACTCTATAACCCATGTGTGTAAAATGAGAACCAACTTGATAAACAACTGGCTTCGCAGGACATATATATAATACCTTTTTATGTAGGATACCCGCCGCCATAGCAATGAATGATTTACCTGATGAAGTAGGNGCTTTAACAATAATATTTTCTTTATTATGAATTAAACGAATCGTTTTTTCCTGCCAATCATCAAACTTTCTGAACGATCTTTCCCATTGATTGAGAGGAGGTAACATATGACCAAGTTCCTTCATCATGAATAATTTACAATCATAATTTAAGATAATTTTCTCAACCTTAGGAAGTAACTTACAATCTGTATCTTTAAGTTCAAAGTATAAAAGTATGATAAAGTTTATATACTTCTTTTTATTTTTCCAGAATTCTTCAAGAAGATTGAGTTTCCATTGTAGTTTCCCTTCATTTGTCGATAATTTTTGAAGAGGTTCAAATGGATTTTTATGATCAAATGATTTAGAAAGGAACTCTATTTTCTTTAAATCATTATCAATCCTTGATTTTTCTCTTTTTTTGTTTTGTTCTTGTATGATGATGTCCTTTTTTTTAGGAACAATTTTTTTTTTTTTATTGTAATCTTTATTTTTTTTGATAGTAGTTGTACTATCTTTAATATTATCTTCAATCATATGTTTAAGATTAATATTAAGTGTTGATGCTAAATCTCTTAAAAAGATTGAGAAATCTTGTTTCTCGATTGTTTGTTTATTAAGAACAAACATAATGATGAACCTATATAGAATTATAGTTATATGTTTAAATATTATATTTCTATGAATATATTTATCGAGAACCCCTTTGTTCTCTAATCCACTCTTGAGAGTAATTTCCTTCTTGCCTTGTCCGTCGAGTGTTTGCTTGACTTTCTTCTCTACTTCTTTGATCTTCAAGTGTGGTTTGTAAATTTTCGGATCTTTCCCTTGATTCCCTTAATTTTTGGAGAGATTCTTTTTCAATTATTTTTTGAATGATAAGTGATCTTAAATTATCTTCATCATTTATATTACGTACTTCTTCATTTGGAATACCTTCTTCTTGAGCTCTTTGGATAAGTTGTTGTCGTTCGAGAGTGTATAATTCAAGTTCTAGATCTCTATTAATTTCTCCGATAATTTCGATAATATTTTTTGGAAATAGACCAATACTATTTGGAGATGTGGTAACAAATCCTTTATAATTATCACCTTCTTGGGATAGGATAATAACCTTTTGATTAACATAAAGAGATAACATATTCCTTGATTCTGCGGTAAAATCTTTTGTTACCTTACCCATCACTCGAAATTCACAACCCGATGCGGTGACATAATCCATATCTTCTTCATAATTGTAATCATGTTTAACATATCTTGGAGTACGACAAAAAATACTTGGTTGAATACCATCAACTTTGTATCCTTGTTTCTTACACTTAAGGTTTGGAAGGCCACAATTTGTTTGATTTGACCGACATTCATGATGGGGTGGAATTTCATAGATATCTTTAATCCCTACTGGACCGACAATACATCCAACATCGATACAACTTCCATTAAATTGTATTGGAGTTGATCCATCTTCTTGTTCCTTACATCCTATAAATCTGAGTTCAGTATCTGTTTTATTTGTTTCATTTGGTTTAAATGTCAAACCATCTTTACATTTGAAAGCACTTTGACAATCCCATACACTACCTTCTTGTTTACATTTTGAATTTAGTGTATTTTTAAGTTCTATATTACCTGGAAGAATGGATAGATTACATGATGAGAAATCTTGAATACAGCATTTTGATTTATTTTCTAACCATAGAAAATTATTTCCTCCTTCTTCAGTAAGATATAATTCCTTACATTTTTCTTTATCCTCTTCAATCGAATATCCACTCGAACATGTATTACAACCGATATGATTTCCAGATAATGAACTATCGACATTACTTGGAGTTCCAAAAGGACAATTTGTTTTATCTCCTTTTTTAACACATTCATTTCTTTTTTTCTCATTATTATATTCCATAATAAAGGTATCATCACATCGTAACATATTACATTTATAGGCTTCATTGTAAGGACAGATATCACTTTTAACCGGGGTTCCATTTGGACAAGTACAACGTTTTTTGATACATTTACCTTGTTCTGTAACATATTTTTTATAAAAATCCCTTCTGGATGTTTCATTTAATAGAGGAGGTTTTTCACATTTTTCTCCTTGACCATTTTCATTTGGTTCTGTATATATACATTTTGGATATTTAATAGAGCAATCAATACCTGGTTCTAGTCTACATATATCTTCAATATCTTTTCTTGAGAATGTATAACCTTCTGGACAATTACAATCAATATCTTTTGAAAGATTACATTTCTTTTTATTAAAGACATTTGGCATTAAAGTTTTTAGTTTTTGATAATCCGAATCAACTTTATCCATACTATCTGATTCTATATTATCGCGAATTCTATTTTTTAGTAGCCTAATCTCATTCAAACATTCTTGGTTACAATCTTCAGAAATCTCAGATGGATTCTCAGAGGATAGATCATATAATTCTTCTCCATCGACTAAAACCATACTATCTTCATTAAGTCTACAATTACATAAATTTTGTTGATATCCACAACGATCTACATTATTAGAACCTTTACAATATGCATATTTAATTGTCCCATCTTTATAGGGACAGGGTCTTCCATCACCTTTTTCATTACTAACTTCTACCTTTGAGATTTTGTATACTTTTGATTTAATACCACAGAAGTTATCTTCTTTACCGCAGTTATCTAATTTCCATTCAGACCATACACCTTGACAATCATTTTCAGAGACGATCTCTCTACCTAATTTAGATCGTTCTTTTACTTTTTCTAGATCTTTTTGATCTTTAAAATCTTTTTTTTCGGGTTGATTAAGATTACTAACAATTTCTTCTCTTTGATCAACATATTTAACCTGTTCGGGTTGAAATTTTTTTGGTAATATTACCTCATAAGGAGCAAGATTTGAAGGGGCCTTTTGAAAACGATATTGTGGATATTTCTTTTTCTCTTTTCTCTCTTTTTTCTCTTTTTTCTCTTTTTTTTCTTTCTTAATATCATTTTGTTCCTCATGTAGATAGATTGAACCTGTCATATGAGGATTTGCGACAATATCATTATACCTTAGTAATCGAGTTGAAAGTAAATTGGTTAGATCATTTTTATTATTAAACCTTGTATCAATAATTTCAATTGATCCTGCCTTTGTAGGATCTGATACCATTTCATATTTATTAATAAAACCTGAATATCCTTCTTTAATATTATATTCTAAACAACATAGTTCTGAAATTACATATGATATTAGAAATAATAGGAATATGTATTTAAGCGTTTTATTCATAATTATTGTTATATATATATACTAGTATGTTAAAAAAAATATATAAAAAAGATGGGAAAATTATTATTATGAACCATGATTTAAATAATGATATATTATTTTATTACTATCTGATCAATCATATTAATGAAGATAAAAAATTAGATGAACATAAAAAAAAATTTTATGAGATGAAAGGATTTATTTATTAATGTTATATTGTATACTGAATAATCCTATAAATTGAGTTATAATAAATGCGATAAATATGAGTAAGACTGATTTTGTGAAAATATTCCTTTGGAAGTCTTGAAAAAATTCAATTATACCTAAGTCAGGATATTCAAAAGATAAACGATTATTTTTTTCAAACAAATTTGTATAGATTTCTTTAAGCAGGATTGTATTTTTTGTTAAATTATGATTGCATGTTTTATTTTCATAATACTCTGCGATTTCAATAATCTTTTTAATAATATCTGGTAAATACTTCAATAAACGATTTGATATAATTCTCATATTATCTTTATATTTATCATTCTCGATGTTATTTGTATTCAGTTTTAAGAAATATCCCAACATTTCAATCGCACTTGATGAGAGACCTTTTTTACATATTTTATCAGTGATATAAACAATATCAAAACATTTTGAAAGGGACTTAGGATTAATGATAATAAATTTAATAATTTTTGCTTCAACATAAAGTAGATCTTTACGATTCTTCGGATTACCTAATTCAGATAAGTGAGTATATGTATTAATTCTCTTAAGATAATCATCATCGTCATGTTCTGTAATCATAATTCGGTTAATACATTGTTCGAATTCTATATTTGTTGCCTCATCGGAGGTAATACCAAAAAATTGGGCCATGGAGAACTTTTTCTTTGAACCTTTGAGTTCTTCACGAATATTATTATCAATACCTATTCTTCTTTTTTTTAGCCAATCATAAACTTCTTCAACTACCATGGTATTGACATTATGATCATTCAATACATAATTTAGTATTCCACCTGTAGTTTGATGAATTACATTAAGATCTTGATATTCTCTAATATTTTCAGGAATTGCGAGTTTAAGTTGATCATTAGTATATGTTTTATCCCACCATTCGAGTTCAATTCCTTCATTGGAAAGAGGAATCGTATAATTATTAATTGTTACTGTTTGATTTGTCCCATTTATTTGATCATTATAGAGTTCTCTTAATTTATTCGTTTCTTTAATTGAACCCCAATCGATTCCAATATTTTCTATCTCAATATTCTGATCAATTGCTTCCTTCAATTGAATCTCAGTTGGAAGAGATGGAAAATTAATTGAATCGTCTTGTCCAGGAGTAATAAGATCTCCACACTTTAAATTTAAATTTGCTGGTATATTATCTTTATTATAGGTTTTAATCTCTTCTTTAAGATAGGTATCATTTGTTGTATCACTGATAAACTTATTAAATCGATCCGGATCATCTTTTATCTCTTTAAGAAGTGGATAGGAATTAGTACCATATAAATCCGAATTAGCCGCATCACTATTATAAATTTCTTTTGGATAAGGATATTGACAATGACTAGGACATTCAACTTTTGAGCAATTATCAGAACTATCATTTGGACTATCACCGAATTCTTTACCACTTGGTTTACAAGGTATATCTTGATCATCATTATTAACCCATTTAGAACAGGTTTGATTTGTATTATCATCTTCTTTTAATCTATATTGACAAAAGCTACAATCAGACATATATATAATATGAATTATATTTTATTTTTTGCTTTTGCTTTTGCTTTTGCTATTTTTTTTCTTTCTTCGTTTTGTTTTTCTTTTTTTCTTTATAGTTTGTAATGTTCGTAATTTATTTAAGACCATTGTATTTTTCCTTGATTTTTGTATTATTTCTAATAGCTGATTAAAAAATAATTTATTTTTTTTTTGATGATAATTAGCAATGATAATTGAATTAATTCTTTTTTTCCCTTTTTTTCGAAAGTCATATTTTTCCATAAATACTTTCCAATTGATATTTAGGTTAATAGAATCTAATGTTCCACATGAAGTCCTATATGATTTAAAATATTGATTTGGTAGATGTTCAGATAATTTCTTAGCCAATCCTTGTTTCCACGGAGCAATTTGATACCAAACAATCTTATATTTACAACATGAAATAATATCAGTTAAACTTTGATCACCTGTTACTAAGATATCATTTACACTATCTTTCATGAGGGAGATAAATATTTCCCTTTTTTGAGGAAGTATATCTCCACGTAGTGTTAGTTTAGATTTATTTGTATTATCTTCAAAAAGAATAACTTCATCATCTGGATAAACGATTGATAAATTTTTATAATATTTTTCAACAATTTTTTTTATTTTAAGATAGAATTGATTATCATAATTAATATCTTCATGTATCCATTCAGGAATAATTATTTGAAACAATCGATATCGTTTTGAGTATTTGTTACATATCATCTCAAGATATGAAAGGAAACAATACCTTGCATGAACACCCCATGATGGTGATGGCTGAATATAAACAAGAGCATATGGTTTTTTGATTAAATCTTGTTGTTTATATTTAAAATTATTAAATAATATTCCTAAATTTTCATCTCCAACACCAATTGGTAATGTATAGGGTGGAAACTCTCCATTATATTCACTCATTGTAAATGTATTAAAATATGTTGAATAGGGAATTAATTTCTTAAATTGATTATAATTAAATGGTTTATTAATAATTGGAACGACAAACATAATATCAAATCGTGGTATATTTTTTACCTTTAATTTATCAAATGGACTACATTCCCCATCGTCATAATTAACACCATCCTTTCTTTCTAGTTTTATTAGATTATCGGTAATACCTATTAAATTATACTTTTGAGGACTAGTTGTACATATCCTAACCTTTGCGGTAGGATACCATTCAATTAAATAATCATTAAATGTTTTTGTAAGGATTATATCTCCAAAACCTCCACATGGAATATTAAAAATACCAATTGATATATTTTTATAATACTTACTTAATAATTTTGATGAATGATAAAGCTTCCATGGTATATTATATAATTCTTCATATGATTTTGATTCCTTAACTATTTTTTTTATTGAATCGAATTGATCCATAATATATATTATATATTATATATATATATATATTATAATTATGAAGGGTGGAGAATTAATAGGTACAGGATCAAGTAGTTGTATATTTTATCCTAATATACCTTGTGATAATGAAGGTAAAAGAGATATACATGATGATAAAATATCAAAAGTCATTTATCATGAAGAATCGGAAAAACAAAGTAAAAATGAATTCAAAATTAATAAATTAGTAAGAGAGATTCGAGGTTATAAAAACTGGGCATTAATATATGATAAAGTATGTAATCCCCCCTCAATTAATGAAATGATTCAATATGATAAACAAGGTATTCATGATTGTTTAGATGATACAAGTTATGAATATGATAATTTTAATGATCAAAGTTATATGATGGTTGGTAATTATGGTGGAATTACATCTGATCATTATTTTAGAGATAAATTCAATCAATCAATGTCAAAGGAAGAACTAGAAAAGGAATTTATTAACATGATGAAAATGTTAAAACCATTATATCTAGGAATTAAAAATCTTAATAAAAAAGGAATAATTCACAATGATATAAAATACAATAATATCGTACTCGATGATAATAAATTTAAATTGATTGATTTTGGATTATCAGGTACCCTATCAAATAATAAACACTTTAAGAATCGATCGATCAGAGAATTTAATACATCACGTATCTATGTCTTCTATCCATTAGAATATATCTTATTCTATGCAAGTATAACAGAACTAGAAAATGAATTAGATAAAATAGATGAAAGATATCATAAAGATGAATTAAAAGCAATTTGTTATATCTTTAATTATGATTATTATGAAACCTATGAATTACTCGTCAGGAAAATACAATCCAAAGAAATTAATGAAAAAGAAATGATCCAGAAAATCGATGTATATAGTCTTGGTATACTTATCCCATTATTGTTTTTAGATACAAATATACCTTATCCATATGAAGGTAGTGAAATGATATCTTCATTCTATATGTTATTTCAAAAGATGGTCCATCCTCTCTCAAGTGAGAGAATATCAATTGAACGTGCTTATAAAGAATTTTATGCTCTGATAAGAAAATTTGATAAGGTAAATAAAAGGGATAAAAATAATATCAGAAAGAAGGGAACAGATCAAAGAAGAAAAAATAATATCAGAAAGAAGAGAACAGATAAAAGAAGAAAAAATAATATCAAAAAGAAGAGAACAAATCAAAGACGAAAAAAACGAGTTTAAAACAAAAAATATATTTCATTACTTAATACATTATGAAGTTAAATGATATTGATTTTAATCGATTAAATGATAAAGAATTAATCACACTATGTCTAAAATATAAATTAATTGAATCTCATGAAATATCAAAATCAACAAGAAAAGATCTTTTAAACTTAATACGTAAATATCTAGAGAATAAATTCAAAAATTATGGACAAAGAAATAAAGATGTTAAATCTGTTTCAGTGAATCGTAGAATGTCTGTATCAGGAAATATTCAAAAAAATTCAATCCAATATTCCAATCGCAATGGTCCACCAAGACCAACAATTACTCGAAGAATGTCAGAACCAGTCACAAATATTGAAAAAGTTCAAGCAATCGATACCCATAAGAAAATGGAAGTAAAAGAGAATTCACAAAAAGAAGTTACAAATGAAATTCAATCTCTAGATCCTAAATATGATTTAATTGGTATGTATCCAGCTGTCAAAAAACTTATTGCGATCGGAGATCTACATGGTGATTTAAGAGTTACTATCATTGCTCTTAAATTAGCTGAAGTGATACCACAAACATCAACCGAAAAAAATGTTCAAGATATACATTGGTCTGGAGGATCTACATGGGTAATACAATTAGGTGATCAAATTGATCGTTGTCGTCCTGATGAATGGGAAAAAAATTGTATTAAAGATTATTCCGATGTCTATGAAGATGAAGGTAATAATGTTACGATTATTAAATTACTACTTCGATTAGATGATGAAGCAAGGAAACATGGTGGTAGGTTTCTAGGATTACTTGGTAATCATGAAATAATGAACGTTGATAAAGATTTTCGATATGTATCTCCAAAAGAATTCTTAGAATTTGTCCCCTTAAAGGATAGAAACAAAAAATATACAGATGATGGTTACCCAATGGGATACTATCATCGAACAAAAGCATTTGAAAGAGGAAGTAATATGGCAAAACTATATTCGATTAAAAAAAAATCAATCATTACAATCGGGAATATGCTCTTTGTCCATGGAGGAATCAGTCGAGATCTAGCTAGAAAATATACTATCTCTGAAATGAACCATGTTGTCGGTAAATGGATGTGTAAACAATCTTCAGAAACAGAAGATAGTATCTTTGATGAAATATTTAGAGACGATGATGATATGTCACCTTTTTGGTGTCGTATTTATGCGGAAGATGATGAAGATGAAAATACAGAAAGTTCTTTTAATGAATTATTACAAATAATTAATCAAAGAAATAAACTCTTAGCACCTATTAAAGGTATCGTAATCGCACATACTCCTCAATTTATGGATAATAAATATCTAAACTCAATCTATAATAATCGTCTATGGAGAATTGATGTGGGTATGTCAAGAGCATTCGGTAAACATTCAAATTGTAATGAAGATAAATATCGTCAAATTCAGATTCTAGTAATTCATGATAATTCAAGGTTTGAAATTCGAAAAAAACCATTTAACTCTGAAAGACATCCCACTGAAGGGATAGGTAATAATGTCGATCTATCAAAGGAAATCATGTACTAGATGGTGAACCAGGTATTAATACCATTAAATTATCATATGAACTATCTTTACTACTATCATCATTACCCTCTTCCTGATTATCATTTTGATAACATTCATTGACTTTATCATTAATTCGTTTTATTTCATCTTCTTTAAAATTATCCTGATTCATTTCAAGTAAGTTTATAATTTGATTCACAATATTGATGTCATCATTCTTAGAATCTAATTTTTCTTCCCTTCTTTCTGTATTTAAAGGGGAAATTATCTCCACTTTTTCATCAAATGATATTTGCCGATTGATAATTTGATTGATCTTATCAACATCAAGTCTTAAATCATTAATCTTCCTATTATGATTAACACATATATATGTTGATAAGAAACCTATAAAAAGCCCTAGATAACGATATATCATTTACTAATAAAAAGATTTTATTTTTAAATAAAAATATTTGATTAAGTAAGTCAGATATAATTTATGAGTGTAAACTTTCAGCATTTAGCTCCAATAATAGCAGCATGTGTTACAACCGGGGGAATCGTATTTCAGATTGGAAAACAATCTGAAAGGCTTGAGACACTAGGTTTCAAAGTTCAGGCTCAAGAAAAAACACATCGAACTAATTCAGATGCGATGAATGATATGAATCAAAAATTAACAATACTAACAAATGATATGTCACATATAAAACGCGATATACATGATATTAAAGTAAATATGAAGATTTAAGTTATATTTGTAAGGGCTGATGGAATACCTGCTCTTTCTTTATCAACTTCTGTACATGAATTCGGTATCTTAATATCCTGAATAACATCAATGAATGCTGAAATAGGTTCATATCTTTCATGAATTATAATTTCATCATTCTTTTTAACTGATGTCAATTCTTCAATTTGCTTAAGAATATAATAAGACTTTAAAGCAGTTTCTTTCCATTCATCAATTTCCTTCTTTGGAGGATCGTATTTCGTATCTATGACTATGGTTGATCCATCAAAATCTTTCATTTCCATATCAAAGAATGTCGTATACTCATGAGGGATGTTAATTGTTTCCTTCGCATGTGGGGCCCCATCACCATGATGTACCTCATTCAAAACTTCAATTGAAGGAATAATAGAGATCTTATGCTTGTTTTTAAAACATGTAAATGTGCTGCTAGTATGTGAACCAATATATAAGAATCTTTGTAACTGATCTTTATCATTATCAGCAGAGTAACATACTATTTCATGATCAGTCGCATTAATAACTTCATATTGAGACCTTACTTCTACTGGAACATGTTCCACATTTGGTTCTTGGAAAGGGAGAATACCAGTTTGACGTTGTTGTTGTTGTTGTTGTTGTTGTTGTTGTTGTTGTTGTTGTTGTTGTTGTTGTCTTTCCCTTCTTGCTTGTCTTCTTTGTTCTGCTGCTAATTTTTCTTCTTTCTTTTTTTGTTTCATAGCATTGATTTGTTCTCTTGATAATTCGGGACAACGAACATAATTATGCCCTAATATCCCACAATGACTACACGCACCCATTTTATTCTTAGCTCATGAAGAAAGAATATAATCTCGAATCAAATTTGAATTGATGAATATAAACAATTAAAGATAAATAATTAAAGATACAATAACATTAAAGATAAGTGAAAGGTAACTGAAAGGATGAGTGAAGCCGTTATGCTCGCGAAAGACTGGGAGAAAGGGATGAACCCTCCTCGTGCTGATCCGAATTGTCTTCCACCTCTTTGGTGGTTGTTTTCGGAGAAGTATGATGGATATCGTGCGATATGGGTTGCCGAGCTCAAAAAGTTCCTTTCAAGGAGTCAGAAGGAGTTTCATTCGGTTGAGTGGTTTATAAGAGCAATGCCTCCTAAGGTGAAACTAGATGGAGAACTTTGGGTTGGTCGTGAGAATTTCGAAGCGATGGGAGTTGTAAGGAAGAAAGAACCAGAACCAGAAGAGTGGTGTGATGTTAAATACATCGTTTATGATATGCCAGATCATCCTGGACCTTTCAAGGAAAGGATTAAGGAGTTGAAGGAAGTTGTCTCTCAGAGTCGGAAGAGGTGGAATATCATCCGTAAGGACTATCCAGAACCATATTGTAGTTTGGAATGTCCTTTGGTTTTCGCAGATCAGAAGGTCGTTAAGTCTGAAGAACATATGATGGAGATGTATAACAAGATCATCAAGAACGGCGGAGAAGGTGGGATGATCAAGTGTCCAAACTCATTCTATGAGAATGGACGATCAAACTATATGTTGAAGATCAAGCCAGTCTTTGATGAAGAAGCGATCATCATAGATTATTCCCCGGGAAAGGGTAAGTACAAGGGGATGCTTGGTGGATTTGTTTGTAAGCCTTTGATCAATATGGATACTTATCATTTGATCGATAAGGATGAGAATCATGAATTCACTGTTTCGGGAATGGATGATGAAGTTCGTGAGAACTACAAAGTCACTCATCCCATTGGAACATTGATCACAATTGAACATTCTGGAAAGACAAACAAAGGAAAACCTCGTTTCGCTCGCTATATGCGAATTAGAGACGATGTTGTCCTGAAGGATGAAGTTGAACAATCTTCGATCGAGAAGAGGGATCATCTTATCAAAATCCTTTCTGCTTTGGGCAACAACGAAAAAGCAAATGGAGAATCATTCAAAGCAAACTCATACTTCAAAGCAGTAAATGCACTGAAGAAGTTTGATGATGATAGCTCTCTTACGGAGCAAAATATTATCGCAGTCAAAGGTATTGGAAAAAGTATCTATCAGAAAATTGATACTATTCTTAAGACTGGAACCTGTCCACAATATGATGCTCTCGAAGAATACGAAGATCCAAGGATTCAATTTATGGATATCCATGGAGTAGGTCCCAAGAAAGCAAATGAACTTGTGAAGATGGGATTCAAAACGATTCAAGATATCCGTGTTGGAGATGCTGGCTTGAATGACAAGCAGCTCTTGGGTCTACAATATTATGAAGATTTTGTACAAAAAATTCCAAGACAAGAAATTGTGAAACACGAGCAGTTTTTGAAGAGCACCTTGAAAAGTATTGATAAGAATGCTGAGTTGACGATCGCAGGTTCTTATCGTAGAAAGAAAGAAGAAAGTGGTGATATTGATGTCCTTCTAAAAGCAACTAAAAAGGATGTTTTCACACGATATATCAATAAGCTAAAATCACTTGGTTATTTGGTAGATGAGCTAGCACTTGGAACAAAGAAGTATAATGGTGTCTGTCGTCATCGCTGTAGCGGTGTTGCGAGGAGGATTGACATTATGTATACAACACCTGACGAATATCCATTTGCGGTGTTGTATTTCACTGGATCAGGAGATTTCAACAAGATGATGAGATCTCTTATCCTTGAAAAAGGAATGACAATCAATGAATATAGTCTGAAAGATTCAGAGACAAAAAAGAAGGTAGATCATGTATTTAGGGAGGAAAAAGATATCTTTGATTATCTTGGTATGGGATATGTGGAACCTTCTCAGAGGATGTAACTTATATTGTTTAATTATTGTTTAATTATTCTTCTTTTTCCTTTCTCTTTTCTTCTTTTTTCCTTTCTTCTTTTTTTCTTTTTTCTCTTTCCTTTTAATTGTTTTTTGTTTCTTTGGTAACTTTATTTTTTTCTTTCCTTTTTGAGCAGCGAGTTTTTTACTTCTCATAATTTGATGAACTCTCCAGTTCAAAAGTTCAACATCACCCACACTTTTATGACCTTTCGTTGGATCAGGTTTACCTCTTCTACTTCTGCGAGTTGAAGATAGTGATGTTTTCTTTTTCTTTGTTAACTTATTTGACCTTTTTTTATCTAATGGAAGAAGGTCTCCTCGATAAGGGGCAATAGGAACTAATTGATCCTGTAATTCTCGATCAATACGAGGTGTTTTTGTCCTCTTCCTTCCCGCAATTGATTTATCATTTTTTTCTTTTTCAAGATCAAATCTTTCTCCACATACAATACAACTTTTAGGAATAAATGATGGATCATTCAACATATCAATTACTTGATCTTTAGTGATTCTATTATATCGAAGATTAGACTTTAAATTATTAATATTATTCTCTCCATCTTCTAAGCATTTACTTGAAGAGTCAAGTACAACTTGATTGATTTCTTGAATATATTCTTTAATAAGATTGAAGTCCGAATATGATAATTCCCCTTCATCATCCAGAAACTTAATTTTTTTATTTGCATGATCTTGAACTTCTTTAATTAAAGATCGACATGGATCAATTGTTTCCTCTTGAATTTTTTGTAAATATTTGATGGCATCTTTTTCAAATACATCCTCTAAATATCTATTTATTTCTTGAATCCTTTCTTTCTCTTCATCTAATCTCTTCATTTCACATTTACTACATTCTTCATCATAGCAATCCGAACATGTCCCTCCCCCTCCTTTTAGTTTCTTCTTCTTTTTTGAAGATGGTTTCTTTGAAGATGGTTTCTTTGAAGATGGTTTCTTTCTTTTTTTGGAATGTTTCACAAATTTTCCAATCGCAAATAACCCTGGAATTGCTAATAATCCAATTGGCCCCGTCCCGGCCGCCGTACCTGCTGCAATACAAGCTCCACAAACCATAGTATAATATTATGTTAGATAATTAATTTTTTTATATACTCTTTTTAATAATGGGGAATGTAGAGAGCTCATCAGCTGAACCTGGTAAGAATGATAAATATATTGAAGAACAGAAAAGAATAATTAAAGCACAACAAGAACAAATCAGAAAGTTATCGGAAATGAATCAACAAAATCCATCACAACAATTTCCATCACAACAATTTCCATCACAACAATTTCCATCACAACAATTTCCATCACAACAATTTCCATCACAACATATTAAAGAATCAAGTAATCGTCCTAAATTAGATCCTTACAAAGTACTTGGTATTGGGAAACAATATGATGAGAATAGTTTAAAGAAAGCATACTTAAAAATGGCATTACAAACACATCCTGATCGAGGAGGGACAGAAGAAAAATTTCAGATTGTGACATTATCATTCAATGTACTATTTAAAAAACTTCAGAATAAAAATAATAATCATGAACACCATGAACTAAAAGAAAATAGTGATGGTTTTATGAAGGAACAAAAAGAAGATATAACTATCCACCAAGATCTATCGAAAAAGTTTGATTCAAACATTTTTAATCAAATTTATGATGAAAATCGAATTGAACAAGTCCATGACAAAGGATATACATCGTGGATCAAGGAAAATCAAGTAGATGAAGGTGGTCCTAAAGATATATTTCAAGGGAACTTTAATAAAGAAAGAT
The DNA here is from genome assembly GCA_002715405.1 of Acidimicrobiaceae bacterium. Lineage (GTDB taxonomy): Bacteria > Actinomycetota > Acidimicrobiia > Acidimicrobiales > UBA8592 > UBA8592. The sequence goes on from PAZD01000057.1 coordinate 18,598, forward strand.
TTGAAGAAGAATTTCAGAAACAAAAACAAACACAACAAAAGAAGATTAGTGATCAACTTGTAAAGTATGATGAACCAAATGTTGATATCTCTTACAAAGGGAAAGATTCAATTATGGTCTTAGGTGAAGGAGAAATTAAAGATTTTAGTGGTGAAAGTAGCGGAGGTTTAGTTTATCGTGACTATAGGGATGCTTATACAAATACTTTATTAATTGATGTAAATTCCGTTGATACAAGGGGGAGAGCAAAAGATATTCATACACAGAAATGAATTCGTAAAAATATATCTTATGAACTATCTGAGGATGATCAAAGGAAAGAAGCATTAAAACTAAAAGAAGAAGAAAAGGCAGAAGAGTTAAGGTTACAAAGATTAAAAGATTTCGAAGAAAAATCATTCCAAACATATGATAGGATTCATCAACGATTATTAGGTAAATGATTATATATCTGGTGCCGATTTATTTAATCCTCTTGTCCTTAGGAAATTTTTTTGTTTTTCTGAAAGACAGACACATCCTGTATTTGTCGTGAATGGACTTTTGGTACAACATTCAAAACTATATTTATTATTTGCCATCATCGCAAGACGTTGTGGAGAATCTTGATCCCCATCAACACTTGGACCAGTAAGGACATCATCCTGAGTATTGGCTATTTTAAGAGGTAGTTGAACACCGAAGAGTGTTTTTAGATCTTCATCTTTTGCTAGTTCAATATTCTTGTCTTTTTCTTTTGATAAACATAAACTATCATAGGGACCCATTCTGAATATATCTTCCATTGGTTCTAATTTGATGGTTTTTTCTTCAAAATTTTTATCTTCTGTTGTTTTTTTCCCTGTTACTGTACCATCACCTTCAATTGTATCCCCAAAGGCTACGGGATCATCTTTTTTTTCACCTTCCTTCGTACCCCCCTCCTTTTTCGTTCTAGCTTTATCTCTTAATATTTCATATTCACTTTGATCTTTTGAAAAAGTATCAACTGCTCCCGGAGTAGCTGCTCTAGCAGTCTCCTCCACACCACCTAATGTTTCAAGGACAGGGTTTTGATCTGCTGGAGCATCTGCGGGAGCATCTGCTGGAGCATCTGCTGGAGCATCTGCTGGAGCATCTGCTGGAGCATCTGCTGGAGCATCTGCTGGAGCATCTGCT
>PAZD01000058.1 GCA_002715405.1 Acidimicrobiaceae bacterium
AGATTTTACAGTTTCTAAAAGTTTTAAAGTAGAACTACCAGCACCTATATTTTTATCATTTTCAATAACATTAAAATCTAACTTTTTCTCTAAATTTTTTAATATATCTGAAGTTCCATCTGTACTAGAATCATTAATTACGAAAATAGGAACTTCAAGCTGGCATATGTCATTAAGAACTTGTTCAATATGCAATTCTTCATTGTAAGCTAAAACTCCTATTGCAACTTTATTTTTCATTTTTATGTTTTCCATCTATCAACTAAGTTGAAATATCCAAAAATTCCAAACATATACAGTTAAGCTTAATATCGGAGTAAGTATAAAAATATAATAGTTATGACAAAAAAGAAAAAGATAGCATCCGTCTTATTGCTATTTATTATTTTTTGTTTATTTTTTAGAATAGATTTTCGATTTAAAAACACGGTAGAGTGTTGCTCTGATGACTTTTCCTACTTTTCTCACGCCGAAACTATAGCAATAGATAGAGATTTTGATTACACAAACCAATTACCAGATTATCATCCTTTTGTATTTAGGTATAAAGACAAAATTGCACCTGTAGGTTTTCCTGGTTCAGGAATATTATCCTCTCCCTTTATTTTTGTTGGAAATATAGTAGATAATGTACTCAATATAAATCAAGAGAGTGATATCTTAAATTACAAACTCTTACTTTATTCTATGTCACCAATTTTTTACTTTTTTTTTAGCTACACACTTCTTTTTAAATCATTATCAAAATTAAATATTCATGCGAACAAATATTTATTATTAACTTTAATAAGTGGTTCAGGAATAACTTACTTTGCTTTTGAACGTTTCAGCATGACTCACGTTTTTGAAATGTTTACAATTAGTTTGATAATATGGAATTCAATTAAATTTTACAAATATGAAAATAAAGTTTCAGGAATTTTACTCCCATTATCTTTATTGCTAGCATTTTTGGTCAGAATGTCTAACTTTTATATTTTTTTTATACCCCTAATAATCAAAAATCTAGTGAGGACTAGACTTGGGAAAACTTTTTCAATATTGAAGAATCATTACTTTATTGGTTCTAGTTTATTTTCAATGTACCTATTTACATATCTTTCTAATAAAATCTATGGAAAAATCATATTTAATCCACAAGAAATTTATGGTACGAATGTAACCCTAAACGATGTAATTTATAAAGAAAATAATTTCCTCACTTTAGTTGTAGATATATTTGAAACTTCTTTTAAGGTTTTCTTTGGTAATGAATTTGGAATATTTTGGATATCACCCATTATTTTTGCTGGATTATTCCTCATTTTATTTGACTTTAAAAATATGCATAAACTTTATAATCTATTTTTGCTTTTATGTTTTGCACAAAATTTTGCAATTATATATATTTGGAAATCCACTGCGGCTTCTTATGGATTTAGATACTTATTTTCTTTAGTCCCTTTGTGTATTCTTATTTACTTTGACTATAAGGACAAGGGTAGATTTAAAAATTTGTTAAATTACGCTTTAGTGATGTCAATATTCTCTAATTTGTCAATTTTATTCTTTGAAACAACAGAACAAACTCAACTTTCAACAGTGGAAATTAAAAATTCTTTTGGACTGATTAGGAACTATGTAGAGACTGAATATGTAACTGGTGTGTTTAAATCTTTTTTAGAACTAAATAGTTACTTAATATTGTTTACTACAAGCCTAGTTGGTGTGTTATTTTTTAAAATTCTTGTTTCTATTATTGGGTCTCAAAGTGTTGTTGATTTTTTAACAAACTTAGGACTGCCAACTAGCAATCAAGATTTTATAAACTATTTAGACAATATAGAGCTAATTACATTCAGTAAGCTGTTCGTTATTGTTTTTGTTTTAGGGATATTTAGTTACTATATTGTATTAAAACTTAAATACGTTGAAAATTAAAAATATACCAACATTAATAGAAAATAATATACGTGGTCAATTCTGGTCTTTCTATTTTAATGATTTTATAAAACTATGGTTTTTGCGTTTAGAAATGAAAAAGAAACACTCTTAATTCTTTTGTATTTAAATAACTTGAGTAATATATTTAATACATAAATTAACGAATAAATAATTTGGGCGCTTAGCTCAGTCTGGCAGAGCGCTTCCCTTACAAGGAAGAAGTCAGAGGTTCAAATCCTCTAGCGCCCACAAGGGTTTTTCAGGATTCTATGCTCGAGAAAAATTTTTTTTGTAATATAGTATTATGATTGGTTTTTTAATAAGTATTGCCGTATCTCTAAATTTTCTTTATACCGCGCTTGGCCTTTTTGGCCAAGGAACTTGTAGCTTTGGGGGCGCAAGAGTAATAAGAGTTCAAACAAATTTAGGTGATGCTGGCACAGTGAGTTGTAACCTAGCAGCTTTTGGTATAATTTTGGTTGTAATTGCATATTGGACATATGTATACAGCAATAGAGATATATAACTTAGTTCAATCACCATAATTTGGATAGTCATCTAGATAATCGGTTCTATTTTGCATAGAGGGTGCGTATTTGTCTTGAACCATAATATAGTTTCCAGAAGTTTTTAATTTGAACCAGATTAATCTCTCAATATCGTTAGCTAACTCAGAAGATGGTATAGATTTAGCCTGAAACTCATCTAGTAATTTTATAGGAATCCCATTACTCTTTTTCATTGAAAGCTTATGGTTAGAATCTTTTTGCTGGTTAAATCTTTCTTCTATGGTTCTGCTTGTTGAGCCAATATAAACTGCTGGCTTGTTTAATTCGGTTCCTTTAAATCTAGGAACATCGGTAATATCAGTTTCTATAACGTAAACACTCCAACTGCTTCTCATACATCCACATTTATTTCTTCAAACCAAAGGCCAGTTTTATTGAACATATCTAAGTCGTAGTAGCATTTCTCACATAATTCAACAGTAACAGTATCTTTGTAAAGTTTATTAAAATATAAATGCCCTCGTGTTGGCCTTTCAAATATGCTTCCACATACTGAGGCCATAAAAAATAAGGGGCTATTAAAGTAGGGATTTGGTTCCATTAATTGTTCACACCAAAAACAAACTAGTTTATCAGGAAGTTTTTGTTTTGCCTCTGCCCAAACACAAAAGATATTCTTAAAGAATTTTCTACTATACTTTCTAGTATTTCTACTGTTGAGTATTTTCATTTTTTTATTTATCTTCATATTATGACGACGAGCCTAAATCAGGGTAGACACATATTCCATCTTCTGGAGAGTCCTTTAGGCCTTCGGACTGCAACCTAATCAGCGAGGCTGATTCAGAAGGAGAATCGGATTCCATATCAAATGAGCTATGAGTCCATCCTTGGTTAACAAATAGAAGTAGGTCATCAAAGGTCATTCCTTTTTCAATATCTTTATATTTCTGATCATTTTCGTCTTTAAGTACTAAAGGAGAGTATAGAAATTTAATCAAAGCTATTTCGTAATCAGAAAATGAGAGAACATCTTCAACTAGCTCTATACTCATTAAACCAATTTCTTTACATGAAGTATGAAAGAGGCCTATGCTATGGCCAAGCTCATGAATTAAGGTGGAGTCTCTTTCTCTACCAAACAGGTTCGAATCTACCCAAACAGTATTCTCTTCGCTACTAAACCACCCAGCCAAACCACAGTCATCTCCATATAGTATGTAGTCCCACATATTCCCACTTAAACATGACGATTCAGAAATTTTAATTGGAACTGTCACTTCTTCTAGGTTGTCACTATAGCTAAGAAAATCTTTTCCTATAATATGATTTACCACTTCGACAAATCTTTTTGTTAATGCTTCATCTTTCTGTGTAAAGTCTCCGCCTAGTCCATAAACAGCTCCTTCAGTTTGTTTATGGATTGGGCGATCAGATATTGTATATTCTCTTTGACTTCTGAGAAAGGTACGAGTCCTCGAATAGCTGTGGGTAGCCCCTATAAGTAATTCATCAGCTACCCAGTTATATTTAATAAGGTTATCTTTCTTTAAAAAGTCTTCAAACAAATCTTCTGAGAGTACCGTATCTTCATAAATTACATACCCTCTCTCTTCCCAGTTCCCCCAGGTAAAGATATCCCAAAGGTTAATCCAGCTAATACTCACCTCCGGCCAACCCCATGCCCAACCCTGAAGATCATAAGGCTGAAAAGATATAGTTAATCCATCTTCATTTATTGAAACTGCTCTCATCGCATCATAAGAAATCCCTTTAAGGTCTACACCTCCCGGGGTTCCTTTTGAGATAGCCCAAATATCACCAACTCGTCTAGCTAGTAAATCAAGCCATAATGCGTCTGTGTCTAAATATTGGTCAACACTTTTTGTTATTATTTCATCTGACATTATATCTTTAAGATATATCCTCTTACATTCATCAAGGTCATAGTTAAATGTTAAATATTCATACATACCGTGGTTGCCTCCAGTAAAGGTGTATATCTGGAAAATAAATGATACATATCTAATTGGTTGGCGATCAACCATCCCGTACTCAGAGAGGTAAAAACTTTTTTCGGGGGGACTGTTTCTATGACCTATCCCTATCCCCCTCTCAGGGAAATTGTCGGAATATCCAACGGACACCCAAGGGGATTTGCTTCTGTGGTGAGGGTCATTGCTTATTTCTATCAACTTCTCTTGGGAATATGGTTCTTCTGTATTAACCCCAACAAGTCGATAAGAACCTGTAAAAGTCATTCCCCAATGATCTCTCCAAGTCAAAGATCTCTGAAAACCAGTAATAGTAGTTTCTACATAATTAAATATTTCATCATTAATTATTGCTGCACATTTGCCTATAGGGTGTAGTTCATAAAAAGAATAATGGTCGGTAAAAATAGTATCTTCCTCATTGAGGACTGGGTACGTAAAACTTTGGATGAATTTTTTTGCATAGCGATAACGTGAATCTTCTACATTAAGAGAACAAATCTCCTCTCCTGTAATAGGCTCTGTAAGGTTGTAGTACTCAAGATCATTGTTCCAATCTTCTACATCGTATTGTATATATTTATCGGTTGCACAATCCTCTATTGATTCCCATTCTTGTTCCCATACTTTTCCTGTAAAACTAACACTTGTCTGGTAGTGCTCATCTCTTACTAAAGGAGTTCTTATGTGTTTTCTTTTATAATCTCCTTCACTGCTCATATTGATTGTGTACAAATCATTAGAGCATGTGATATAAGATTTCCCACCTAGTATATCCTCTGCAACAATCCTTGTTTTTAACGCATCTTCACCAGGCAGTCCTTCCGCGTACACGTCTAAAGTTACATTACCTGCATACATATCTTCATCTTGAGATTCTATTTCTGACAATAGGTCAATACTGAGATCGCCTGTGGAATCTGTAAACACAACTGTGAATTTTTTTGGTTTGTTATGAAACTTATAAGCAATTCGATAGGACTCCGTTTCGTAGAGACCTATACTATTGTTACAAATATTTATATTTATTTCTGGGTTTAATCCTGCACCATCATTCTCATTCGATAAAGTCGTGGATAAAATACCCCCTTTGTTCGGTTTATGTTCTGATGACCCATAAAATTCAATCTCATCTATTGCACAGTAGACGCCATCGCCCTCTGGCGGGTAACCAGATAAGATTTCTATTGTTATTGATTTTATAGTTGTGTTATCAACTTCTAACCATTGAACTTCGTCTGTGTCCTCTAACTCTTGGGAATAATAAGTTGTAGCGTTTGGATTAGTTCCCTGCAAGGTAATCTTAATGTCTCTAGGTCTTGAAAAAACGCCAGTTGCTAATCTTTCTTCTGGATTTTCAATTATAAGGAACTTTAAAGTTACCTCGTCCTTGAAGATAGTCTTTATTGAAGCTCCTTCACAAAATGTTTCAGTCCCTGTCCATACTTCACCTTTACCTATATATAAGCCTTTACATAGTTGGATCTGAGTAGAAACTTCACATTCTTCAACGTACTTATTGAGTCGTTCAGTTATAAGTTGCTCAACAACAACTTCTTCTTCAGGAACAACCGCTTCAGGGGGCACTGTTTCAGTGAATGTTTGCAAGAGAAATGCAGTAAAGAATAGAATTATGAAGAAATAAGAAAGTAATCTCCCATAGCCAAAGTGTTTGTTGATTGATTTCAAAGCTATTCTAATATTTAAGTAGCTAAAATTCACTCTCTTAAAAAAATGGTTTATCGTTTCTTTCATATTTTTTCTGCTCTAATTAATTGATAGTTATTCATGGGCATCAGTCCATTCAAGAATTTTTTTTGCTAACTTTCCTCCGCCAATATGAGACGGCTCAATAGGATTTGCGTAATCAATTGATTCTGTAAATATCTCTCTAAGCTCAAGGACTTCAACACCAAACTTCTTTCCTGTTGAGTACACTACATCATTAAATACTCTTCCAATAACTGTTATAGCCTCTTGTTTTCCTTTTAATAAATCACCAAATCCGAACATAAAATCCTCATGTCCATCATCTCTTTCAAAATCTCCGTTGTAGACGGTGCAAAGGAGAAGCTTTCCTTCTTTTTTTGAAAGGTGTTCTACAATTTTTTCATACCTATCTTTAATAGGATCGATAAACTCATTCATTATCTCTAGGTTTCTAGAAAAAGTTTTTTTGTTTATAGAATCTACCAATAGGGGAAGGTGCTCTAATAAGTCATTACCACCGATAGAGAGAACGGTAAAATCACTGGTTTTGTCTAAACTTTCTAACTGATTATTTAGCACATCAACAGTCGTATCCCCATCTACTGCAAGCTGTGAAAAATCTAAATCTGATAACGATTCAAGATGTTCTAATACTGAAAACTCACCTGGGCCAACATATACTTTGTTATCAATAATGCTATCTCCTAATAAATACATGTGCTTCATAACTTACGCTACCTCTCCTAACTCACTCATTAAGTTAGTAATCATCTTATGGCGACCCTTGTAAGCTTTGTGTTTAGGGTGTCTTTCAAGAATGTCTAATAATAATAAGATTCTCTTTTCCACTTGCTTATGAATTATTATTGCTTCCTTATGTCTTCCATTGGAAGTGTCTTTTCGAATATTAGAAATTTGTCTTCGAATTATACTTACGATTAGCCTAAAAGTATTATCCATACTTGAAAATTCTGGATCCCTTTCTCCTAATGTTAGGAGAATGTCTTTCGCTAGCGTAGCTAATTCATTTTTTAATTCTTCATTCTTAACTACTTTTAACGTCAGGGCATTATTAACTTGATATGCCATCATTTTTCTACTTTCAACGGTTTCGTTAGCTGTTTTATCAAGAATCCATTTTTGTAGATCTAGTACCTCATCACCACTAGACTCACTATCAAACAACATCCATCTAGCAAAAGATTTTCGTATATATGTATCCTCTTTATCCTGAGACATTACCTTCTGAAAATAATCTACAAATTCTTCAATGGAATTAAAAGGTGAATGCTTCTCAACGTTACTACCTATACTTTCTTTCTGAAGCTTATCTAGAGTGAATAGATCAATAGTTGTTGCTAGTAAGGAGGTAGTGGCTATCATCTTCTCTTTATCTAGTCCGATGTGGTCCTGTAAAAAAAATATTGCTTGTATTGGATAATTTAATCTTCTTAAAATCTTAGCTATCTGTATATCATTTTCTACAGAAGGGTTCTCCAGCATTACCAGAACCTCCCTTGCCATCTCTACATTAAAACTTGGCCCAAGTGCAGCATCTATCTTAATTTGTGACATACCCTCTATCACAATTAATTTCTCAATATTCTCCATACACTCCTGGTATGCACTATTAAAATAATTTTTTAACTCTACAGACTCTATAGGATGGAAGCAGTATTTTCTAAGAAAAAGTTGCTCTTTATATGGAGAAAGGCTAACTTTCTTTCCAGAAGCATACTCTTCGTAGACCTTCTCCCAAAGGCTTTTCCGTAGTGAAATATTCTCTGGTTGAGATAATTCTTCAAAAAAATATAAAGAACTATCCCACTCAATAACTTCTATTGGGCTGATTGGTCCATCTAACCAATCATTTATATCGTCTATAGTTTTAGGTACTCTGTAATCCACAAGATTTCCATTCGGATCAAATTGCTTATCTTCTTGTCTGGACCTGAGATTCTTTCTTTCTGTTCTCACGTCATTGCACCTATCTTCGACTTCCATTTGAAGCTGAATTTCTCTTTATTTTCTCTACTTGTAATTTCAAATGTAATTTTTTCACATGGAATTGTTCTCAATGCTGTGCTAAAACCATGTTGGGTTGAGATAATAACTAGTTTTTTTCTTAGTTCTAAGACCTTATTACAAAGTGCTAAAAAGTAGTGATCCCCAGAGGCAACGATAATACGGTCATATTTCTCTAATTTGGTAAGTGCTCTTTCTCTCAGTATTCTATCGGCCCCATCTTTACCTGGTCTAGAAAAAATGCTTAATGTATCACCAAAAGAGATTTCAGAATTAAGATTAAAAAGATCGGAAGTAGAAAAATCTCCAATCCACTCATCTGTTTCTGAGTCATAAGCCCATGAGTGCAGTAGGTTCATAAAAAGTTCTGGATTTGATGCTAGAAGAACCTCATCCTCTCTATGTATATTGATAATCTGCTGATAAAGCTCTTTGCAATTGTTATATAAGGCTTCTCCTTGAAAAGGGCCACCAAATATATTCTCAACATCAATTACATGCAGAGTCTTCATCTTCACCTTCCCCTACCCAGATAAAGCCAACAGGCCTGTTTGCCCAAATCTCTGGGCTTCTCATTATTTCCATCTGGATTTTCCTTTCTAATCTCCTTTGTGACCATCTCGTTATAAAGCCTTGACTCTCTTCATCTATTCCTGAGTCATAATGGTTATACATATTTCTCCTATACTCTTTATTAATTTTATAAACTATAAACATACTTATAAATATAGCGGGTATAAAAATATATGCAAGTATACTTTTTATTTTTTATAAAGAGTAATAAATCCTTATCCTAATTAGGATATTTGACTTCGATTATTGCTTTTCTAGCGTTCTAAATATCTCTCTACCCACTGCTTCTACAACGTGAGGGACTACTGCGTTCCCTAACTGCCTAAAAGCCTGTGCGTCAGATACTGTAAAAACCTCTTCTTTACTTAAAAATCGATCCTCAATTGCATTGAACCCCATAAGCCTTAATGCTTCAATAGGTGATAATTTTCTTGGGTTTTTGTTCTTTTGTGGAATTAATATCTCTGCCCCATCTTTAAAGTACCTCTTAGTGAGTGTTCTAGATGGAGCTTTACGATCAACGATTGAGTATCCAAACCCTTTCTTCTGTCCTTTAGGTAGGTTTTGATTTCTAGTTTTAATTGTTTGAAGTGAATTCCAAGTTCCATCTTTAAGGGTGTACTTATCTGGAACTCTTTTTTGTAAAATACTTGAAATTTTTAGCTCTGTATTTGGTTCATTTGGAAACTCAAAAAAATTAAACTCTTTTGTATCAAATTCTTTTTTATCAAAACCAACTATGAAAATTCTTTTTCTATGTTGGGGAACCCAGTGAACAGCATCAATAACTTTATAAAATACTTCATAGTTTGCTCTCTTTAAGTCTTCTTGAATAATTTTCCAAGTTCTTCATTTATCGTGGGAAAGTAGTCCTCTTACATTTTCTAGAAGCAAAACCTTAGGCCTTTTCTTTTTAATTATTCTTAGTAAACCATTAAAAACCTGTCCTTGCTCCCCTCCTTCTTTGATATCTTTGTAATCAAATCCTGACTTTTGTTTTTTTGAGGCTGGTTTGTTTTTATCCCAGTGTCGGTTAGATACGACACCTGCGACAGAAAATGGCTGGCATGGAAAACCTGCTGTTAAAATATCGTGATCTGGAATATCAGATGTTTTATATTCAAACAAGTCACCTTCTGAGTCCTCATTAAACCAATGCTTATATGTCTCAATAGCATATTTATCAATCTCTGATGCTATAACAATTTCTCCACCAATTTTTTCTAATCCTAAACGAAATCCTCCAATTCCAGAACAAAATTCAGCAACTGTAAAATTGCTTTTTGGTTCGTATGTTTCCTTTTCAAAAAAATTTGATTGGTTATTCATTTAACTCCAGGCTAGTCGATATTTTAATTAACAACTAGGACAGATTCCATTTTTTAACTCTTCAACCATAACTGTTATTCCGCAATCGTTACAGTTACTCCACCCCGAACCTCTTTGAGTTTTAGAACTATCTTGTCTATAAAGTTGTTTAATTGCACTAATTAAAACAGAGCTTTTTTGCTCATCAATTACTTGAAATCCCTGAACTACGAAATTTTCCTTATATCCCAAATTTCTATTAATAAACGATTGAGGTAAGTCAATACTAATTGGTTGATTTACAGTATAAATATATTTATAACTCTCTCCAGTTGCAGTTTTCTCCCAAAGATATTCTCCAAGTTTTTTATTTATAAATTTCTTTGTTAAAGTGCATGCAGCAAACGCTTTTTTATTTGCAAAAAATAATACTAAAGCCCCTTCTTCTAATCTTTCCCATGTTTTTTTTGGGACATTTACTATTCCCCAAATTCCATGAAAAGGGCCAATTTTAATTAATTCTTTATATTCTTTCGATTTAAGCTGTTTTTTTAATTCATTGACATCATATTGTTCTGCAATTGAGATATTAAAATTTTCTTGAGCTATTTTATTAGAGCATGGTTGTAAGACTACTTGTTTAAAATTCTCAAGATTCAACTCTTCCTCTTCTTCTAAGAAAACAACATTGTTTACAACATCATTTAAATTTTGAAAACTTAATAAAAGAGGATCTCGAATACTACAGTCAGAACGTTTATTAATAAATCCGATGATTTTACTTAATGTTTCTGTAAAGCTAGGGGTCTGTTCAACAGCCCATGAGTAAATTTCGTCAAATTCTTCTAGAGGTAAAGTTTTGTCATAAGCAACTCTATATGGTGCTTCTGCATAGATTAAGTGATCATCATTGTTAAATTCTTTATGATTCTGGATAGTCTTTTCAAATAAATCATAATTTTCTCTCAGATAATAAAAAGCTTTCCATAGGTCCTCGAGCCATGCAGATCTTGCTTTACCGGCTGAATTGAAGGTTTTAATACGTCCATTATCAAACACCGTTAGATATTTTTGATTTACATTTTTCAAAAAATCATTAAATTCTTCTTCGTCAAAGAGCAAAGAAAAGACTTTTCTTGGGTCTTCTTCCTCAAGATAGTTTAAAAAATCTTCTTCATCCATTGATATAAAATTTGGTTGGGAGAAATCAGCATCTTCTCCTGTTATTGCTTTATATGCTTTAGGACCATCTTTATCAATATTTCCTGTTGCATTACTTCCTATATAATTTTTGTAATGTTTCATTCCTCCTTGACTAAGAGGTCTTAACCCGCTTGATATTTGACTTGAGGAATGTGTTGATTCAATATTTATAAGGTATAACCTTAGAGAAGATATTGAATGTCCAGTTTCTCTTTCAATCGTTAAAAGATATTCTGTCGGAACTTCTGGGGAATAATTTGACTGCTTAAATAGCCAAAGTAAAGAGATTATTTCATCATCTGTATATNTAACCATCTATATATCTAAGCCTGCTCATATGACAATTGGTTAGCCGGTATTAGCTTAATTTCTTTCCTGCAATCGTTATCAGGTATTCTTAAGGTCCAACCAAAACTTGGCTTTCCAGTTGGGTTTTTCAAATTATCTACTAAATATCCATGGATTATTGCAGTTCTTTTTTGGAATTCTGTTCTTAGGACATCATTAGGATTTCCTAGGTGTTCTCCTTTTTCTTTAGAAAAAACATAATGAACAAATTTAGTATCATTACCGCTTTCTAGGGTATTCCATCCTTGTGTCTTATGAGGAGATCTTCCAGCTACAGTAAATTCATAATTATTAAATTTATAAGTTGAATAAGGTTCTTTTAATTTAGTNNCACCTTTATTTATTAAAATTTTCCAATTGTCAATTGCTGGTTCACAACTATGAGTTGGTNTANAATAATCACTATTTTTTCTTGATTTTGGACATNNAAGATTNCCNNCAAGAAACCATTTTAAAACTTTAGTAGGATCTTCTAAAGTCCATTGAAATTCTGATAAATAGTTTTCTACCAACTTACTTTCAATATCAGCAACCCAGAATTCTCTTGGTTNTGTNTTTGAAAAACTAAATTCCTTTTTTTCAAGCTCTATTGAACTAATTAAGTTAGTAAATAATTTATTGTTATGCTTATCTTGTTTTGTTCCTTGAGTTGGAAAAGATTGTGACTTATCAAACAACCTTCCACCAAAATTTTCAGAAACTGTTCCCACATTTCTCATTTTTTGAGCTGCTGTTGGGGGAACTCTTCCTTCTTGTACGACATAAAGAGCAAAATCTACAGGACTCAAATCTCTACTGAATCTCTCGTCTTTAGTTTCTGGAAGGTTGCTAAGTAATTCTCTTANTCCAGATTCTGTTTTACATATATCTACAAATTCTTCATATATATCCCTAGTTCCANCNCGAGCATCTCTAGCAAAATAAACTCTTACTAAGTCNTTGTAGTCAGNTCGATATCCAAACCATCTTGCCATCTGCTCAAGAGTATCTCCTGCAGTTACCACTCTTGTAAAGTAAGAGATAGTCAAATCTGGAATGGTATACCCTCTTGAAAGCATGTTTCCTCCTGTCAATATTTTCCAAACACCATGCTCCCCAGGGGTCTTACTAAATCCTGGAGCTGGATTGTCTTGGTTAATTAAGATATATATATTNTCACTATTCTCACTAGGAGCTTCTTCAATAAATGTTCTTGCAGTATTTATAAATGGCTTTATTTTATTAAAGTNTTCAGGGAGTTCATTTTCTTCTTTGTAAGAATCTACTAGTTTGTTTGTANNNAGAAAATCTTCNTTATATAGTTTTTCTAATCTTTTNAGTCCTTGACTTGTATAGTCTCCATTGTCCCAAACCNCCTGAAATNTNTCTGCCATCTCTTCTTGTTCTTTATTTTTGTGTGATGTGTGAACTAACATCGTATGATGTGCAAACTTATCACCGTAAGATAAACCTAGATGATTCTCTCTATATAATTTAATTGCGCCAGATAGAAGAAATGCGTCCAATGCATTCTGAATTGAAGATTCTTCATCCGACAATATTGCATCTCTAACAAAATTTGAAAAATCAGGGTGTAAAAAATTTTGNTCAAGATCTTCCGAAATAAAACTTTTTGGNCCCATGTAATCTTCGGGGGTTTTGAGGAGAGCAATAAAATCTTTCGGGAAGAGGTCATCTTTATCATCTGATGTAATAAAAACATTTGCATAAGGAGTAGCTGTGTAAGCCAAATATTGAGCTCTGGGAAGAGTTTTTAATAGCTTTCTAATTATTTTATTTGTTGCCTGTAAGTCTTCTTCATTTCTCACTCCTTCATCATCGGATTCAGTGTATGGTGTAATGGATGCTGAGTCTGACTCATCATCAATAATTAATGCTGGCATATGTTTTAGTGATTCTGTACCAGCTCTCTCTAACATAGTAATTAATCTTTTTATTGAACCTGTTGTTTTATTTATTGCTGCAAAATGAGCTGGGGTATTTTTTAAATTTTCCTCACTATTATCTCCTTGAAAAGTATAAGGAGATGAAGGCATCCTNCCGCTTGGTAGTCCATTCTCTGTATAATCAGTAACTCTTTTGACCAATATAGAGCCAGTTGAANNACNGGGAGTAAANCCGTGAGAAACGAATGAACTTTTAGGGTCATCATAAGCTACTTGGAATGTNGGATCATCAAAATAATCTCTTGATTCTTGATCTTCATCATAAACAACTTCACTCCAGTCCGTTATGTCAGGGTGTATAATTTCTTTTCCGAAAATATCTTGATCAAATCTTTTCTGAGTTTGTTGTCTGAGTAATGTATTCCTACCGGTTAAAATTATAATTATTTTATACCCACAATCGATTGCCTTTGATACCACCGCTTCCATATGTTGTGTTTTTCCACTTTGAACATGACCAACTACCAAGCCTTTTGTTTGATATGGTTTTTCAGTAACTGGAGGTTCTAAAAAATCTAATATAGCGTTTGAAGATTCGTCAAGCTCTTTAATTATCTCACCATGTTTGGGATTATTTTTTAACTTTTTTTCTTTTAAATGTCTTTTAAAGGTATTCCAATAATGATATTGCGAATCATACTCCTGAACCCATGGATAGGAGGGTTTTTTACTAAATGTTTGTGTATGTTCGGGTTCTCCAAATTTTATAAGAACATCTAATATCTTTATAATTTCTGATGGGAGTTCTAATAATTCATTTATTTTATCTCTTCTCTCTTTGGAGTTCTTAGGAAAACTTGTTAGTGACTCATTATCCTCCCATAAGTAATCTCTATATATTCNTCTGAAAATTTGTAGAATTTCCTGATCTTGTTCATTAATTAATTCATATATATTGTTTATATCAAACTCAAATCCATCTTCAGCTGCTTTTTGCACATCAATCCATTTCGAAAGTGACACTAAAGGTCCCTGAGATGGTGCTCTTATGATTTTCCGTAAATTATTAGCTACAGTATCCATTAATTTAGNNTTAANATTTTTTNGAAANTTTTTGATTCGCAAGANTNACCNCTATTTATGCTATGTAAATCAAGTCTGTANGAAATGTCGGATATATTATCAGAATAACTAAGTGCTTCNTATTCATCTTTTTTAAATTTTGGAAAATTTTCATCAACAANAAAGNNNAGAGGATCTTTTTCAGTAGAAAAAATATANTCTTGATCCATTTTGTAAACCTCTTCAAAGTCTTCATTAATATATGCTTCTATTTTAATTTTAAAGGTATCGATTATGTCTTTAGCTGTNAGCTTGCTTTCAATCTCCTTNATTTTCTTTAAAACAGATATTGAAGANCTAGANTTTTTNTCAGGCGAAATTTGTATTGAAATCATGNATAAATCANAATCTTTACTTGGCTCTAGTTGTTCAATATTTGATATAATGTGCTCTCTTCTTGAGTTTTTTGTTGTTTTAATTTCAAATTCTTTTTGATTAATCCTAAAGTCATGTCTGTCGTTATCTGGCCCTCTCCAATTGTGTACAACTTCTTCNTTATTTACATCAATNAGNAAATTNAGAAACCATAACTCCCCTAAAAGCCCTCTTTCTAGTTCTCCATATGCCCTACTTAATTTTCCTACCTCTCTCCATTCTTTTATAGATTCTTGAACAACTTCTTTAAGAGGTGCTGAAGTCTGAGTAAATTTATCATCTATTATTTCAAATAAACTATATATTGATCTAAATAAGGATTTTTTTGAAGACTCTAGAACATAGTGATCTTCTTCNATTCTTGTCTCCAACACCTTTATTTTAAGATTGAAGTTAGTATCATCTCCATTAATNGGAATNAGCAAACTAATTTTTCCATCNTTTGTTTTAATTTTTGTTTCTCTNTGGCCTCTTAGTGGCCATATATTAGGAAGNCCGTCATCAAGAAATGATTCTATGTTANCCCACATTGGATTATTTAAAATATTTATTGAGAAATCATCATTTATAATTTTTTTAAGTTTTGACATTTGAGCATTAAATTCAGTATTATCCATTTCTTCAAGTGTTCTTGAAGAAGTAGGAAAGAGCTGTATGTCCTTGAATAAATTTAAATCTCTATCACTTATGCCGACTCTTGAAAGAAGTAGAGGGTATACCTTGTATGTAGGATCTTTGTCTTTTTTCTCCATTATATATTTCAGCTCATTCATACAAGGTTCAGAATCAAAATAAGATTTAGAAAGAAGNAGTATGGAGCCTGATGATTCAGCTAACTGATTTACAATTTCTTTATCATAATNATCACCAGGATTAATGTTAGACATAGACCAAATGTCATAATTCTGTAAATGATTATTANNAATTAGATCAGCAAATTTTCTATTACTAGAAGAAAATGAAAAGAATAAATTATTCATTACTTAAGGTTCTCCATAAAAGCTTTGTTTATTAATTCAATTTCTTCTTCATGTTTATTACTTAAGCCATTTAATAGGTAATATTGTTGCACTCCGAGAAAAATAGAAATTGCTAACAACTCTTTAGTATCGCTATTCATTTTTTTAATAAGTTTATTGTTACTGTTAATTGTTAATTCAAAACCATCAGTATCTATTTCAAACAATTGACTTGTTTCTAATTTTTTCCAAGAACACTTAACAATCTCCTCAGTATCTGAATCTTGGCTAAATAATTCTCTATATATTTTTATTTTCTTGTTGTCCCCGAAACCATCTCCTGGAATAACTGCTGATATTTTTGGTTCTGTTTTTGGTTTGGTTCTATACAATGTTTCTGCATCTTTTACCCATAACTTTAGACTTTCACCATCTTTGTTTTTTGACTCACTTAAAACACTATTTAAAAAAACTCTTGGAGGCTCAACTTTGTATTTCCCTACTTGAAGCCCAAAAAAATTATCTAACTTGGGAGGTAAATCTATCACTGCTCTTGCCAAGTTCATATGAGGCTCAATTGTTCTTAATTTACTCCATCCATGATCAATTAACCTATCATTTCTATACCAAAAAAAACCTTGATAGTCTGGTGCCTTACCATTCATTTTATAACCAACGGAGTTTGACTTTTTTGGCCATATATGAGCATTGATATTTACTTTTCCTCCTGCTACATCTAAAGTAAATTTTTTTGGATACTCTTTAACTCCTGTTAGTTCTGGCATTGGATTGATGGGTAATATGCTTTCATACCCAGTAGAAATTTCACTTTGAATATTTACAGTGGTTATATAAATATTAATTTTATTTTTTTCTAGAAAACGATGAAAATGCACCCCTATATGAAACCGAAGCCCTTTATGAATTCTATCTAATGTGCTAGAGACTTGACCTGATGCTATATTAAATTCTTGAATATTGTCAAGCTGAACTACTGTTCCGGATTTTGAAATATCTATTTCTCCGTAGTCCATTTTTAGCCAATTTTCAGAAGCCTTATCGTCAAGATAATCTTGTTTCCACCCAGCTTCAATATTTTTTGCTGTCCATCTTCTTCCAACAGCTTTTTTCTTTGAAGCTTTAGATACTACTGTTAAAGAGTCTGCAATAGCAAAGGCTGCTGTTTTCATTCCTAAACCAAAACACCCAAGTGATTTACTGTCTTTTGTAGAAGCGCCGCCCCATTTCATTGCTACATCTATATGTTTTGGCTCTATTCCTTCACCATCATCAATGACCCTGATAAATAGTAAGTCTTCATCATTTCTCCCAAACTCAATAACAACATTTTTTGCTTTTGCGTCTATTGAATTATCAATTAAATCAGAGAGTGCTTCTTCAATTGAATAACCTATCGCCTTAAATCCCCTTAAAACTCCTACTGGATCAGGCAAATTTTCTTGAGTATCTGATGTGGACAAGTTACTTGCAGTTTGATTAAAGTATGCGTAATCGTAAGAAGTTATGTCTTTCTTTCTACAATCTGAGCAAAGGTGGTCATGGTCTAAAGATTTTTCTCTACCACAATTTTGACACTTCATAATAACATTACCTATCCATCTTAAGAGTAATTTCTTTTCCAAAAATCTTAAAATGATTTACTGATCTTTTAATTTTTATTCTCTTAAACCACTCAATTGAGGCAATAATCTGTTTATCATTTAGATCCCATTCTTTACCCTTTTCACTTAATGGTCTTGTAAAATTTACTCTAAGCCATGCCCTGAGGGTTTTATCTGAGATCTGTAGCATATCTGCTAATTCTTTAGCTTTCATATTTTGAATTAAAACATAGTTTTTATACTTTGTCAAATTTATAATGTATGCTATTATATTTACTATATGAACGAAAGATATAAAGACGTACCCATAGAGGATACTAAACACCGCTTTAGACCAAACATGGCAGTTGATGGAGTGGTGTTTGCTCTATTTGACCATGATAAAACTAATGATGAGCTTCACTCTGGTGAAGCTCATGTCTTATTAATTAAACGTAATGCTGTTGAGTCAACTGGCCCAAGAAAAGGAAAACCAAGAGGTAAAGATAACGGATACTGGGCTTTACCTGGTGGCTACGTTAGATCAGAAGAAACATCAGAGCAAGCAGTTTTACGTGAGCTAGCCGAGGAAACTTATTTCCCAGAAAAAGAATTTTTAGCTGCTCATAAAGAGGGCTCAGTAGGGATGAAACAAATAAAAACATACACTGAGCCGAAAAGAGATAGTTGGAATTTTGATAAAGATGTAAAAGCAGGAGAACATAGAAGAACTATAAGTACATCATTTTTAGTTACTGTTCCAAACACTATGTTCACTAGGTCACTTGCTTGGAGTGATTACTATCTACAAAATAATCGGGTTCTTCCTTTAGACTTTATGGATAAATTTTTTCCTCTCATTACTTTTCCTAAAGATTCAGCAATAAAAAAAGCAATTGACGCAGATGATAGCAAAAAAGCTGCTGAGCTAGCTTTTAAAAGATTGGAAAAAGAAGAAGCCCCCAATAAATTCTTGCAAAAACGATATGGTCTTCAAGAGGCAGTTGATATAGAAAAGATTAGAGCTATGGAGCAAAAGAATATTCCTGTATCGCTTCCTGTGTTGTGGCCTGAAGAAGGAAGGAAAATTAGCATTGCAGATAAGCCTGGAGGGATAGGCTTTGGAGATGCCTCTACAGCAGCTTTTTTCCCAATTAAAGATGTTTTAAATGGTGATATTGAAAAAGGCAAGCTTGCATTTGACCATGATGAGATACTTCGTGATGCTGTAGATTATTTTATAGATTCAATGGCTTTTTCTCCAATTGCTCTAGATCTCTGTGAGAAAGAGTTTAGTATTTCAGATGTTCGAGGTATTTACCAGGCTTTTTGGGATATAAAATATGGTGTAAGTGATATTGGTTTAGGCAATTTCCAAAATAAATTAATGAAGCTAACTGATATAGAGGGGAAGAAAGTCCTTATTCCAACCAAAAAAAGAAGGCAGTTAGATCGTTATACATACAATGAAAAAGGTGAGATCATTAATGTAAAGGGCGGTCCTGCTTTGTTGTACAAGAAGAATAAGAATTTAAAAAACTTTAATTTAGCTATTGTTCCGCCAAAGAAAAAGTGAGTTAATTCTAAAAACTAATCCTCTAGTCCCATTACTTGATCATAAAATTCTGATAATTCATCAGCATTCATTAGTGATGTTGGGCCAACTTCAAAACCATTATCATAACAAAACTGTGAAACCTCTCTACCTGAGTTAAGCATTCCTCTGTAAAGTTCACTTGTTCTTTCGTTGTTTTCCTTGCTTTGACCACTCATATAAACTTCCCAAGAATGGGAGGTAAGCACATATTCAGTATATTGATTAATATTGCTAGCTACATCTACGTATTTATAGGATTGTTCTTTATAATATGAAGCAATTTTATTTAGATCATAATAATATAGTCTTAACTCATCTAAGATTTCCTCTCTATATTCCCTCTCTTCTGATAGAGTAAGATCCATATCAATACTTTCAAAACTCCTATTCCAGAATTTCATTTCTTCAGTACCGCTTTTAACCCAAAGAGTGCAAATATCTTCTTCAGGATTTCCAGTAATTTCATATTCTACATATGCCCCATCTGATGGAGAGCCAAAAATGAATTCATTGATTGTTCGCATTTGATTAATGCTGAAAA
>PAZD01000001.1 GCA_002715405.1 Acidimicrobiaceae bacterium
TTTTCTAATATACTAATATAATTTTTTATTTTTTTTAAATAATTATTATATAGCAATTCTTTTTTTCTATAAATAAGTGATTTAATATGAGCTTGTTTTCTAGATTCAATATACGTTGTACTAAATCGATCAAATTTTAATTTACGTAATTGAGTTGTAATTTTCTTAGTTTCATACGATATGTTTATTTCATTAATATGATGTATAGGTAAGTTTAGCTTAGACTCAAGGTCTCTAATGGTATTTGCATATAATTTTTCACTATATTTATAACTAGCATCTAATTCGTTAGTTCTTCTATTTATTTCAAAGGAAACTATTAGATAAAAGTTTGTTTTTTCTTCCTTTGAAAAAATATTTGTACTAGCAATGGTTTCATATTTTAAAAGCTTTGCATCAGAAATTTTTTGAATATCATATAAAGCTTGTTCTTTATAAGTTTTTTCATCTACATGAGACATACTATTAGTAGTGTATTTTTTTAAATTTATATTATCACCAAAAATTGGTGAATAGAAATGATTAATTAAAAATAAAAAATTAAACCACCTTCTATATTTTTTAAAAAAGTTCATATTTTTTCTATTATTGTAATGTTACTAATATAATCGTAATTTAAAATAAATTTTATGATTATTGATGGAATTTTTAATAAATAGGAGAAAATAAAATAGGTCTACTTGGTGCGGCATCACATTGAAAGTTGGGTATAGAAATATTTAGGAAATAAAAACCATCCTTGAAAAAATTATCTATATAAGCCAGTTCTGTAATAGTTTTTTTAGATTTTAAATTTATTTTACCATTTGTAATATTATTTTGTCCCCAAAAAATTCTATGATTTCCAAGTATTCCATCATCATCCATTCGATCTATACTAGGAAGGTCAACTATTAGGTGTTTAATATTTTGTTTTATTAAAAATTGGATAGCGTCATTTGTAAAAAACGGTGGAGTGTTTTTTGAATAGGAATAAAACTGTTTATTTTTTGGGTTAGGAGTTGTTCGAATAACAAGAGCTTCTGGTTTAAATATTTTTAGATGTTCAAAACTACTTTGAAGGGACTTCTTATCAATAACTAGTTCATTATTATTTATTTTTATATGGTATTTGTCGGAACAACCTGAAAAATTTATTGGTGCAATCGTTAATAATAGAGTCGGAAAAAAAATATTATTAATACATTTAGAAACAGAAATATTGTGCTCTGTTAAATGACCCACACATTCGGTATGAGTACCAGTACAATGAATATTAAATTTTGCTTCAAAAACATTACAACTCATACCATGTTTTACAGAAAATAATTTATTTTTTATTTTTAGAGGTTTTAAGGTTCCTGGCTCTACGTTATAAAAATTAGGTTGAGGACCATTAAAATTGTATGGTATGGAAATATCGGAACTATATTTAGAATCAATCTTATATGTTTTATCATTATGTTTTATAACTAATTTCATATAATGGGTTCAAGTCGATTTGTAATCATTTCTGAAGCTTGAGTATAGTTTGGATTATCCAAAGTTAGTTTAGATATAATTTCATTTTGGATATTACCTCTTTTATAAACATCAGAGTATGATATTGATGTAAAACTAACCATATTATAACGTGGAATAAAACGATCTGGATGAAGTTTATATAATTTATTTGCTATCTTTTTTTTCAAAATAAATTCCTTCTTTGCAACAAGATCCCTCATCTCAGTATAGTTTTCAAGGGCCATTTTAGCAATTGCATGTCCATCATTTTTTCTTTTTATATTGTAATCTTCAAAAAGTGTTTCCCAATTATTGTAATTAGTATCCAGTGATTCTACTAAAATTTGACAATCTTCAAAAGAAGCATTCATCCCTTGTCCAAAAAATGGCACGATTGCATGGGCAGAATCTCCTACCAAGCAAAATTGATTATTATATTGCCAATGTTCAGCATAAACTGTTCCTAGTTTTCCTTGTGGATTTTCAAAAAATTGATTTGGAAAATTTTCTAAGGTAGGCAATACATCAGAAAAATATTTTTCAAAAAAATTAATAACTATATCATTTGTTTTAAGAGATTCAAAACTATATCTACCAATTTTAGGCATAAATAGTGTACAGGTCAATGAATGATCAGTATTTGGTAATGCAATCAGCATAAACTGTCCCCGGGGCCAAATATGTAATGCATTCGGTTCAAGTTGAAAATTATCCTCTTCATTTGAAAGGATGTTTAACTCTTTATATGAATGCTCCAATGGTTTTATAAAAGAAGGTGCCGGGACTTTTTTATCAATAAAATTTCTAAGAATAGAATTAGAACCATCAGCACCAAAAACATGATCAGAAAAAGAAATTGAGTTGCCATTAGAAAAATTCAATCTATTTTTTTCTTCGTCTATAGAACATAAATCATAATTAAAATAAATTTTAACTAAATCTGATTCATCAGCTTTATTTAATAGAATTTTATTTAATGTTGTTCTAGATACAGAGTTAATATAATCTTTTGGGTTAATGCTATAAGGCTGAAAATCTAAACGACCATCTTGATGATGAATCATTCGTCCTTTCATAGGAATTAAATGTGGTTTTACTTCATCAAAAATTCTTGCATATTTTAAGGCCTCAATTCCTCTATGAGAAAGAGCTAAATTTATAGATCGTCCAGAAAAAGTATTAGATTTTCTAATATCTTGGCGTTTTTCAAATAATTTTATTTTATAACCACGCTGTGCGAGTAAAATTGTTAAAAGAGGACCACATAAGCCAGAGCCAATAATTATTTTTTCATCATCAATCATTAAGTATCTTTTTTAAGATTTTAACAAAGTTATAGCAATCAGTAAATGAGTTATATACAGGTACCGGAGCGACTCTAATTATATCTGGATTTCTCCAATCACATATAATTCCATTATTATGCAGAATATCCATTACATTATTAACTGAATAGTTTAGCTGGATAGATAATTGGCATCCTCTATTTTCTATAGAATCAGGTGTGATAATAGAAATTTTGTTTGATAACTCAGATTTTAATAAATTCTCTAAATACTTTGTAAGAATAATACTCTGTTTACGAATTTGATCAATGCCGATATCATGGAAAATTTCTAGACTTGCTATTAAAGGAGCCATAGATAAAATAGGAGGATTTGATAATTGCCATGCTTCTGCCGTTTTTAAAGGCTTAAATATATTTGGCATATCAAATCGAGATTCTTTATCATGGCCCCACCATCCTTCAAATCTAGGTATATCTCTTCTATTTAAATGTCGTTCATGAATAAATATAGTTGAAGGTGCACCAGGACCACCATTTAAATATTTATATCCACACCAAGCAGCAAAATCTACACCCCAATCATGCAAGTGCATTGGCAAGTTTCCTGTAGCATGTGCAAGATCAAAACCCACACGACAACCACAATTTTGTGCTTTATTCGTAATTGATTTCATATCAAATACTTGGCCAGTATAATAATTAACTCCTCCAATTAATACTAAAGCAATTTCTTGTCCATGCTGATCTAAAATATCAATAATACTACTCAAAGAAATTATATTATTTTTTGAAGATTGTATAATTAATAAATCTTGAATAGGATCATTGCCGTGAAATCTGAGTTGCGATTGTATTGCATACTTATCAGATGGAAATGCCTTATCTTCTATTAGTATTTTTTTTCTTTTTCCATTAGGTCTATAAAAAGAAGCCATAAGTAAATGCAGATTAACTGTGAGTGAATTCATTACAACGACCTCAGTATCTAACGCTCCTACAAGTTCTGCAGAATAAGATGTTAAAAATTCATGATATGGAAGCCAAGGACGAATAGATTTTAAATGACCTTCAACTCCTAATTTTTTCCAAGACTCTAATTCTTCATTTACATATTTTTCGGCATTTTTTGGTTGTAATCCTAAAGAGTTACCAGAAAAATATATAAAGGGTGTTCCATTTTTTCTAATTGGATGATAAAATAGGTTAGAAAATTCTTTTAAAGGATTATTACTATCTAAATTACCCGGATTATCAAAATTAGTTTTTTTAGTTAATATAGTCTTCTTCATTTAATCCAAGCCATTCTATTGCGGTACCTGCTAACATTCTTTGTTTTTTATTTTTAGAAATATTTAGATTTTCTATTAATTTCCCAGGCATTTTTTCTCCTAAAGGGAAAGGATAATCTGTACCTAAAGCAATTTTTTCATAACCGATTATAGTTATTAAAAATTCTAATGTTTTTTTATCATGCACAAGTGAGTCAATATAAAATTTACCAATATATTCTGATGGTAATATATTATTATTTACTGCGCATAAATCTGGACGAACTTTAAAACCATGATTAATTCTTCCTAGTGTAAAAGGGAAAGAACCACCGCCATGAGAAAAGGCAAATTTCAAATTTGGATATTTTTCAAGGATTCCCCCAAATATTAATGAGCAGATAGCTCTAGTTGTTTCAGCAGGCATTCCAACTAGCCAAGGTAACCAATATTTACCTATTTCTGAAGCGCCCATCATGTCCCATGGATGAACAAAAATAGAACATCCAATTTTTTCTGCATGTTCAAAAATAGGTAAGAATTTATCTTCATCTAAATTTTGTCCATTAATATTAGTACCAATTTGAACACCAGGAAAATTTAGTTTGTTAATACAACGATCCATTTCTTTAATAGCTAAATTAGTATTTTGCATGGGAATTGTTCCCAATCCCAGAAAGTTTGTTTTATTATCAGTTATAACNTCATATATATGGTTGTTCAAAAATTCTGATAGTTGTATCGCTTCTTTATCTTTTGCCCAATATGAAAATAATACAGGTATAGTAGATAATACTTGAATATCGACATTAGATTTTGAAAAGTCCAAAATTCTCTTTTTAGGATGCCAACAATTACAACTAATTTTTCTAAAGTTTTGATTATTTTTAATAAGTATTGCATTTTGATTATCAATAAAGTTAATTGAGAGAAAGCGTTCATCATTAAATGTTGAAATAATTTCATTCAAATTTTCGGGAATTATATGTGTATGAATATCAATTTTAAACATAATTATGGTTTTTGNAAATATCCATTACATTTTTTGCATGTTCGNGCATTATGATTACTCCAAAATTCTTCAAATAATGGTGGAAGTTGTTTAACAATATTTTTTAATGGGAAATATTTATCATATAACATTGTATTGCATTNATCGCAATACCATTGAAATCCGTCTAACTCATCAANATGACGCTTTCTTTCTATAACCAGGCCAACAGTATTTTTAAATCTTTGAGGAGAATGTGGGATATTTGGTGAGAGTAAAAAAATTTCTCCTTCTTTTATACTAATATCTTTAGGCTGCCCTTTTTCTCTAACTCTTAAAATCATGTCACCTTCTATTTGATAAAAAAATTCTTCACCTTTATTTACATGATAATCCTTTCTAATATTAGGACCACCTACAACCATAATAATAAATTCTGTATCATTATAAATGACCTGATTACCAACTGGTGGTTTCAATAAATGACGATTNTCATCAATCCATTTTTTAAAATTAATAGGTGGTAACATAAAATTAATTTTAGTTTAAATTGTAGCTATACATTTTAATTCAATAGCAATTGGAGTGGGTAAGGATAAAATTTCTAAAGTAGTTCTGCATGGCTGAACTTCTTTAAAGTATTCTCCATAAATTTTGTTATAAATTTTAAAGTCATCTTTCATATTTGTTAGGAAAACTGTAACATCAACTAAATTATCCCAGGAAGANCCTGAGTCTTCTAAAATCATACGCACATTCTTAAANACAGAATGACATTGTCGTGCTATATCATAAGCAATAATTTCCCCATTTTCATTTAATGTAACTCCTGGAATTTCTTTATTATTTTTTTCTCTGGGTCCAACACCAGATAGAAATAATAAATTGCCTACTTGNCGTGCATGTGGATATAAACCCAATGCTTCTGGAGCTTTTTTACTTTCAATAATACTCATATTTTAATACATACATTTTTAGGTTCTGTAAAAAATTCTAAAGATTTAAATCCTCCTTCNCGTCCNACACCAGANCTTTTCATACCCCCAAATGGAATTCTTAAATCTCTTAGCATCCATGTATTTACCCAAACNACACCAGAGTNAATTTTTGCAGCCACTCGATGTGAACGACTAACATCTTTAGTAAATAAACTGGCGGATAAACCATATTTAGTTGAATTTGCCATATTTATTACTTCTTCTTCTGTGTCAAATGGAATTATTGATACAACGGGACCAAAAATTTCTTCTTTATTTGTTTCGCAATCTACAGATAAACCATCAATAATGGTAGGTGCAATATAAAAACCATTTTTTAGTTTACCTCCTAATATTATTCTTTTACCACCCGTAAGAATTTTACCACCTTCTTTTTTTGCTCTTTCAATACATTTTAGAATTTTTTTCATGTGTTCTTTCGAAACTACAGCACCTAAATTACTATTTTCATCTTTAGGATCTCCAACTATTAAATTTGTAGTTTCTTTAATAATTGCATTTTTAAAATTTTCATAGATTGACTTTTGAACAAAAAGCCTAGATCCACAAAGACAAATCTGTCCTTGATTAGAAAATNCAGCTTTTACAGACATTTTCACTGCATTATCAAAATCTGCATCTTCAAAAATAATATTTGGATTTTTTCCACCTAATTCTAAAGATATTTTTTTAAACATAGGAGCAGCACTTGCTGCAATTTTTTTTCCAGTTTCTGTTCCTCCTGTAAATGATATTATTGGAACATCCGGATGACGGCTAAGAGCATCTCCAACTTTATTACCATATCCATGAACAATATTAATAACTCCTTTTGGNAAATTTGCCTTTTGGCAAATTTGGCTAAATATATAAGCCGTCATGGGTGTAACCTCAGATGGTTTTGCTACTACAGTATTTCCTNCAACTAAAGCTGGTGCAATTTTCCAAGTTAACAAATAAATAGGTAAATTCCATGGAGAAATACAACCTGCGACTCCAATTGGCTGACGTAAAGTATAATTTAGAGCCTTGCCATCCATTTCATGTATTTCTGAATCAAAATGAAGTGATGCAGTTGCAAAAAAACGAAAATTTTCTGATGCTCTTGGGATATCAACAGAACGAGCAAGCCATTCAGGTTTTCCATTATCTTTGCTTTCTGCTTTTACTAATTCATCGAAATGATTTTCTATTTCATTTGATAAATGCATAATATGATCATATCTTTCTTTTTTAGATAATTTGCTCCATATTCCAAATGCATTTTTTGCAGCTTTAACGGCTTCATTAATATCACTTAAATCACTATTTGGAATCATTGAATATACTTCTCCAGTAACTGGACTGACATTATCAAAATAATTTCCAGATTTTGGTTTTATTAAATTTCCATTAATATAATTTTGAATTTTTTCCATTAAATCGAATTTAAACGACCTCCATCGACTGCTAAACTGACACCATTTATATAACCTGCTGAAGGTGATACTAAATAAGCAATTGCTTTAGCTGTTTCTAATGGTTGTCCAAACCTACCTGCTGGGATTTGATTTTTCATTTCTTGAGCAATAATTTCGTTTGTTTTATCTTGTGCTAACGACTTGGCTTTAATTATAGATGATAATCGATCTGTTTCCGTAAAACCTGGCAGAATATTATTAACAGTTATTCCATACTGAGCAACTTCTATCGATAATGTTTTTGACCAAGATGCAACTGAACCTCTAATAGTATTAGAAACACCTAAACCTTTTATAGGTTCTTTAACAGAAGTTGAAATTATATTAACTATTCTACCATAATGAAATGATTTCATTCCATTTATTAATTCTGTTGAAAGTATATGATTGCAAATTAAATGTCTATTAAATGCTTCTATAAATTCAGAAACTTTTGCATCTACTATTGCACCGCCTTTAGGTCCTCCAGAATTATTAATTAAAATATGATAATTATTACCAGATTTTATGTGATCTTTTATTTTTTCCCTTATAGTATCAGGATTATTAAAATCTCCGGTAAGATATTGGTGACTTTGATTGTTTGATTTGCTTAATAATGATAAAGATTTTTTTAATTTTTCTTTATTACGAGCAAATAAAGTCACATTGGCACCTAATTCTGAAAATTCCATTGCTGTAGAAAAACCAATGCCCGCAGTACTTCCGCAAATTAATGCATTTAACCCAACTAATGATGACGTTAATTCATTTTCCGTGAACATAAAAAAAGCCTAATTCTTTTTTTAATTTAATGGGTAGTTTTGGTAGGGAAGATCGGGGGATTATATAGGTAGATAAATTTGAAATATCTCTAAATATTGAATGTTTTTCTGCGGTTTTTTTTAAATATCCATGTCCAGCAGAACCACCAGTACCAATTTTAACACCAATCATTCTAAATACCAATAAAGAATGTCTATATCGCCAAGAAGTTAATAATTGATCAATATCAACCAGTTGAGTTAATAAACGATGAGGTAACTGAAGTACAGGTTCATCGCGATATAATTTGATAAATAATGCAGCTAATGTTGCCTTTTGGGATAATCTCCTATGTCCTTCATCTAAAAGTTTTATATATTTTTTTTCATCAAATAATGCTTCATAAGTATTTTTTATAACATCATAATTTTTTAAACTGACTTCTTTTGCGGTATCATCTATGCTGTTATTATTATAAATTAGTTCCTTATCATTATTTATCATTCTTTCTACAGCCTCTTTATATGATTCCCAGAAATTAAATTCTTCAAATTGTAAAAAAGGGGTTCTTTCTAGCCAATCTTCTAATAACATAAAAAGAGATGCAGAATTTTCTGAATTCAAAGCCGCTTTTCTATCTTGTTTTGATAAATATTGATCATACCTTTGCTTTCCAAAGCGTACACGTTTATCAGGTTTCATACCTAATTTATTTTCAATTTTTCTAAATTGAATTGATTGAAATCCTGAAGCTGGAGATAATAAGTCCCTAAATTCTAAAAAATCCATAGGCGTCATAGTTTCTAAAATTGAGACCTGGTCAATAAGAAGTTTTTGAATCTCAATTATTCGACCTAATCTAGATACAACTAGCCCAGTATTTTCTTCTTCCACATAATTATCTTTAAACATTTCAATAATGGAATCTAATTCATGAAGAATTTGCTTAAACCATAATTCATAAGCCTGATGAATAATTATAAATAACATTTCATCATGAACTATGTTACCATTTTTCTTAGATTGTAATGTTTGACTATCTAAAATTTTATCAAGTTCTAAATAATCACCATATGAAAGTTTTTTTGATGTCATCTCTTATTCTTTATAGGATTAATTGTAAAATTTAGGAATTTTGGATAAAGAGAAAAAGTAATATTGTAATTCTTAAATTTTATTTATTTTAAACTCTTAACTCAACTATTTCTTTAAACGCATCTAAAACATCTGGATTTGCTAATACATCTTTATTTTTTACTTCTATATTTTGAATAACTTGCTTAACTGCCAGTTCTACTTTTTTTCCATTAATAGTATATGGAATATCATTTATTTGAATAATTTTTTCAGGGACATGACGAGGACTACATGTTTTTTTTATTGAAAGTTTTATTTTTTCTTTTAATTGATTAGATAATAAATCATTATTTTTTAATTTTACAAATAATATAATACGCTCATCATTTTTCCATGGTTGCCCAATAACTAATGAATCTTCTATTTCTTTAAAATATTCCACTGCTTGATAAATTTCAGAGGTACCTATACGTACTCCTCCAGGATTTAATGTTGTGTCAGATCTCCCAAAAATTTTTAAGCCACCAGATTTACTAATACTTATGTAATCTCCATGATACCAGATGTTAGAGAACACACTAAAATAAGCCTTTTTAAATTTATTATTATTATTATCATTCCAAAAGTATATAGGCATAGAAGGAAATGCTTTAGTACAGACAAGCTCTCCTTTAGTATCATATATAAAATTTCCATTATCATCAAAGGATTCAACTTTCATACCTAAACCTCTACACTGTAACTCTCCTCTTTTGACAGGCAAGATAGGATTGCCTAAAGCAAAGCATGAAATAATGTCAGTTCCTCCAGATATAGAACTAAGCTGTACATCTTTTTTCCAATTATTATAAATAAAATCATAATTTTCGTCCACCAATGGTGAACCCGTGGACAATATACACCGTAAATATGGAAATGTAGAAATTTCACTAGGGAAAATTTTTTTAGATTGTAATGCACTAATATATTTCGCACTTGTTCCAAAAACATTTATTTTTAATTTTTTTGCCATTTTTAATAAATTTTTTTCATCTGGATAAAATGGATTTCCATCATATAATATAATAGTAGATCCCATAAATAAAGATGAGACTAGCCAATTCCACATCATCCACCCACAAGTTGTAAAATAAAAAATCGTATCTTCTTTTTTTAAATCTACATGTAGCTTTAATTCTTTTATATGTTGTAATAACGTTCCACCAACAGAATGGACAATAGATTTAGGGAGGCCTGTTGTTCCTGAAGAATACATAATATATAAAGGGTGATCAAATGGTACTAATTCAAATTTTATTTCATCGTCATTAGATAAAAAGTCATCCCAAAATATTGAATTATTTAATAAAACATTGTTTTTTTTATCTTCACAAGGAATAATTACATTTTTTTCTAAAGTAGACAATTTAGAAATAATTTTTTCATTTTTTTCTACACAACTAATTTGTTTACCATTATATAAATATCCCGAAGTAGTAAAAATTAATTTAGGAGATATTTGATTAAATCTATCTAAAATACCTTTTATACCAAAATCAGGAGAACAAGATGACCATATTGCTCCTAAGCTAGTAGTAGCAAGCATTGCAATAATAGTTTCAGGAATATTTGGTAAAAACCCAACTACTCTATCATTCTTCTTAACGCCCATTTTTCGCATAGAAGAAGCCAATTGTGCAACTAATTTATATAATTCAGAATAACTAATAAGTGTTTGCTTTTGATTTTCACCATAAAAATGAATAGCAATTTTTTCATCTCTATGATTTAATAAATTTTCAGCAAAATTAAGATTAATACCTGAGAACCATTTAGCACCTGGCATTTTATTTATGTCATCTACAACTTTAACAAAATTGCCTTGATACGAAATATTTGAAAACTGTAAAAAACACTCCCAAAAATTTTCAGATTCTTCAATAGACCAATTATAAATATCTTCATATGATTTAAATGATAAATTGAATTTATCATTTACAAAACTAATGAATGCCATCATTTGTGATGCTTTAATTTTTGCATCACTTGGTTCCCACATTATTTTACTCATATAATTTTACCTAAATGAAGTATCTGCCAGGCGTCTTCTACTTTTTTCTTTTCAAGAAAATTAGCACAAATTTTTAGTAAATTATTTTTATCCATATCAATAAATTTTTTTCTTAAATGAAATGATTTATCAATTTTTGGTACACTTTCTACATATGCTAAACGAGCTAACAACTTACCAGAAAAAAAGTTACTGTTTTTTACTTCAGATGGTAAAGAATCAACACCAATTGGTAAAAATCTAGGTGAAGGTAAATCAAATAAACCTTGATTGGCTCGAGAATACCAATTTCTACCTAATCTAGATACCTGATCAACTTTAATAGGATCAATATTTTCACAATCATCATAAACATCTTTACGCGCATGAAAACAAATAATTTCACCCAATAATAAATTTCCACCAGCAGGCTTATCACTAAATTGTTTATGTTCTAAAAATTTGCATTCCATTATTAAAGGAGATTCTGCAACTCCTGGTACAGATATATGCTGCCCATTAAATTTTGTCAATCCAGATTTTTTAAATTCATCTACATTCAATTCATAATCAGCAGCACAAATATTCATTTGTTCTACCATTTCATAGGTAACAATAGATAAGGTAAATTCTTTAGTTTCTAAAATATTTGCAAGTGTATTTTTTGGTTTGCCTGTTTTGCCACTAAATGCAGGAGAAATACCTACTATAGGAGGGTTTGAACTAAATGCATTATGATAACTAAATGGTGCTAAATTTACATCCCCATTACTATTTTTAGTTGCCGTAAAACCAATTGGTCTAGGAGCAATACTAGCAAGTAATAATTGATGTTTTTCTTTTAAAGCTAATTCTTTTGAATTAAAGGTTTTATACTGATTCATCAAGAATAATTTTATTAGTCAATGTTCCCAATCCTTCAATCTCTAATGAAATATTATCATTAGTTTGAAGCCATTGATTATCTGTTATTTTTGATCCGTTTAACTCTAAAAAACATCCCGTTCCGCAAGTACCAGAACCAATTATATCACCAGGGAATATATCTACACCATAACTTACTCGTTCTATAATTTGTGCAAATGTCCACGTCATATTTGATAAGGAATCTTCAGATACTTGAATATTATTTACAAAAGCCTTCATTTTCAAATTATATCTATCTCCATCAGGAGAGGTTTTTCTATATGATTCAAGCTCATCTTTTGTAACAAGCCACGGTCCGAAAGAGGAGCCAAAATCTTTACCTTTAGCAGGACCTAAATTAAGTTTCATTTCTTGCATTTGTAATAAACGTGCAGAAAAATCATTCATTATCATAAATCCAAACACGTGATTATCTGCGTCATCTACAGAAATATTCCTACCTCCTTTACCAATTACAACAGCACATTCTAACTCAAAATCTAATTTTCCTAGATGCTTTGATAAAACTGGAAAATTACCTGGACCAAAAACTGCATTATGATTTGTAAAGTAAAAAATTGGAATTTCATCAAATTCAGCAATCATTTCTAGACCTCTATTCCTTCTTGCCGTTGCTACATGCTGCCTAAATGCATATGCATCTCGTACTGAAGGAGGATTTATTAAGGGTGATAATAATTCAACATCTTTGATATTAATAAAAGGTTCATTTTCTTGAATAACATTTTTAGCTAAATTTAGTTGATCACTTCCACCTTTAATGAACTCTAACATTGTTTTTGAAATATTAGAATCAAGTTTATGTAAATCATAAATCATATCATTTTCAATTACACCATAAAATAATTTTTCATCTTTTTTAAAACTAATAAATTTCATTAAATCGTTCCTTTTTATTATTATCTATCAATCCAACTATATGGATAATTTTTATCATCAATTGAAATTGCGTTCTTTGTAACTTTTAATGATTTAAAAGTATCAATCATCACTGCTAATTCATCTGTATGTTTTTTGCCGATAGAAGAATGATATTTCCCTGGTTGAGGACCGTGTGGTAAACCCATCGGATGCAAAGTAATTGATTCCTGGTTTATTCCTTCTCTACTCATAAAATCACCTTTTGAATAAAAAATTATTTCATCAGAATCAATATTTGAATGAGGATAAGGAGCAGGAATTGCATCCTTATGAAAATCAAAAGGTCTGGGTACAAATGAACATACAACAAAACCTGACCCTTGAAATGTTTGATGTACTGGAGGTGGCTGATGAAGACTTCCTACAATAGGTTCAAAATTATTAATGCTTATTATCCAAGGAAAATAATATCCATCCCAACCAACTACATCAAATGGATGATTAACGTATTTATAATTTTGAACACCTTGAAAAGTTTTAACCTTAATTAAATAATCACCTTCTGATTTTACTGCTTTTTGTAAAATTGGTGTTTTTATATCTCTTTCACAAAATGGAGAATGTTCTAATAATTGTCCAAATCTATTTCTGTATTTGTTTGGAGTCTCAATTGGACCGCATGATTCTATTATAAGAATTTTATTTTTATCAATTGGATTTAATTGCCAAATCACACCTCTTGGTATTATAACATAATCCCCTTTAGTAAATTTTAATTTACCAAAATTAGATATTAAAGAACCTGAACCAGATTGTATATATAATATTTCATCAGCTATTCCATTTTTATAAAAATATTCCATAGAAATATCTATATGTGCAATTGAAATAATTAAATCATCATTAAAAAAAAGAGGCACTCTTGATGTGAGTATATCTCCCGAGGATTTTATTTTATTAGTATTTATATGCCTACTACGATGCTTTTTAGCTGCATGAATTAATTCTTTTTTTTCTAAATTACCCACTTCTTTTATTTTTGTAGGTCTATTTAAATGGTATAAATTGCTATATATACTTGAAAAACCTTCTCTACTAATAAGTTCTTCATAAAAATTCTTACCATCAGAATCATTAAAAATTGTATGACGCTTTTTAGGTATTTCCCCTTTTTTAGTATAAAATGGCATAATTATAATTTATTATTATTTATAGATTACCTCTAAGTGCCTGTTCTTTTTCTATGGATTCAAATAAAGCTTGAAAATTACCTTGTCCAAAGCCTTTTGATCCTTTTCTTTGAATAATTTCAATAAATAATGTAGGTCGATCTTCAATAGGCTTAGTAAATAATTGAAGTAAATAACCATCCTCATCTTTATCTACTAAAATTTTTAATTTTCTTAATACTTCTATATCTTCATCAATTTTTCCAATACGTTTTTCTAAATCATCATAATAAGTATCGGGTACATCTAAAAAATCCACACCATTATTCCTTAATGTAGTAATTGATTCAATAATATTATCAGATAATATTGCAATGTGTTGTACCCCTGGACCTTCATTAAATTCTAAGTACTCTTCAATTTGTGATTTTTTTATTCCTTGTGCGGGTTCATTTATAGGTAATTTAATTTTCCAATTTTTTGATCGTAACACAATACTTTTAAGTGAAGAATATTTAGTACTTATATCTGTTTCATCAAATCGAACAAAAATAGAAAAACCAAAAACTTTCTCATAATATTCTCCCCATTTTTCCATTTCCCCTATTCCCACATTACCAACGATATGGTCAATTCGTATTAATGATGTATGCTTTATATCTAACTTTGGTAATTGAAGTTTTTCAAAGCCAGGAGCCCATAATCCATTATATTTTGAACTATCAATAAAGGAATGAATTGTATCTCCATAAGTTTTGATTGAAGATTTTCCAAAAACACCTCCTTCATCTTCTGTTACTGTTGGCTTTAAAATTCCTTTTGCTCCTCTTGACAAACAAGATTCATAAGCTTCTAGATTACAATCAACTGAAAATGCAATGTCATAAACTCCATCACCATGTTTTTTTAACCAATCAGATCCTATGTGTGACGATGATAATGGTGTTGTAATTACAAAAAATTGGTTACCATTTTTTAATACATAAGATACTGCATCTTTTATTCCAGTTTCAGGGCCACAATATGCATAAGGCTCAAAACCAAATGCAGTACGATAATAATGGACAGCTTGTTTAGCATTACCTGTTAATAATTCAATATGATGAAAATCATGAATAGCAAAAAATTCAATACCATTCCACTCTTTTGTCATATATGCCATAAATTAAAATTCCATTATTTTATTAATTTCTTTTGATACTTTCTTAGCATTAGGCAAATAGCGTTCTTCTAATTGTGAATTTAAAGGAATTGCTGGAACATTTTCTGCACCTAGAACTTTTATAGGCGCATCTAAAAATTGGAAGCATTTTTCTTGAATTTTTCCTGCTAAAGATTGTGAAAACGTATTATCACTTGGTTCCTCAGTTATAATTAAGCATTTATTATGCTTGATTACAGAATCATAAATCAATTCTTCATCAAGTGGATACAAAGTTCTAAGATCAATTATTTCTAATTTACCAGAAAATTCTTTCTCTGATGCCAAAGCCCAATATACACCCATTCCATATGTTATAATACAAAGTGAATTTCCATTTTCAACATTTTTCTTATCAGCAAATTGAATTATCCTACCTTTCCCTAATGGCAAAATATAATTTTTTGAAGGTTCTATAGATTTTGCACTTTCTGTACCTTTAACCTTACTCCAATATAAACCTTTATGTTCTAAAATTATTACAGGGTTAGGGTCGTAATAAGCTGCCTTCATCAGNCCTTTTAAATCAGCACTATTTGAAGGATAAACAATTTTAATTCCTTTNATATTTGTCAANACAGATTCAATACTAGANGAATGATATGGTCCCCCGCTGCCATATGCGCCAATAGGAACACGGATAATACAACTTACCGGCCATTTTCCTCCAGATAAATAACAAGAACGACTCACTTCAGTAAAAAGTTGATTTAAACCTGGCCAAATATAATCTGCAAACTGAATTTCAACTATAGGTTTACACCCTACTGCTGACATTCCAACAGTACTACCAATAATATATGCTTCTTGAATTGGAGTATTAAATACACGAGAATCACCAAATGCTTCTGCAAGCGTAGCAGCCTCTCTAAAAACACCACCCAATCTTTTGCCCACATCTTGACCATATAATAAACATTCTGGATTATCTTCCATTATTTCTTTAATAGCTAACATCGCACAATCCACCATAACTGTTGGAGAATTTTCNTTTGGACTTCTTTCTCCTTCTTCTTTTATAATTTTTGTAGGATGAAAAATATTTTCAAATAATTCTTCAGGGTCAGGATCTTTTGCANTTAACGAATTATTAAAATCTTGGGCTACTTTATCTTGAGATTTTTTTTCTATTTTTTCTAAATCTTGTTTTTTGCATCCATGGGCAATTAATTGTTTTATTAAAATCGGATAAGGATCTCTCTTAATATGCTCATCTAAATCATCTCTATACCACTCCATTCTAACTCCTGAAGTATGATGATTTAAAAGTGGCACATCAGCATGAACCATAAATGGACGACGCTCTTTTCTAATTATTTTTATTACTTTTTGAATGGTTAAATACGAATGAATAAAATCATTACCTGAGGTTCGTACAANTTCAATATTACCAAAACCTTCAAAATAAGAACCTATATCAGAGTTNCTTATTTCTGATGCACTAGCCGAAATATCCCAACCATTATCTTGAACAAGATATAATATTGGATATTGCTTTAAAGCTGCCATATGAATTGCTTCCGAAACTTCTCCTTCTGTAACAGCTCCATCTCCAAGAGAACATACTACTAAAGATTTATTTACATCTTTTAATTGCTGATTTTCTAAATATTGAATTCCCATAGCAACTCCAGTNGTTGGAATTGCCTGCATTCCAGTGGCAGAGGATTGATGAGGTATTTTAGGTAAATCATCTCTGTTTAAACTAGGATGCGAATAATATGAACGTCCCTTAGAAAATGGATCATCTTTCTTTGCATGTAATTGAAGCATTAATTCATATGGAGTTATACCCATGCTCAGTAACATTGCATCATCTCTATAATAAGGAGCAACCCAATCTTGTGCCTTTAATTGTAATCCTAATGCAATTTGAATNGCTTCATGTCCTTTAGATGTAGCATGTACATACTTTGAAGTTATTTCTTTATTTTTTTCATAAATATCAGACATAGCTCGAGCTGTACATAATAAATCAAATGCATTTAATAAAATATTTTTAGATAATTTATTTATTTTAGATGGCATTTATTTATTTTTTAATTTTTTTAANGTTTTTTTTGTAAAATCTGAAAGAACCCTTTTTCCACTAATTGCTGCTCTTTCATATAAAAGATCATCCCAATTACTTGTACCTATCCACAGGATTTCTTTTAATTCTCTCATAGAATCAGGATTGGATAAAGACAACTTAGATGCTAAATTTGAAATTGCATCATCCATAGATTCTATAGTTTCATGTACTTCAAAAAAAAGGCCTTTNTCTCTTGCCCAATTAGCATCATGCCATTNAGTNGCATTAATTGCNAATTGACTAAATGCAGATAAACCAATTTTTCGTTCAATGGGNGGNGCCACAACAAATGGGCCTATTCCAATAGATAATTCACTTAACTTGATTGATGCAAATTTTGTGGCATAACAATAATCTACAGAAGCGGCCATCCCNACCCCACCTCCTACGGTTTTGCCTTGAACTCTTCCAATTAANAATTTTGGACATTTTCTTGCTGCATTAATTACTTTAGCAAAGCCTGAAAAAAATTCTTTCCCCATCTTANTATCTTTGATTTGTAAAAGTTCATCAAATGATGCTCCTGAACAAAAGGTCTTATCACCACTACTTTTTAAAATTACTACTTTAACATCTTCTTTTGTTGATACTTGATTAATTGCATCTGCTATNTTATTTAATAAATCAGAAGGTAAAGAATTGCTTTGAGGATGAAAAAAATCAATCGTTGCTATTGATTTTTTTANATTAAGATTAACATAAGGTTTCATTAGTTATTCCTGATTTTTCTTTTTTATCATTGTTAAAATAGTAGCCATCATAACTGTTTCATCATCATCATCATATACATCAACTAAAAATTTAACGATTCCTTTTGCAATATCATCGTCAGNTTTTTTTTCTTGATCAATTTTTTCTTTAACAGTTAAACGAACTCCTATTGTCATTCCAGGATATACTGGCTTAGTAAAACGACACTCATCAATTCCATAATTTAATAAAACAGGTCCTTTNGGNGGGTCTACAAAAAGACCTGCAGCTCTACTAAGAATATAATATCCATGAGCAACTCTTTCTGTAAAAATTGTCCCTTCTAATGAATTTTCGTCCATATGTGCATAAAATTTATCTCCACTAACTTCTGCAAAATTTTCTATATCATTTAAAGTAATTTGATGAGTATCAGTATAAACAGTATCACCTATGTTAATTTCTTCAAAATGTTGTTGAAATATATGTGGATTTGCTTTTTTTTGTTTTCCACCAACTTGATATTGATTTGTTATTTTTGAAATTGTAGTTGGATGACCTTGAATGGCAGTTCTTTGTAAATAATGCAAAACACCTCTCATGCCTCCCATTTCTTCTCCACCGCCAGCACGACCAGGACCTCCATGAATAAGAAGAGGCATTGGAGAACCATGCCCCGTACTTTCTTTTGAACAATCTTTATTTAAAACTAATATTCTACCATGCATTGATGCTGCATTTATAGTGAAATCACGAGCTAATTCATCATCAGATGTTACAATAGAACATACTAAGGAACCTTTACCCATTTTTGATAAATCTATCGCTTGATCTAAATCATTATAAGGCATAATTGTTGAAACAGGGCCAAAAGCTTCAATTTCATGACAATCTATTTTTTCAAAAGGATTATCATTAACAAAAAGAATAGGTGATATAAATGCACCCTTGTTTTTTTCTGCACCTATTACTTCAAAATCATCTGAATTACCATATACTATTTCCTGACTTTGAGATAATAATTCAANTTTCTCTGATACCTCTACTACTTGTGGCTGCCCAGCTAATGCACCCATTCTAACATTTTNAACTTTTGGATTCCCTATTACTGTTTTTGACAACCGCTCTATAAGTGCTAATTTTACATCTTCTAAANNTTTTTCAGGCACAATAATCCTTCTTACAGCAGTACATTTTTGGCCAGCNTTAACTATCATCTCTTTCTGTACTTCTTTTATAAATAAATTAAATTCTATACTACCAGGAACTGCATCCTTTCCTAAAATACATGCATTTAAAGAATCTGCCTCCATATTAAATGGTACAGATTCACTAATAATCTTAGGATGAGATTTTAACATTCTACCTGTAGAAGCTGAACCGGTAAATGTCACTACATCTTGACATGTCACATGATCTAAAATTCCATTTGCTGAACCACAAATCAACTGTAGTGCACCGTCAGGTAAAATATTAGTTGATACTATTTCCTTTACCATTAATTCAGTTAAATAACATGTGAGAGTTGCGGGTTTTACAATTGCAGGCATTCCTGCCATTAAATTAACTGCNATTTTTTCAAGCATCCCCCAAATAGGAAAATTAAATGCATTAATATGTACTGCTACTCCTTCTTTAGGCACCATTATATGGTGACCAATAAAAGAACCTNCTTTAGATAAATTTGCAGGATCACCATCAATATAAAAAGGTAAGTCNGGGAATTGACGNCTTAAAGATGAATTNGCAAATAAATTACCTATNCCTCCTTCTATATCTATCCATGAATCTANTTTTGTTGCACCNGTTGAATAACTTAAATCATAAAATTTNTCTTTTANATCATANAAATGTAAAGCTAATGCTTTTAACATTAATCCTCTTTCTTGAAANGTTAATTTTCTAAGGGCATTNCCTCCCTTATCTCTAGCATANTNTAGCATTTGATTAAAATCAAGACCTTTACTTGAAGCTCTACCTAATTCATTNCCNGTAATAGCATCATATAAAGGAGTNCCATCGCCATCACCTTTNACCCAATTTCCTAAANAAAAATTCTCAAAATTCATTATTCTTTTGTTTNTTTCCANGGTTTAAANTTTGTTTTTTGNATAACTCTATNTTTTGGGNTTTCATTCAAAGNTTGACATTGNNTTAATGTATCCATACATTCTNTAGGNAANTTTTGATAAATNTTTGTNCCATTTGATTTCCAATTNATCATCTCATCTGATACATNTCCTTTNATAATTGCAGGATTNCCAACAACTAATTTACGATTTGGAATTTTCATTTCTCCTTTTATGAAACATAATGCACCTATAATACATTCATCACCAACTTGAGCATCATCCATAATAACTGAATTCATTCCAACTAAACTATTTTTTCCAATATCAGCTCCGTGAATAATTGCACCATGGCCAATATGCGCTGAATCATTTAATATAACTGATTTGCCAGGGAATACATGTATTGTACAATTTTCTTGGATATTACATCCATCATTAATAANTATTTCACCCCAATCACCTCNNATNGCAGCGCCTGGNCCTANATANACATNTTTNCCTATTATTACATTNCCTGTTACTGNTGCNAATTCATGAACAAATGAACTNNCATCAATNACAGGNTTATATCCATTAAATTCGTATATCATGNTCTTTCAATTATTACAGCATATCCNTGNCCTACACCAATACACATAGTAACTAATGCTAANGANTTTTTTTGTCTCTTTAACTCTAATCCAGCTGTTTGAAGAATACGTGCACCACTCATNCCTAANGGATGCCCTAATGCAATTGCTCCACCATTAGGATTAATTCGCGAATCGTTATCATCTAAACCCCACTGNCTAATGCAAGCAAGTGATTGTGCAGCAAAAGCTTCATTAATTTCAATTACATCTATATCAGATAATTTTAAACCTGCCTTTTTTAATGCTTGATTTGAAGCTTCNACTGGACCAATACCCATTATTCTTGGTTCTACGCCTACAACAGCTGAAGAAACTATTCTAAATAAAGGATTATAATTTTCTGTGTTTATAGTTTTTTCTGATGCTAATAAAATTGCCGCAGCACCATCATTTAAACCTGATGAATTTCCTGCTGTTACTGTACCATTATCCTTAAACGCTGATTTTAATTTAGATAAACTATCAATTGATGAATTGGGTTTAATAAATTCATCTTTATTAAATAAAATAGAATCTGCGTTCCGTTGTTTTATTTCTACTGAAACTATTTCATCTTGAAAATACCCCTTTTGATGAGCTTTTTTGGCTTTCATCTGAGAATTATAAGCAAATAGATCTTGATCTTTTCTACTAATTTTATATTTTTCAACTAAATTTTCGGCTGTTTTTCCCATACTTTCAGTTCCATACGATTTATCAAGTTTNGGATTTATAAAACGCCAACCAAAACTTGAATCATGCATTTCTATATCTCTACCAAAGGGTGAGGATGCTTTAGATATAACCCATGGTCCTCTAGTCATATTTTCAACACCACCTGCTATATAAATATTACCATCTTGAACTTGAATTGCACGATGTGCATGAATTACTGANGACATTCCTGAAGCACAAAGTCTATTTACTGTTTCACCTGGAATTGAATATGGNAAACCAGCTAAAAGCAATGCNATTCTAGCAATATTNCTGTTATCTTCTCCNGCNTGATTAGCACAACCTAAAATCACTTCATCAATTTTATTTATATCAATATTAGTTTTTTNTACTAATTTTTTTATTACAATTGCAGCTAAATCATCCGTTCGAATAGNAGAAAGAGAACCTCCAAATTTTCCAATTGGAGTTCGAACTGCATCTATTANATATGATGTNTTATTTTTCATTATTATAAAACCAAATTTTTGATGTTCGATGCACTATACCATTAAATANAGCAATTTCAATTTCTTTTTGATTAATGATTTTAATTATNTATTGACCCTTCTTATCTGTTAATGATTCNTGNATTACAATGGCTGTTAAAATATCACCTTCTTTTACAGGCTTTAAATGAGAAATNTTAGTTTCTATAGATAGACTTTTANTNCCATGAGAATTTGNAGCAAATGCCAATGCACTATCTGCAAGNGAGTATGCTATNCCTCCATGGGCGATATTAAAACCATTTAACATTTCTTTACGAANNNTCATNNTAAGNTTACAATTACCTTTNGANATNTCTANTNTTTCNATACCTAACCATTTGCTAAAAGCATCATTAGNATACATTTCATTTACTATTTTTTCTGAAATNTTCATGCAAAAAAAACTGTTTTTTCATTTACTTTNTTTTTTAATAATTTATTNGGTATATAACGATCATCACCATACATTTCATAAAGNTNNGTNAATTCATTTAATACATTTTTCAATCCCCAATCATCANCCCATCTCAATAATCCNTTAGGNTAGTTCACACCTTTACACATTGCAATATCAATATCTTCTTTACTTCCAATTTGAAGATNTAATGCTTCNATTGCTCCATTAATTAACATNGATAAAATTCTATTAAAAATACTTATTCCTAATTTGTTATCTATAATTGGGNNTTGTCTTTGTATTNCTNNTTGATAATTATAAAAACCTAATCCCGATTTTCTACCTAATTTTCCTTCATCTAACATCTTTTTTTGTATTNATGANGGTTTATATCTCGGATNATAATCTAAACCAATATATACACTTTCTGTTGCCATGTAATTAACATCAATTCCTATNAAATCCATTAACTCNAATGGCCCCATACGAAAATNNCCAAATTTTTTCATAGCCCANTCTATTGTAGAGCAATCTGCAATACCNTCTTCATATATTTTTAATGCCTCNCCATAAAANGGNCTNGCTAAACGATTAACAATAAAGCCNGGGGTATCTTTCGCAATTACTACAATTTTATTCCATTTTTCTATCTTATTTTTAATTTCCAATTNTAATTTNAATTTNGTTTGCTCAGTAGGAATTAGTTCAACTAATTGCATNNTTGGAACAGGATTGAAAAAATGAAGGCCTAANACTCTATCTAGAATTTTACATTTTGAAGCAANTTTAGAAACTGATAATGATGATGTATTTGTAGCNATAATACANTGANTTGAAACTATATTTTCAATTTCATAAAATAAATTTTTTTTNATATTTAAATTTTCGACTACGGCTTCAANTACCATATAGCTATTAGCAATNTCNTTAATATTTATAGTCCATTTNATTTTATTTATAATATTATTTTTATCATCAANAGANNTTTTNNTCTTTTCTATTANNTTATCTAATGTATTTAATAGCTTATTTTTAGATGCATCTAATANTGATTGATTAATATCAAATAATANAACATCTTCNCCATGGCTAGCTGCTAATTGTGCTATTCCTAACCCCATTGTTCCAGCACCCATTATACTAATTGGNAAATTCATTTNCCTGAAAATTN
Source organism: Acidimicrobiaceae bacterium (assembly GCA_002715405.1). Taxonomy (GTDB): domain Bacteria; phylum Actinomycetota; class Acidimicrobiia; order Acidimicrobiales; family UBA8592; genus UBA8592. The sequence goes on from PAZD01000001.1 coordinate 23,695, forward strand.
TGGTTTTCTTTTTTCTAAAAATGCTTGAACTCCCTCTTTATGATCATCAGTNTTAGATGCTAAAACTTGCATTTTNCCTTCTAAATCNAATTGAGTATNTAAATNNGAATTTAAAGATTCATTTAATAATTTTTTAATCAANNCTAATCCTTTTGTTGGCATAGCTGCTAANTTTTCTGCAAGCATAATAGCCATATTATTAAANTCATTATCTTCAAATACTTTATAAATCATACCCATTTTTTCCGCATCCTCTGNCATTANTTTTTCCCCTGTCATCATAAGGGCAGTNGCTTTTGGNAATCCTATTAATCTAGGTAAAAAAAATGTTCCACCACTATCNGGAACAAGACCNATTTTACTAAANGCTTGAATAAAANTAGCCGATTTTGTTGCAACAACNAAATCACANGATAGAGCTAAATTTGCACCTGCACCTGCAGCGACGCCATTNACTGCTGCCAATACNGGCTTTTCAATTTCNCGGATTTTTTTAATTATGGGATTATAATGTTTTGTAACAATTTCTTCAATTTGTGGTCCATTAGGATTGATAGCTTCATTCANATCTTGNCCTGCACAAAATGCTTTTCCATNTCCAGTTATAANNACACAACGGATTNCATCATNATTTTTACANNTATCNAATTTTGATTGCATGGAAATAGCCATTTCCTTAATAAANGAGTTAAATGCNTTNGGTCTATTNAGGGTTATNATTCCNANNGAGTTCTTTTTTTNCNAAGNTTATCATANNTTAAATACACTTAAAATNNTCAAAANTTTCCANACAATNTATACATTTGTNGTATGANTTACATNNAGTTGAACCAAATTCACTAACAAGNTGAATTTNATNAGAATTACAATANGGACATTCAATNTGTTTTTTTGGNGGAGCNATCCCAANTGACTNTAATTTANTTTTTGTTTTNTCACTTANCCANNCTGTCGTCCAAGGNGGGAAAAGAGATGTATTTATTTCAAANTCATTAANNCCTTCTTTAATTAGATNTTNCTTAATCTCNNATTTAATTACACTCATNGCAGGGCATCCAGAATATGTGGGTGTAATAGTTACATTTAGTATTCCATCATTAAATTTAAGTTNTCTGACTATTCCCATTTCAACTATAGAAATATTTGGAATTTCAGGATCTGGAATTCCTNCTAATACANCCCAAATTTTATNTATNTTCATTACCANTTTGCANCNGGNAATGNTCTTTGAAGATATTGCATCTCTGNTAGTAAGTGTCCNAAGTGTTCNGTATGNANNCCTTNTTTNCCNCCNGAAANCATATGTGTNTCANTNGGNATTTTAACTTTTGCNTCTGAAAANACATTATTNANNTGTTTTAACCANATGGNNTTTAATGCNATACGATTTACACCTATATNTTTTTTATACATTATTTCATCTATTTTATCCATCATAAAAAATTCATCAGTATACATCCAAAAATTATCAATTGATTTTTGAATTTTTTTATTACTTTCATCCGTACCATCACCTAAACGGATAATCCATTTGCTACTATGACGTAAATGATATGCAACTTCCTTTATTGACTTACTCGCAATATCAGCTAACTGTTTATCCTTACTTAAAGAAAGTTCATATAAAAAAAGTGAATAAAAAGAATCAAACAAGTATTGTCTAACAATAGTATCACCAAAATGACCATTTGGCTGTTCGCAAAGTAAATGATTGACGTATTCACGTTCATGTCTTTTAAAGGCTAAATCATCTGCTTCTAAAGTATCACTTTTTATTGAAGCTGCATATTTAAGAAATAATGTTGCTCTTCCAAACAAATCTAATGATATATTGCTTATAGCAATATCTTCTTCTAAAAAAGGGGCTCTAAATGCCCATTCGGATAACCTTTGTGCCAGAATTAATGCATCATCTGCTAAAACAAGTACATACTTAAATAAATAATCCATGTTATAAATCTTTTACTTTCTTTGAAACTTTAAAATATGATGGATACCTATATATTTTATCATCAGAGGGATCAAAAAAAGATTTTTGATCATCAGGTTTAGATGAAATAATATGATCGGACTGTACAACCCAAATACAACTTCCTTCTAGTCTACGTGTATATAAATCTCTAGCATTTTGAAGAGCCATTTCTTTATCTATGGCATGCAAACTTCCAACATGTTGAAAAGAAGCTCCTGATTTCGGTTGAACAAAAACTTCCCAAACTGGTAACTGACTTTTACTCAATTAGTTCTCCATTTTTTTAGCATATGCTAATGCCGCTTGTTTAACCCATATTCCTTCTTTATGGGCCTTTATATGATTTGCAATTCTCTCTTTATTACAAAACCCATTTCCTTCGACAACTTTCCAAAATTCATCCCAATCAATTTTACCAAAATCATAATGTTTTGTTTTTTCATTCCATTTGAGATCAGGATCTGGTATAGTAAGGCCTATTAAGTCTGCTTGTTTAACTGTCCTATCTAAAAAGATCTGTCTTAATGCGTCATTAGTTTCTCTTTTAATTTTCCATTTCATAGCATTACTTGAATGTGCCGAGTCTGCGTCATGTGGACCAAACATCATAAGTGATGGCCACCACCAACGGTTTAATGCATCCTGAGCCATTTGTTGTTGTTCTTTAGTCCCATTTGACATTTTTGACATTATTTCATAACCTTGTCGTTGATGAAAACTTTCCTCTCGACAAATCCGTACCATTGCCCTTGCATAGGGTCCATAAGAGGTTCCCCTTAATGACTGCTGATTCACAATTGCTGCTCCATCTACCAGCCATCCAATTGCTCCAATATCTGCCCAGCTTAACGTAGGATAATTAAATATATTTGAATATTTTGCTTTTCCTGTTTGTAGTTGGTCAATTAATTCATCTCGAGTAATACCTAACGATTCACATGCACTATATAAATATAAACCATGCCCAGCTTCATCTTGGACCTTAGCAATTAATACCATTTTAGCTCTTAGACTAGGTGCCCTTGTTATCCAATTTCCCTCAGGTTGCATTCCAATAATTTCCGAATGCGCATGTTGAGATATTTGTCTAATTAAATGTAAACGATATTTATCAGGCATCCAATCTTTGGGCTCAATTGTTAAATCTGCATCAATTTTATCTTGAAATTCTTTTTCTTGCTTTATCATAAATAGCTCAAAAACCTATGGAAGTATAGTTAGATAATTTAAGCATAATTTCAGGGATTTAAAAATGAAGATCAAGATAGATCAAAATCAATTACCCCATATAGTAATAACTAGACTTCGGGGTCCTGCATGATTTCTATGTTCACAAAGATATACTCCTTGCCAGGTGCCTAAATTCAACTTTCCATCTGTCAATGGCATATTAATAGATGAGCCTAAGAGTGATGATTTTAAATGTGCAGGCATATCGTCAGATCCTTCGTAGGTATGCTTATAGTATGCTTGGTTTTCCGGTACCATTTCATTAAAATGAGATTCGAAATCTAATAATACAGTAGGGTCTGCATCTTCATTAATAGTAAGAGATGCTGAGGTATGTTTAATAAATATTTGGCATATACCATTTTGAATATTTTCCAAGTCCGGGAATTGCGATATAATTTCATCTGTTATAGAATGAAAGCCCCTCTTCTTTTTTGATATGATAATTTCTTTTTGAATACAATTCATTTATAAGGATTAATTATATAGCTTAAGTGATAAATATATAATAAAAAGAAAGATGATACCAAATTTATAAGCAATCTTAAATCTACAATATTTTTTTATTAATTGTGATATAAATCACACCCTATTTTTAATGAGGATTTTATATTTGTGACCTATATCACTTAATTCTAGTGAGTTAGATCACATAAATCATAAAATATTAACTAATAATTAAAAAAAAGCCTTCTTTGAAAAGAAGGCTTGTGACTCCGGTGCGACTCGAACGCACGACCAATAGATTAAAAGTCTACTGCTCTACCAACTGAGCTACGGAGTCACTG
>PAZD01000002.1 GCA_002715405.1 Acidimicrobiaceae bacterium
GATGGATAATTTTCATGTATATAATTTTCGATAGCTTGTAATAAATGAGTTTTCCCTAATCCAGCCTCTCCGTGTATAAAAAGAGGATTGTATGATTGAGCTGGTCTTTCTGCGACAGATAAAGCTGCTGCGTGAGCAAAACGGTTGCTTGTTCCGGTGACGAAAGAATCAAAAGTATATTTGTCGTTTGTAATGTGATTATTGTCTGTTTCGTTTGGCGTTTCAGCTGGTAGATAGGCAATTTTTTCATTATTTATCTCTGGAATAAGAGGTGCTTCATCTATGATCGATAAACCTAAAGCATCGTTGTTTTTTGTGTCGACTTCAACGATGAGATTTACATGGGTTGGTGAAGCTTCGTGAAGCGCTTCAGCGACAATTGGTTTAAATGGCCCTTCAACCCGATCTTTCACCCATTGGCTAGGAACAGTTAATACAAGCTCATCATTTGTAACTGAAAGAGGACGGGCTTCTTTAAATGTGGAATTCCAAACACCGTCTGAGACTTGATCGCGAATAGATTGGGCACAAGCATCCCATAATTGATTTACATTTGACATTTCATTTCCTAAATTTACTTTTACTGATTAACAACCAGGCCGGTGTATGGGGTTTACACTAAGAAGTATTACGCTTATCGAAATATTCCAAAATGAACATTAAAGGTGTCCATAAGTGTGTTGTGCAAACTACCACTACTATCCACATGATGCTAGTGGAAGTTAAGTGGATTTATTTTCCCTGTTCAGAGAGTGTTTTTTAAAGTTATCCACAGGATGTGGAAAGAAATTTTGATAAAAAAGATACAGCTTGTGGATAACTTTATTACAGAAAGTAGCTCACGGCTTTAATNGCAGGTTGTTATATTTCTATAGCTTCCTCTACTGTAGAGACAAGACATAGTGAATGAAGTGCTGCCTGCAGGTAAAAAGTCAACAAGAGTTGGGCTTGAGAATCAGGATGTGTGAAAACCGCTAGATAGATTAGACAATGAACATAATCAAATAATTTGCTTTACTTGATTAGAGAATAACGAAGGATTTTTAGTGAAAAGAACATACCAACCGAATGTTCGTAGACGGTCAAAAAAACATGGGTTCCGTCAACGAATGGCTACCCGTGGAGGCCGGTCGATAATTAATTCGCGCCGGCGGCGTGGAAGGCAAAAACTGTCGGCGTAATAGGAAGAGTAAGCGGACGCGACCGTCATAGTGCATTACTTAAACACGGAAAACGCGTACATAATGGGCNAATTACGGTTGTGTTTCTAGCAGATGGGAACACAGTACCCTGTTTAGCTTTTTCTATAACTCGTAAAGTCGGATCAGCAGTAACAAGGAATAGGATACGACGTCAATTAAAGGAAGAGTTTCGTAAAATTGCTGAAATTAACCCAGATATGATTCCACCAGGAAGTTACTTAATTCGAGTGAAACCAGAAAATTGGAATGATCAAATCCCTCAGAAATTATTAGAAAAAACTTTATTAGACCTACAAAATACTGATGAATAAACAAGTAGAACCTTTAAAAATCCCCAAAAAAACAGCACAATTCCTCATTCGTGGGTATCAACAGATTTTTTCTTTTAGAGAACCAACGTGCCGTTACTTTCCATCATGTTCTGAATANGCAAGTGATGCTATTGAACATCATGGAGCAGCAAAAGGTATAGGGATGTCAATAAAACGTCTTCTCCGTTGCCACCCTTGGGGAAGCCATGGGTACGACCCTGTCCCAGTAAGGCAAAAAAATGTCTAGAATGTTTAGTTTTTTAGCAGATATTTTGACACAGATCTATAACGTTTGGCCTAGTTACGCTGGTTCGATCATAATTTTTACCCTGATTTTCATGATAATTATGACCCCAGTTACTATTCGTCAAACAAAATCTATGTTAGCNATGCAACGGCTTGCGCCAGAAATAAAAAAACTCAGACAGAAGCATGGAAATGATCGCGATCGGTTAAATCGTGAAATGATGGCGTTATATCAAGCGAATAACGTCAACCCGTTAGGTGGGTGTCTTCCTTTACTGGTCCAATCTCCNGTCTTTTTAGGCTTATTTTATGTAGTTCGTGGATTAACCAGAAGAGTAGGAGATTTAGGGCTAGCTGTTGGAGATTCAGTAACCCGAGGANCTGGAGAAATAACTGAATTTTCCAAAAGAACATATAATCCGGAATGGGTAGATAGAGGAGCGGCCCTCTATCAAGATCTTACAAATACCACAGAAATGAATTCACTAGGNTTTGATCTTTCCCAAAGCCCCTCAGCAGCGTTAGGAAATGACTTTTTAACAGGGTTGCCGTATCTCTTACTAGTTCTTTTAGTGGGAATATCCTCCTGGCTTCAACAAAAACAGATCCAAGGCCGCTCAATGAATACCATGAGCCCCCAACAAGCAATGATTATGAAAATTATTCCGTTCATGTTGCCCGTATTTTCGTTTGCTTTCCCAACTGCCCTAATTTTTTATTTCCTCACGTCAAACATTTTCCGCGTAGGGCAGCAAATGTTTATTACCAGAAGATTTTATGGTGATAATAAAGAAGAGAAGCAAGTGGTAGTTCCGACAGCAAAAGACAGGGAAGAACAAGAAAAAGAGGAAATCAGGAAATCAAATTCGCAGAAGGGAAATAGCAATCATGGATCTAGAAGACCAGTTGCTAACCCTCCTAAAAAACGCAAAAAGAAGCCACCACCAGCAGAAACACTGAAAAAAGGGAAAGTGGCTGAGCGTAAAGAACCAACACCGAGGCCTCATTCAAAACGTGTGACGCCGAAGAAAGACATAGAAGAAGACGGCCCAGGTTCACGTCGTCGTAAACGGAAAAGAAAAGATAAATAAAAAATGGAATGGGTAGAAGTCCGCGGCGATGATGTAGCCGCAGCAGAAGAATTAGCGCTTGATCAACTTGGCGTAGCTCGTGAAGATGCAGAATTTGAAGTAGTTACGGCCCCAGAAAATCGTTGGCTTGGATTGAGAAAGACAGAAGCTCGCGTAAGAGCAAGAGTAAAGCCAGTTGGGCCAAGACCAAAGACTAGCAATCAACGACAAGGACAAAGTCGGAAAAAAACACAAAATAGACAAAAACCACAGGAAAAGAATAAAAACAAGACAAACAAGACATCAAAAAACACTGTAAAACAAGGGAAAAATACAAATAACCCAAAAAACAACAGCCAGAAGAACACCAACCANAAGAAAGNGAAGGCGGCAAAAATGGAACAACGAGAATCTATGCCTCAGGCAGAACAAGAACAAGCTGTTATTGCATTTTTGGATGGAATTATTTCAGGCTTTGGATTAGATGCAAAATCATCTATTCGTCTTGAAGATGAAAGAATTATTGGCTCAATTGATGGTGATGATGTTGGACTCTTAATTGGGCCTAAAGCAGGGACACTTCTCTCCCTTCAGGATCTTGCCCGGACAACGGTACAAAGGCATGCATCTGGCCGTCAAACCAGCCGTCTTTCGATAGATGTTGGTGGATATCGAGATCGAAGAAAAGCTTCTTTAATTGAATTTACTAACCGGCAGATTAAGTCTGTGAACGAGTCTGGGGAATCATTAGCATTAGAACCTATGGGTTCGGCAGATCGTAAGATAATTCATGATGCAGTTGCTGAAAATGATNCCGTGACAAGCAGTAGTCAAGGAGATGAACCCCGGAGGTATGTGGTTATTCATCCGGCAGAAAACNAGTGAAATCACTGATAGAAACCCTTGAAAAGGCTCGTAAATATAAGTTCTTAGGGCCTGTTCCGATTGAGGAGCATCTTAAAAACGGGAAGGGTTTTGTAGAAATTCTCCTCGCTCTTTCAAAAGATCATAAATCTGAACAAAAAGTCGTCGATCTCGGTTCTGGAGGAGGAGTTCCCGCTCTGGTTGTAGCTGAACAACTCCCCCATTGGCACTTTCTTTTAATTGAACGAAAAACGAAGAGGGCAGAGTTTCTTCAATGGGCAGTAAAAAATCTTGCATTTGAAGCGAATATAACGGTTTTTGAAGGTGACGTTGAAACAGCAGCTCGTGAAGCACAGCATGAAAAGACAGCAGACTTTGTTACAGCACGATCTTTTGCCCCTCCTCCTGTAACTGCTGAATGCGGCTGTAGGTTTTTAAAAAAAAGTGGGTGTTTAATAGTAAGCGANCCACCCGATACTAGTGATAGATGGCCAACTGAAGAGCTTAGCTCTCTTGGATTAGAAGCCATAGAGCCTNTTCATTCAAATTATGGAACCTTCCAGGCATTAGAGCTCAAAAACTACCCTGACCAGCGTTATCCTCGCCGTTCAGGGACAATTAATAAGAATCCTTTATGGTGAGCGTGTTTCACGTGAAACAATGAAGAGCAATCAGGCCTGTTTCACGTGAAACATCCAGAGATCCATCGCTAGGGGTTGACAAAGCGTTGTAATGTAAACACTGTAAGTATGGGTTTGTGATTTAGGAGAGAATAAAAGTGAATCATCAAGAAAAAAACATTTTAGATGACCTCTTTCCATCACAGCCACATCCGGCATCGGTTAATGATTTACCCCGAGTTTTGGCGATAGCGAACCAAAAAGGAGGGGTAGGAAAGACCACAACTACTGTAAATCTTGCGGCTTGTGTGGCGGAGTTGGGTTATAGGGTACTAGTTGTTGATTTTGACCCTCAAGCGAATGCGACTTCCGCATTGGGAATTGACCCGCGATCAGTAGAAATCTCCATGTATGACGTGATACTTAATGATACTGATATGGATAGTTGCATACTTAAAACCGAATGGGATTTACTTGCAGTAGCTCCATCTAACCTTGATTTAGCAGGAGCAGAAATAGAACTTGTTTCTGCATTTAACAGAGAAAGACTTCTGGATGTTGCGATTTCGTCAGTTATTTCTCAATATGATTTTGTATTTGTTGACTGNCCTCCTTCCATAGGNCTTCTGACGGTAAATGCTCTTACTGCAGCTAGTGAAGTTTTAGTACCAATACAGTGTGAATATCTTGCATTGGAAGGATTAGGCCAGCTTTTAAGCAATGTTGAACGCGTTAAGAACCACTTGAACAAAGAACTGCATATCTCTACAATTGCTTTGGTTATGTATGATGCACGGACAAAGCTCGCAGGTCAGGTGGTAGAAGAGATACGCTCACATTTTGGGGAAAGAGTATGTCAACAAACTGTTCCTAGATCAGTTCGCCTTTCNGAAGCACCTTCTTATGGGCAACCGATAATTTATTATGATTCTACTTCACGCGGTGCTATTGCCTATAGAGCATTAGCGAAGGAGATTACTGGTGGCTCGTGAAAAAAAAGGCTTAGGGAAAGGATTAGGAGCACTTATCCCTTCTGGCCAGGATGAAGATGAAAAAGGGCTTCGGCTAGGAGGACCCGGCTATCGCGAATTACCCATCGGAGCGATAACTGTGAATCCTTATCAACCTAGAGATATTTTTGATGAAGAAATGCTTTCTAATTTAACCTCTTCAATCAGAGAAGTAGGTGTTTTACAACCGGTTCTGGTTCGCACAAAAGACACTGATAAGTATGAGTTAATTGCCGGAGAGCGACGTTGGAGAGCGGCTAAAAGAGCGGGCCTAAAGAAAATTCCGGCCATCATTCGTGATGTTGAAGACTTGACCTCTTTAGAGCATGCTCTTGTTGAGAATCTTCATCGTCAGGACCTAGGGCCTCTTGAAGAAGCAGCGGCATTCCAGCAGCTTATTGACGATTTTGGATTAAGCCAAGAAGCTGTTGGCCAGCGTGTAGGNAAAAGCCGTTCATCGATAGCGAATGCTTTAAGGCTCCTTCATTTACCATCTTCGGTACAGAATTATCTTTTGTCGGGTGAGATTACTGCAGGCCATGCTAGAGCTCTCTTGGCTTTATCATCCCGACAGGCGCAAGATCAACTAGCGCAGAGGATTGTAGCTGAAGAGCTTTCGGTTAGAGATGTTGAAAGGATTGTTCGTGAGGGAACGCCCACTAAATCTGTAAAAAAGGGGAAAGGTCAGAAATCAGCTGCGGCTTTAGAGGTCGAACAACAGTTATCTGATCATTTAAATACGACGGTAACAATCACTTCAACAGGGAAACGCGGCAAAATCATTGTCGAATTCGCAGACTTGGATGATTTAGGTAGGATCCTTTCGGTCATCAAGCAGTAATAAGGCAGCTATTTACTCTAAAATTGCCCTAAACTCTAAAGTGAGAGTTTAGGGTTGGTAGTTGTTCATAGGTTTTTATCCCCAACTTGGGGAAAACCCTGTGACTTGAACTATAAAAATAGCTCTTGANCAGGGGAAATAGACTATTTTATTTCTCTATACCCTTTAATTGCTGTCCACATGGGTTTTATAGCTTATGTTTCATTTTTATAGGGTTCGGTAAGCCATGTTATGACTGCATCCGCAGTTAAAACTGCTAAATCAGGGGCAAACGCAATTAAATCACTAGTCGGACCAATTCGAAGAACAACAGCGGGCATTCGGGTTTCCCGAAGCACCTGATCAGATCTTCCGTGCTTTTCGAGAGATAAACCGAGTGTAGGGACAAATCGTTCATGAAGAAGATCTGCAAGATAAGCTCCACCAGGAGAAACGTACCGCTGGTTGGAGAAATACGAGATAGATCGTGAAGTATCTGATGAGCTAGAAATCCCGATATACAGATCTGCATTGATCANATTACACAATTGGGCATGTTGGGTTACGTCGTAGTGGGAGACGGTCTCTACCTTTAACTGTCTGCTGCTAANCTCNCGGGAAAATCCATTAATAATAGAACCTAATCCTCCCGCTTCTCCTATCACAATCTGACGGTTCTCAAGGTTGGTATTTCGAGTTAGTAATGATTCCTGTTCTCGAACAGCGGCTACCGGTNGTCCGGAACCCATATCTCCCAAACGGTTCAACATGTGTAAGCTATCGGGGCCAAATATAGCGTCCACCGGTAATCCAGCATTTCGTTGAAAATCTCGAACTGCTTTTTCTGTGTTTTCGCCAAATATTCCATCGACCCGACCAGTATCAAATCCAATGGTTCCAAGAAGCTTTTGAAGTTCAGCCACATCATCACCGCGTAGCATAGGACTTTGAAGATAAAGGAGGCGGTCTCCAAGGCGATAGCCTGCTTCAACCAATGCGAACCAGGTACTGAGGTCGCATATTCCAGTTGTTTCAAGATGTCTACTTTTTTGGAAGGAGCGAAGTGATTCAGCGGTTTGTTCTGTGAATTCAGATTTTTTACCGGTGCTTGGGAAATTTGCTGCGTTAAGGAGACGATGAAGTTCCTCGACAATCTTGCCAGTGTCTCCAAGTCCAAGCGGTAAAACTTCGCTAGGAATATTGTTCATTTTTCTGGTATATCACGAACAGCGAAAGAAAGGAAAACAAATAAAGAGAGGAATTGAACTATAAGTATTCTTCGAGATCTTCAATAAGCGCTGCTTTTCCTTTTGCTCCTACAATTCTTTTTGTCGGAACTCCGTTATCAAATACGATCAAAGTCGGAATACTCATAACTTCGAATCGTCGGGCTATATCTGCTGCTTCATCAACATTTAATTTCGCTATTTTGATCTTCTCTCCCTGTTCAACAGCGATTTCTTCGAGAATAGGAGCAATCATTTTACATGGACCGCACCACTCGGCCCAGAAGTCGACAAGGACGGGGTTATCACTACCGCCGATAACTTCATCAAAGGTTGTTGTTGAAAGGATAGTAATAGCTTCGGACATTCGAATTCTCCTAGTTTGTTTTCTTAGAATGATTCTCTCTAGTTCGTCTACGGTAGCCGCCAAAATAGGTTGAAGGTGGAACAGTTGAAAAACTAACGAGAGCTTTTCTTTCAGCCGCTCTGATCTTCAAGCCACCGTTCAGCATCGATAGCTGCCATACAACCCGATCCTGCCGCAGTGATCGCTTGTCGGTAGGTAAAATCTTGAACATCGCCGCAAGCAAAAACTCCGGAGATATTTGTTAAAGAAGAATCCGATTGAGTGGAAATGTAACCATTCTCAAGAAGATCCAGTTGACCCTGAAAAATATCGGTGTTGGGTTTATGGCCAATAGCTATGAACAGACCTGAAAGAGCTAGATCTTTTTCTTGTCCAGAGTTAACGTCCTTGACGGTGATACCTTCGAGCTTTGACTCTCCTTTGTAACTTGTGACCTCATGGTTCCATAAGAAATCAATCTTTGGATTTGAGAAAGCGCGATCCTGCATAATTTTTGATGCACGGAGCTCATCTCTTCGATGAATGACCGTAACTTTGCTTGCGAACCGAGATAGAAACGTTGCTTCTTCCATTGCTGAATCCCCGCCACCAACAACACCTATCTCTTGATCGCGAAAGAAGAAACCATCGCAAGTAGCACAGGTAGATAATCCATGGCCGACGAGTTCGAATTCATTTGGCAAGTTCAGCATTACTGATCGAGCACCAGTAGATACAATTACGGCGTCAGCCGTGTATGTGGTTTCCCCAACCCACATTTGAAATGGGTTAGAAGAAAAATCCACGCGGGTAACTTTTTGTGTTAGGAAATCAGCGCCAAATCGTTCAGCTTGCGAGCGAAAGTTTTGCATAAGTTCTGGTCCCATGATTCCTTCAGGAAACCCAGGATAGTTTTCAACGTCTGTAGTTAACATCAGCTGGCCACCGGGTTGATCACTTGTTGATGATGGCTCTCCTTCAATAACGAGAGGGGATAGATTTGCCCTTGCCGAATAGATTGCGGCTGTTAATCCTGCTGGGCCAGAGCCGATGATGATAACTTGTCGGTTTTCAGGCATTTTTGCTCCGTAAACTAGTTAGTTCTTTGTTTAGGTTGAGCAGCACCTTTAGGACGTTTTCGCCAGAAAAGCAACCCAACTGCCAACCATAGAACACCGGTGATTAGATACACAACCCACACAGCGGTGCTTCTATCAGAAACAACCCACGCATCAAAGACTTCAATCAATCCTCTGCTTATACCAAGGATAAGAAAGGGGATACTTAATAGTAAGAGGAAACAAGCTGTTAAGCCGTATACAACTGAACGGCTGATCTTAATTGCAGGGCCAGTTGTTTTATCTCTGATCTCATCAACTTTTGAGACGATTTGTTCCGTAACCTGCTGTGGCCAATCACTACTCAAGCCTAGAACAGATCTTTTTTTGGAATTTTCCTCAGGGATGGGTATTTCGGCCATGTTCGGGAGGCTATCGCGAGACGAGTGAAAGAGCGACTAAATAGGGCTTGAAACTATTTGTTTTACTCAGAGTTGACCTCATCAAAAACGGGACCTTCGAAGAGAAGGGGACAAGAAGAATGATTTTGATAAATAGAAATTACAGGGGAATTATTAGGTTCAGAAGATTCAGTAATGATAGCTAGAGCCATCTCTCCACCAATTAAGATTCGCTCAATGTGTAGGGGAGTGACATTGAGTATTTCTGAAAAGACATCAGCGCTCCAACATTCTGAAAGTTCAGGCGAAGCTTCGATGAATGTATTCATTTCGTCAGTCGATAGGGGGGAGATAAATAACTCAGATTGTAACTCCCACACACCAGGAGCACTTTGAAGAAACATTTCAAGAGAATTTACCTCGTCAAATATTTCAGCTATTTCTTCATTTGAAGCTTCTACAGACAGGGCTGCAGCAGCTCCTTCTTCTGCAGTTGCGCTATCTCCTTCCTGTACCTGCATCTGGTCCTGTTCGTCTCCATCTAAAGGAGTTGATTCGATAGAACTCTTGTCAGTTTGAGATGGATCACTTTCTGTTTCAGCTGCGTTTTTAGCCGGTTCACTAGCTATTTCATCGCTGGCGCTCGTGTCTGTATCTGCAGATGTTTGGCGCTCTGTAGTTTGGTTATTCTCGATTGGACTTTCTTCGCTAATAATGTTTGGCCGTTCTGTGAAACCAGTTGCAAGAATGTCACCTGATTCCGATGTGTCATTGGAGGTGTTAAAAACAGGAATTATAAGAAAAGCAACAGCGGCGGCAACAGCTGCCAGAAGCACTCCTCCTTGGATGCTTTTCCGCTGTCGAAATGGGATTACTTGCGCATTGTTCGGCAATTGGGAGATCGCTTCACGAAGGTGTTTTTCCCTAAGCACAGGATCAATAGGAGATAATGATGATGTCGCTTCAGTAATTTTTTGAAGCTTTTCTACTTCAGAAAGCAGCTTGGAACTGTTCTCAACAAATGCGCGTTCCTCTTCCGTCACTTCACCATCAAGGTAAGCGCTTATAAGTTCATAATGCTCAAAAGAGTTAGATTCTTTATTCATGCTCCAAACCTTTGACGTCTTGATCTTCTTCTTTGTTCCCGAAAATTTCTATTTTTAATCTCTCTCTTCCTCGCGCTATCCGAGATTTAACCGTTCCTTGAGCGATAGATAGCAATTCAGCTATTTCTTGGTAGTTCATTCCGACCTGATCACGCAAGACTAGTGGAACTCGAAAATCTTCCGGTAATGCAGTTAACGCCTCTTCAATCAATAATCTGTCAGCGATCTGATCTTCCATTGATTTGCCAACGAGACCAGATATTGATCGTGTAGGTTCCGCCTCTGATAGCTGCAATTGAGGTCGTCGATTACGTTTCCTGATTTCATCAAGACAAGCGTTTGTCGCAACTCGATATGCCCAAGTTGAGAATCTAGATTCTCCTTTGAATGAAGAGATATTTCGAACAATTGAACACAATGCTTCCTGTGTTGCATCATCTGCATCTGCGTCATTTCCTGCGACTTTTCGGCAAATAGAGAAAATGCGGTCATAATTTGCCCGTAAGAGAGTATCGAGCGCGTTAGTGTCCCCTTTTTGGGCTAATTGCACTAGACGAGATTCTTCAGACTTTTCGATAGACAAACTGTACATCTTTTGAACGATTGAAGAGGTTCGAGATGTTTAGGTAATCCGGATTTCTGAGATTTCTAACTTTAAGGATGGGGGAGCATCGCCGAGGTCAGTAATCCAGACTAAGACTACCAGGCCGTTATTTCCGGTTAAGTCTACATTTGCCGTCCCAGAACTCGCTTCAATTAATGCGACTGGTTCTCCCCATGCCTCAAGAGAAGCTCCGATAGTACTTGAGACAAATATTTGCCCTGACCACCCTATAGATTCAGTTTCTATTTCTATAGTGTGAAGGTCAATAGCTTTTTCTAACTGAACGACCACTCCTACACCTGGTTTGAGAAATCCTAGAGACCTATGGCCGTAAGTTTCTGTTATCCATNTGGTTGATGAGTCATTGTCGTATAGATTGCTTAAAAGTTCAGGGTGTTCTACTCCATCTCCCAATGGATCAAAGTCTTCTGCAGCAACAATAGGAGTTTCTTCAAAGATTGGCGATACAGTCGCCTCCCTTATTGTTGGAACTGGAGCTTCTTCTACNACTTCCTCTTCACTGCTTTCACTTTCTTCAGTAGCCTCCTCTACATCCGCAGGAGCTGGTTCTTCAGTTTCGGGGTTAGATACGNTTGTATCAGAAGAATTATTCCCAAAAAGGTCGTCATCCAAGCCAGCGGCAAAAATAATTCCAAAAATAAAGGTAAACACCATCCCAATAGCTAAAACTGCTGTAACGATTTGATTAAAGTCCCGTTGTCTGGTCTTTGGATTAAAGTCCATGTTGTTATTTTTAGCATTTTCCGGAGGACTTTCGGGGTTCATTGCTGAACGAAACGCTATAGGGCTTGCGAACCTTCCTTTAGGTTCCTTCGCTATTGCTTTGATAATAGGTTCCTGAAAACTCTCTGGTATATCGCGAGCGCTTTCGTTGAAAGCCTGAGCAACTTCGTCCAATGAGCCTTGATTTACTTTGTCAGGGCTCCGTCCAGTGAGAAGTTCCAACATCACAACTCCAAGAGCATAGATGTCGCTCTGCTCATTTGGATCTTCTCCATTTTGTTGCTCCGGAGAGAGATACAAGCGACTTTCATCATCTTTTTTGCTAGTTTGATGCAGAATCTTTCCTGCTGTAGCAAGGCCAAATCCTGCTACCTTTACCTGTTGATCTGAACACAGGAATATATTTTCCGGATTCAAATCACCGTGAATAATTCCCTGCTGATGGGCGTGTTGCAAAGCATCGACAACTTGAGTCAGNACATTCAATGCTTTTCCTGCTGACATTGTTCCAATCTCGTCAATGTAGACCCGTAAAGGCATACCCTCAATAAGTTCCATTACGATTGCTTCAATTTCTTCATCGCCGGTTGTGTCATAAATCGGAACAATCGAAGGATGGTTTAACTGAGCTGACTTTCTAGCCCGAGATCGGAATTCTCTTATAAAAGCTGACTCGTAGATAAGTTCAGGATTCGTCAGTTTAATTGCGACCTTTCTTGTGAGAACAAGGTCGTCTGCTTCCCAAACTTGTGACTTAGATCCTAAAAACAATAGGGTTTTCAGTACATAGCGGCCAGACAGCTTTCTTCCCGTCAAAATTGGGGTCTCTGGAGGCAGCTGATTTTCAGGCATGAATCTTTCGAAGGTTTTGTTTTCCTTCGTTCTATCTTAAGTTATTTCACAAGGAAGGTCAGGCCAAGAACCCTTGGACCTCCATGTGTACCAATAACTGCTCCGAGTTTATTAACGCGTACTTGGTCTATCGGAACAATATCGGCGAGAGACTCAAGGAACTCTTGAGCATCTGGAGCGTCACCATGGATAATCGTTACAGCTTCGACATCTCCAGCGTTTGCTAGTTCTTCTCGAAGCCAGTTTAAGGCTTTTTTACGGGTACGTTGTCTCCCGGCCTCTACAACTTCTCCGGAACTAAGATCGAGGCATGGTTTAATTTGTACCATCGTTCCGAGCATGGCGGCGGCTCCCCCGATGCGTCCACCTTTTTTCAGATTATCTAATGTGTCGAGAGTGGCAATAATCCGAGTACGTGAACGCAGATTTTCTACTAGTTCGACAATTTCTGCTACATCTGCTCCGTTTTCTGCAGCTTCAGCTGCTTTACGAATTATGGTTCCTAGTCCACCGGTAATAGACATAGAGTCAACGCACGTTACATCAACAAGGTCCTTCACTCCTTCGGCCGCAAGTTGCGCGGCTTGTCCAGTTGCAGAGAGGGCAATTGAGAGATTGATACAAACAACTCCCGAAGCTCCTTCTTCGTGGCATTTTCTAAATGCGTTTTCAAATGCTCCTGGGGACGGGGCAGCAGTTGCAGGGAGAAGTTCGCTTTCTTCCATTTTCTGGTAGAACTCGGATACAGAGATATCAGCAAGNTCGGTATATTCTTCTTCGCCGAACCGGATCGACAGCGGAACAATTTTAATATTCAGACTGGCGGCTTCTTCTAAAGAAATATCACAAGCACTATCAGTTACAATTCGAACGGCCATAATCACTCCAAAGTTTTCAAAGCACGAGGGTAGTAGGTAACGCACCAACTTCCCATAATTAAGAATCTTTTTCTATAGAAATGTCTCTGAACAGGTATTTTAGAGTATACGACTTTAGAAAATTGAATATTTTTGCATGTTCTCCNATCTTTTATGATTGAAAGGTTTAGATCTATATTTCGGCATTCTTTGTAGTTTGTCGCTAGAAAAGCCGAAGGGCAGTACTGTTTTGATGTGTCAATTCTTTTCCTAACTAATGATCTCTGCTTTGATCATCGTCCAGGTAAACGGCATCCTGAACGTCCTGAACGCCTTGTAGCTGTTCAGGAAGGAGCTGTTCTGAGCGAACTAGGTTCTTCACTTGTTCAAGTCGAAGCTGAAACTATTGACAGGACAGCCATATTGCAAGTCCATGAGAACCAGTTCATAGAAGAATTAGAGCATGTTGATGCTCAAGGAGGGGGACGTATTGATCCAGACACCAAAATGAGTGAACACTCTTGGAAGGCGGCACAAATTTCTGCAGGTGCCGGCATTCAAGCGATACGCGAGCTTTCAGAGGGAACGTACGAAGCAGCGTTTTGCGCTGTACGCCCCCCAGGTCATCACGCAACAGCGAATCAATCGATGGGCTTCTGCTTTCTCAATAACGCTGCGATAGCTGCCCAGCATCTTGTCAACATAGGGCACAAGGTACTGATTGTGGACTTTGATGCCCACCATGGAAATGGCACACAAGATATCTTTTATGAAGAACCAAATGTTTTTTTCGTTTCTTTTCATCAATGGCCGTTATATCCGGGAACCGGAAGAGCTGAAGAGACCGGAACTGGTCGAGGTTTAGGAACGACTATGAATCTTCCATTCCCAACTGGAACGACGGGAGATCATTACCGGATGGCATGGGAANAAGTTATCCAGCCTCAAGTAGCTATCTTTAACCCCTCATGGCTGNTACTCTCTGCTGGATTTGATTCACACCGCAATGACCCTGTCGCAAGTCTTGGGTTAACTTCAGGAGACTACGCAGATATCACATCAGAAATAATCAAAGTAGTTCCATCCGGAAGGCGCCTAGTATTCCTTGAAGGAGGATACGACCTTGAAGCACTAACGATGTCAACCGCTGCAGTACTACGAACACTTGCCGGTGATCCTATGCGGCCAGAAAAGCCAACTCAGAACGGACCCGGACAAGAAGCAGTTGACTCAATTGCACACTTCCATAAAAAAATCGCAGACCATGACTAACCTCACCTATCTTCTCCAAGAAACCGAACAAATAACCAATATTTTTGTCAATTCGAAAAAATCTCTTTATTTGGTTGGAGGTATTGTCCGTGATCTACTTCTTGGGAAAGACGTCACTTCAAATATAGATATTGATCTCACCACTGATGCATTACCAGAGGAGATCAAAGATATTGTTGCGCCATTGGCAGAAAATCTCTGGCTANCAGGTGAAAAATTTGGCACGATCGGGATTCACCTCAACGGNCGGACCTATGAGATCACCACACATCGGGCAGAAAGCTACAACTTGGATTCGCGAAAACCCCAAGTTACATATTCAACGAATATCAATGAAGATCTATCTCGCCGAGATTTCACAGTCAATGCAATGGCTATTTCGCTCCCTGACGGAACTCTTATTGACCCTTTTCAAGGAGAACATGATCTTGCACAAGGCCTTCTGCGAACCCCCCTCACTCCTCAAGAATCATTTTCTGATGATCCATTACGGATGCTTCGGGCAGCTCGTTTCATAGCGTCGTACAAGCTGACGCCTGACCCTGAATTAATCAACACAATGGCTGACCTTGTTGACCGGTTCTCTATTNTTTCCGCTGAACGAATCCTCGGTGAGATAGATAAGCTTCTTCAAGCTAAAGATCCTGAGGAAGGACTCCAACTTCTTCATGACACAGGACTTCTCCGCTTATTTCTCCCAGAAGTTACACCTGAACGATTCCAATACATAGTGGATANCCCAGCAGATCCAACTCTTCGTATTGCAGCGCTCTTAGCCAAAACCCCGCGACACGACTACGACAAGCGTTTAAGAGCGTTGCGATTTTCCAAAGAACGTATTGTTATTATTCGACAAATCATTGAAGGGGCATCACATATTCTTGATAGCCCAGTAGGTGATTCAGACTACCGACGCTGGTATTTCCAGTCAGGAGAGAACCGTGAGGAAAGTTATCAAATTGCCCTTACGCTCAGTGAAAACGTCCCAAAAATATGGGAAAAGATGGAGGAAACACGGCTCAGGTTAGGTGAAGAATTAAACGATTTTGTTCTCCCCGTTAGCGGAGATGAAATCATGGAACTTCTCCAGATTAAAGAAGGACAAATGGTTGGAGTAGCACTGAAGTACCTTCAAGANCAGCGATTTNATAAAGGCCCATTCACTGATTCAGACGCACGGGAGATGCTCCTTGAATGGTGGGAAAAGAACAAGTGACCTAAATGCAGCAGTCAGGAACTTTACAGTTTCTGTTGTTTCTATTGTGAACTGATTTTCATTTGCCAACTAGTGTATGAACATGNGATTCATACCTTCAGAACTTGTCGAGGCAAATACCGCTGGTGATGTGAGTTATCTCCTTGANCGAAATCGAGTTCTCCAGCAGTATCGAGCTGGTGAGCTCACCAGAAACGATGTATGTGACGCTCATCCAGAGTTAGTACGCGCAGCTCACCATTACTCAGAACATGTTCATGACCTATGCCCAATCTGCGATAAGCAAGCTCTTCGACTAGTTTCATACGTTTTTGGTCCCCGATTACCGTCCCATGGGAGATGTGTCAACTCTGCCGGCGATCTTGCACGTATACNGAAACGGAAAGGCACTTTTACTTGCTATACGGTAGAAGTGTGCTCCCAGTGTTCCTGGAACCACCTGCTGCGGTCCTACACCCTCTAACTTTTCTATTCCCCTTACCATGTGACGGATAAGAGCTATTTGAGGTACCTTAAATCTTGATCTAACTATGGAGGAATATATGGCGATGTCACTTATGCGTTTCAACCTTATTGACCCCTCACTCGATTCGGCTGCCCTATCTGAGAGATATAAGGCCATGTTAGAAATGGCAACCTTCGCCGATACACACGGGTTCTTTATGGTGACTTTCGAAGAACATCATGGAGCTGAAAACGCTTGGAGTCCTACTCCTCTTCTGAATGCGGGTGCTGTTCTTTCTCGNACGACGAATCTCGCCGCGTCTGTTTCAGCATTGCTACTGCCCTTACATGACCCGATTCGGGTTGCTGAAGATATTGCAGTTATCGATCTTATGAGCGGCGGTCGCCTTACCGTCATCTTTGGACTTGGGTATCGGCCCAGCGAATATCAACTTTTAGGAAAGGAATGGGATCGCCGTGGGAAGATAATGGATGAATCCCTCGAAGTTCTTCTTCAGGCTTGGTCTGGGGAACCATTTGAATACAACGGAGGAACTCATCGGATCCAACCGACGCCTGTAACGAAACCTCACCCTTTCATTATGATCGGCGGCACCAGTAGAATNGCTGCGCGTCGTGCTGCACGTTTCGGACTTCCTCTTTCACCTGCAGCAAACCTTCCAGAACTCGAAGCCTATTACTACGAGCAGTGTGAAAAACACGGAACGCAAGGCTTTTGCGCTATGCCGGATGATGAAACCAAAATGACGCTGGTGGCTGAAGACCCTGATAANGCTTGGGCAGAACTCGGACAGTACTTTCTTAATGAAGCGTCAATGTATTCAAGCTGGCAAACTTCCGACATTTCTTCAGCTGTCCACTCGCATGCAACAACACCTGAAGAGCTCCGGGCGGAGGGAATTTATCAAATCATCACTCCAGAGGAGGCAGTAACTCTTGAGCGGATTATCCACCACCCTCTGTGCGGAGGAATGCCTATTGACGCGGGATGGGAAAGCCTCCAACTGTACGCCGATGCAATTTCTCAGCCCTGACCCTGACATCAATCTTCGATTTAGACTCAGTGTCTATTAACAGTTTCTTAGAAACTGAATGGTACGAAGTTAGCGTATAGCCGAGTCGCACTGCCGTTGGTCCAGATGCTAGTAAAGCCGCCACTGGTCCAGACGCTAGAAACGGGGCCACTGGTCCAGATGTTAGTTGTACCGCCACTGGTCCAGATATCAGATACACCTACCGTAGTGTCGTTTATATCGTGGTCGNTGCCAGAATCTAGATCTACATCCTCAAAAGACGTTTCTGATCGTTCAACATTCACCGACCCTATATCTAGTTGGACTTGTGATGCTGTCTCTTTGAGAGTCACTCTAATGTTGTCGATGAGGTTCTCTTCTTGTTGGACTTTATCTACGTTCGCATGATGGGAGAATCCAGATACATGGTTTGAATTCTGGAAGTAGGGAACTCTACCGGAATCCGTGTAACTACTTTTGGCTTCATCAATGGAAATGGCTGGTGCTTTGACCCATATGGTGATGTGTGGTTTTGCTGATGCTACTCCCATGGAACCAACGAGCAGGCCTATTCCTACCGCTAGGGCAACTGTGATCTTTGTTCGTGTTTTCATTTTCGCCTCCTAGGCTATGTGTTTGTGCTAGGTAGACGGGGAGCTGGTGCATTCCTTACACCCCAGCAAATTTTTTTCCCTAATTAGGGTGTTCGGGGCCCTTCAAACCCTATTGATAGCTTCTCAACATCATTACTGAACCCGAAACCCTGTAATAAGACCTTTTTTCACTTCACTGCCCATCTTTCCATAAAAGCCCTACACTATGAGCAGTACATACGGGGCCTAATCTTCGCTTTGAGGGAGGAAAACAATGGGAATGAATTGGACTGCACCAAAAATCTCATCTCATAAAGTCCGAGATGGAAACGCCCCTCTTGTCATGCTCACCGCCTATGACGCTCCGGGCGCCAAAATGGTTACAGAAGCCGGGGCAGACATCATCCTCGTCGGGGATAGTCTCGGTATGGTCGTCCTCGGATACGATGATACACTGAAAGTCACCATCGATGACATGGTGCATCACACTGCCGCAGTCGCCAGAGCAGAACCCGATGCATTTGTCGTTGCGGACCTTCCATGGCTTAGCTATCACATTTCTCCTGAGGAAACCGTTAGGAATGCAGCTCAACTAATCCGAGCTGGAGCGCAAGCCGTGAAACTGGAAGGCGGCTATGACCGTATTCTGATGATTGAAGCTATATGTAAAGCAGAAATCCCCGTAATGGGACACCTCGGATTGACCCCGCAGTCCATCTTGTCGTTAGGTGGCTATAAAATTCAAGGAAAAACTACGAACGCTGCGCTTACTATTTCCAACGAGGCGAAAGCACTAGCCCACGCAGGGTGTTTCGGAGTAGTTCTCGAGTGCGTCCCCTCGGTAGTTGGNAAACTCATCACAGAATCATTAGATATCCCAACTATTGGAATTGGAGCCGGACCTGACTGCGATGGACAAGTCCTCGTTTTCCATGACCTTCTAGGCATTAACCATGACCTGCAACCCAAATTTGTGCGCACCTACGCGAATCTCAAAGAAACCACGATCGACGCATTAAGTACATATGCAAACGATGTCCGTAATGGAAACTTTCCCACTCAGGATGAAAGTTATCAATTATCTGATGATGAGATAGAAACTCTCGGACTCTACGGCAGGCCCGATTCACTTAAGGATGACCCTTTGGGCAGCTGGTAGGTCGGTATTTACAACTAAAGCCACTACCATAATTCAGAACAAATTAACCTGCCCCCAGGTACCACGTGGGGGCCCCGCTTACGGGTCCAGAGGAGGTACATACTCGTTGTGACTACACGAGCTTACGAAATTATGATCATTGTTGACGGCGACGAAGAAGACGCCAAGGTCGACGAAGTTATCCAAAGTGTTGAAACTTGGATCCGAAGTCAAAAAGGACAAATAGCAGCAACAGATAAGTGGGGAAAGCGCAAATTTGCGTATGAAATCGACCACAAAACTGAAGGCCATTATGTCGTTCTTGAAATGACGACCGGTCAAGTAGATATGGAACCATTAGAACGTCAACTCCGTCTCCTTGATGAAGTCGTTCGCCACAAACTTATCCGCCTTCCTGAACATGAAGCGATTCGGCGGGGACTTCTCGAAAAAAGTTGACTAGGTTGGTATCAAAGGAACCTATAAGGAACATGAATAATGGCATTTGACAACAACATCGTAATAGTAGGAAATCTTACCCGCGACCCAGAGCTACGTTTCACCCAAAGCGGAGTTGCGGTATGTAATTTGGGAGTAGCGTGGAATCAACGTTCCGGACCCAACGGAGGCGAAGATAAATCACATTTTTTCAACGTTACCTGCTGGCGTGAACTTGCAGAAAACTGTGCTGAATCCCTGACAAAAGGGATGCGCGTAGTCGTATATGGACGTATTGATTACCAGTCCTGGGAAGATAGGGACAGTGGTCAAACACGATCAAAAGTGGAAATTCAAGCAGATGAAGTGAGCCCAAGCCTCAAATGGGCTACCGCTCAAATAAACCGAAACGAACGAAGCGGAGGTGATTATGGTGGAGGGTCCGCTCCAGCACCACAAACACCACCCGCATATGATCCGAATGAAGAACCCTTCTAGAAAGAAATAAATCATGCCTCCTACTAAAAAAAGAAAAGGTGTAAAAGCCCCATCATCTGATGCCCGCCGCGGTAAGAAAAAAGTTTCCATCCTTACACAGGAAAAAATTGACTATATCGACTGGAAAGACGTCAATCTTCTCCGAAGATTTGTATCTGACCGGGCAAAAATCAGGGCACGGCGAGTCACAGGGAATAGCGCCCAACAACAACGCGATGTTGCTATGGCAATTAAGAATGCTCGTGAAATGGCCCTATTGCCATATACAAACCGGATTACAACCCAGCGGGGAGGGCGCGGCGGCGACCGGCGGTCACGAGACGATAATCGTCCTCCAAGAGAAGACCGCCCAGTTAAAAAAGACCCAGAACCACAACAAGCTCAAAGCGAAGCACCCATCGAAGCTGAAGAGCCAATAAACACTGAAGTCCCATTGGAAGCTGAAGCTCAAACATCTGCACCGCAACCAACTGAAACACCTGANGAACCAACCACAGAGGAGACGGNAGAGTGAAAGTTGTACTACGTAGCGACGTCGAAGGAGTCGGATACAAAGGCGATATCGTCGATATATCTGATGGTTTTGCGCAGAATAGGCTCATACCTCAAGGACTTGCCTTTAAAGCCACTCCTGGCGCCGAACGAGAAGCGGAACGTATGAGAAACTCCCGCGAACTTAAAGCCGCAGAAGAACGATCTGTTGCTGAAGAGATGGCAGCCCGCTTAACTGAGAAATCAATCACTATCAGTATGAACGCAGGTGAAGGTGGAAAGCTCTTTGGATCAGTTACTACTTCTGATATTGCAACTGCTTTAGAAACCCAAGCAAATGTGACACTTAATCGCAAAGATCTTCAGCTATCTGAAACTATTAAGGAAGTCGGGTCATATGAAGTCATGGCTCGACCACATCCAGATGTCGAATTCTCAGTCGCTATTGAAGTTGTGGCAGACAGCGAATAGTTTGTAAAAACCCACAACCCCTGTGGATAAAAAAGTGGATCTAACCACAACTAATCCCCATAATTATTTGATTTTTCCTNTTGTATTAAACAAGTGAAATAGGGCATTGTTACTATTCGCGGTGAAAAAAATGTCACATCGCGTTTTTATAGTTAGTTAATACACATGTCTGAACAATCTTTTTCATCTGAGAGTTTCCCTATTAGNGCGCCACCGCAGCGGGGGTCCCAACGCGTTCCTCCAAGCAACCTCGCTGCTGAAGAATCTTTAATCGGGGCAATGTTGCTTAGCAAAGACGCGATAGCCGATGCGGTTGAAATTATTTCCGCCGATGATTTTTATAAACCAGCCCATCAGCACATATTTAATGCCATAACTTCACTTTTTGGCGCTGGAGAACCTGCCGATATTGTCACTGTTGCCGATGAATTATCACGGTCGAATCTTCTTGATGGAATTGGTGGCAATGCCACACTGATCGAGCTACAAGCAGGCACCCCAGCAGCGACAAATACCGCCGAGTATGCCCGTATTGTCCATTCCCATGCCCAGTTACGCCGGCTTATCAGTACCGGTTCAGAAATCGCCGAAATTGGTTACTCACAACCAGATGATGTCGTAAAAGCATTGGACGAAGCAGAGACACTTGTCTTTAATCTTGCACAGGGGAGGGCAGAAGATTCATTTGTTGAACTTCGGGCCCTACTTGATGATGGATTAAATCGCCTTGAATATCTTGTAGAACATGGAAGTGACGTTACCGGAACACCAACGGGTTTCAAGGATCTTGACCGTGTCCTCGCCGGGCTACAACCAAATAACTTAATAGTGGTAGGTGCCCGCCCCGCCATGGGAAAAACCAGTTTCGGGTTAAATATCGCAACCCATGCCGCAATGAATGCGAACTTCCCAGTACTGTTTTTCTCTCTAGAGATGAGCCAGCTAGAAATCAGTCAACGTTTGCTCTGTACAGAAGCTCGCGTGGATTCCAGCAAGGTACGGACAGGGAGAATGAATGATAGTGATTGGACAAAAATCAGTCATGCGGTTGGGAGATTGGCTGAAGCCCCAATATGGATAGATGATAACCCGAACACCACCGTTATGGAGATAAGGGCAAAAGCCAGGCGGTTAAAGAGCCGTATAGGTAACCTCGGGCTCGTTGTCGTTGACTATCTACAGCTCATGAGCGGCCGTACTAGAGCTGAAAATCGGCAGGTTGAAGTATCAGANATTAGCCGCGGGCTAAAGATTCTCGCTCGAGAATTAGAGTGCCCCGTGATGGCGCTTTCCCAGTTGAGCCGAAACCTTGAGTCACGGTCAGACAAAAGACCTATGTTATCTGATCTACGTGAATCCGGTTCTATTGAACAAGACGCCGATGTCGTCATGTTCCTTTATCGTGATGAAGTTTATGATCCGGAAAGCCCTGATACCGGAATGGCAGAAATCCAAGTCGCAAAACATCGATCTGGTCCTACAGATAGGGTTCGTTTAGCCTTCCTGCCCCATTTTACAAAATTTGTCGATATGGCCAATCCAGGAAATGATGGACCACCAGCTCAAGAGTTCTAAACTTATAGGAAGATGTTTCTAGGCGAAAACCTGCTTGTTCTGCTTGCACTGGCGTTTGGCGGCGCGCTTGCCGTTGGGAACTTCATGGCGCTTATCAATACTCGTGGCGCTCCTAAAGACAGCGACTATGAGAAACCTCCTCTTGGACGATCANTACTGATGATTCTGATTGGTCTTGTAGTTTCTATTTGGGCGATAGGCAGCCTCATCGCCGGATAAAGAAATTTTTCACTTTGTGCGTGAAAACGTTCACTTCCCGTCAAGATCATTACATCATCCCCCTATCCTTTGACCTATGGCTGAACTTGGGACTCTACGCCGAAAAATTCGGATACAAGCAATCTCCATTGGTCTCGCGGTAGCACCATTCGGCGTTGCTTTTGGTGCTTTATGTACAGAAGCTGGACTTGGAGCATGGGAAGCGCTCGGTTTTTCCAGTCTCGTCTTTGGAGGGTCTTCCCAGTTCGCTGCTGTTACTGTGCTCGCTGAGGGAGGCACAGTTATCGCTGCTGTGATCGCAGGGCTGCTCCTTAATCTACGCTCACTCGCTTTCGGTGTTGCCATGGCCCCCTCACTACAGGGGTCGTTTCTGTGGCGTGCGTTAACTTCTCAATTGATGATTGATGAAGCAACAGCCGTTGGGTCTGCTCAAGAATCCCATTCTTTACGTCGATATGGGTATATATGGGCCGGCTTAAGCGTTTTTGTTTTCTGGAACTTTATGACGTGGGTTGGGGTTACATTGTTATCTGGAACAGGGTCGCTTATAGAAGATCTTGGAATCGATGCGACCATACCCGCAGCTTTCCTTGGTCTCGTTTGGCCAAAACTTTCTTCTAAGGACCACCGGATTATTGCCGGAATTGGAGCTGCACTCGCATTTCTTCTTGTTCCTTTTGTTCCGCCTGGCATTCCTGTAATCGCCGCAGCATCTGCAGTTCTCTTTCTTCGCCCATGGGAAAAGCGGGGTAGTCATGAGTGATGCGGTGATTGTGATGATCGCCCTAGCGGCAGGAACATACGTATTAAAGGCTTTCGGCCCACTAGTTCTATCGAATAAACGTGTTCTTCCTGACTGGTTAAAGCGCTTTGCCATGCTGCTGCCAACGCCATTGCTGGCCGCATTGGTAATCACGAGTACCTTCACCAGCGATGACCAAATTATTTTTGATGCTCGTATTGTAGGTGTGGTCGCTGCCATGATCGCTTTGGCGAAGCGCGTGCCGTTTGTTCTGGTTATCGTTATTGCAGCAGCCGCAACAGCATTATGGCGTTTAATTACTGGCCTTTAATGAAGCTGATGCATTTACCCGAAGCATGACGGGTTTTAGATTAGAGTTTCAGAAAATGCCAGCTAGAATTGTAGATGTGAGTGACAGCATCACAGAAACAGCCGGCACCACTCAGGTCAGCCAAGAAACAAAAGCTCAGAACACATTTTCTACTGCAATGGTGATCTCGGGCATCCGTTGTGCCTTTACGTACGTGATCTTTCCGGTGTTAGCTCCAATACTTGGTGTAGCTTCTGGTGTTGGCTCTGGTATCGGGCTCGTTGCAAGCATTATCGGGATTGTGGCAAATGGATACAGTATTAAAAGGTTCCACTCTGCTGACCATAAATACAAATGGCATATGACAACATTAAATATCAGTGTTATTGGGCTTCTTTTTGCTTTGATGATCATGGANCTAACATCACTTCTTTAGATAATTTCCTGTGTTGGATTAAAATAAAGACCGCTATAGCTGAATTATCGGCGCAGGGCTAAGATATAAAGCATGCTTGACGCTGAACATGATGGAGACCTATCAGGAGTAGGAGTTTTGGATACCCAGTCCAGTGGGGTAGGTGTCCATAATGTCGTGGTTGACATTGGACAAGCGCATATTCTTAAGGATGTATCAATCTCTGCAGAAAAGGGATCTTGTCTCGTAATTCTCGGACCTAGCGGATGTGGCAAAACGACTCTCCTTAGAGTTATTGCTGGCCTTCAGCCAATCTCAGCGGGAAATATTTTCCTTCATGGTAAACAAGTTTCAGGAGATCAAATCGATCTTGCACCTGAACAACGTGACGTTGGAATGGTTTTTCAAGATTGGGCCCTATTTCCTCATCTGACTGTTATTGAGAATATTGTCTTTGGCCTTCCGAGAGAAGATCGAAAGAATCTAACCAAAGAGGTCAAGGAGCTATTAGAAATGGTCGGAATAGCTGAACTGGCGGATCGACCTCCTTCTTCATTATCTGGTGGGCAACAGCAACGGGTAGCTCTTGCTCGAGCGTTAGCTCCAAAACCGAACGTCCTTCTTTTAGATGAGCCTTTTTCTAGCTTGGATACTGGTTTGCGACTAGAAGTTCGCTCAGAGGTTGCATCATTACTTCGCTCTCTTGATGTGACAAGCGTTTTTGTTACTCATGATCAGGATGAAGCCTTTTCCTTAGGNGATCAGGTTGCAGTCATGAATAATGGGAAGGTTGTTCAACAAGAAATCCCATCAGAGATCTATAGACACCCAATAGACCGGTGGGTCGCCGGATTTGTTGGNAAAGCAAATACTATTCCGGGAGTTGCTTCCGGAAATCAAGCTGAAACTGCATTTGGCCTTATCAATCTTTGTCATGATGCGCATGGCCCAGTTGATGTACTTGTTCGCCCTGAAGAGATTTCACTTACACCTGGTGAGATGGCTGTCGTAACTGATATAGATTTTTACGGTCACGATTCAATTTATGAACTCAAATCAAATGATGGATCGGAATTGATATGCCGGACCTCGGGTACTTCGACTTTCCGAATAGGGGATCGAGTTGACATCCAACATTCTGGAGAAACGACAGTTAGCTTCTCTCAGAATTCATAGCTGCTTAAAAGCCATGATCGGACCCCCTGAGGGGTCCGACCATGAGGGAAGATAAGATTTGGAGTCTTTATCCGTAAGAACCAAATTCTTCAGGTGTAATCCCGAAATATGCAATGACTGGATTTAGAACGGCGGTTATGTCGTCCACACTTCCTGATCCAGGCTCATTTGCTAGATTAAGAATTGAATCAATTGTTGATGTATCAATTCCGTTGTTTCCGAGAATTGGTTCGATAACTCGGAAGAATGCCCAACCTTCTGCTTGATGCACTCTTGCAGCTTCAGTATCTCCACCTTCAAGATCTGAGTAGACCTTGGCGGCATATTTGATTGTTGCTTGAGCATATGTAATGAAGACATGCTTTTGTGCCTCACGTGAAGCTGTAGCTGCTGCTGAAGCATCACCGGCGAGAAGAGCATCTCTACCATCAATCATTGCTTGAAGAAGGCCTTCATTAGCTAATGCGGACTCTCCATCGGCACCGGTAGTACCGAAGNCAGCTGCTCGTTTTACAGCTGTCTTGAAAGGTCCACAGTCTGGGGCCACACCATGGTAGAAGGCCCAAGCCTCATCCCAGTTATGTACAGCGCCTGAGGCTACGTCGAAGTTACCATCCGCTGCTTTATCGGTTGCAGCATTAAGTTCATGGATAACCCACGCAATCATAACCTGGTTCATGATTCCTTTTTGGACTCCTTGCTTTCGAACTGCGTCGGATTCACCTTCCCAAGCGCCAGTTCCATTTAGTGCGTCACTGACGAAGTCATCAAGAGGTGTCGCTGTTCCATAAAAGGTGTCTGAACCGTGTTTCTTTCCTTCACCAGCGGCGAAGCCACCAATGGTTCTCACTGATCCATCAGATTTTACTGAGTTGGATCCATTTGCATAAATTTCAGCAATTTCAGCCCACTTGTAGTCGCCTACAATATCGTTGATTTCACAGACGTCTTGAACGACTAGACGGTGAGAGTCAACGTTTGATGCGTATGCATATCCACCATCAGCTGGTGTTGCATCAGCTGTTGGTTCTCCCGCAGCTGTTGATGCGGAACCAGAGCCAGATGCAGACGGCGACGCAGAAGCCACCGATCCTGAAGCTGAAGCTGAAGCAGAAGCAGAAGCAGAAGCTGATGCTGATGCCGAACCAGAAGCCGAACCAGAAGCTGAGCCTGAGCCAGAACCTGACCCTGAGCCAGATCCTGAACCGGAACTTGCTGAGTTTGATGAACTATTTAAATCTCTGACGCTTCCACCATCGTCGTCACCGCAGCCAGCAGCTACGAGACTCAGAATCGCCAGAATTGGAATAAATAGCAT
>PAZD01000003.1 GCA_002715405.1 Acidimicrobiaceae bacterium
ACTGACCTGTTCCTAGAAATGGAAGAGTCAGGAGTTCTTGATAAAGCAGCACTGGTCTTTGGCCAAATGGATGAACCTCCTGGTGTCCGTCTTCGTATAGCGCTTGCTGGCGTTACCATGGCTGAGTACTTCCGAGATGTCCAAAATCAGGACGTTCTATTGTTCATAGATAATATCTTTCGATTTGTTCAAGCTGGATCAGAAGTATCAACCTTGCTAGGACGTATGCCTTCCGCTGTGGGTTACCAGCCCACGCTTGCTGATGAAATGGGAGAATTGCAAGAGCGGATCACGTCTACTAGAGGTAAATCTATTACTTCACTTCAAGCCGTATATGTTCCCGCAGATGACTATACCGACCCAGCACCGTTCACATCATTTACGCACTTTGATGGGACAACAGAACTAAGCAGGGATATCGCTTCTCTGGGAATCTACCCAGCGGTCGACCCGCTAGCTTCCACATCAACCATTCTCACGCCTGAGGTAGTTGGTGACCGGCATTATGCAGTAGCTCGACGGGTTCAGGAAATACTCCAACGCTATAAAGAGCTTCAGGATATTATCGCTATCCTCGGTCTTGATGAATTATCTGAAGAAGACCGAATAACTGTGGACCGAGCTAGAAAAGTTGAAAGATTCTTGTCACAACCGATGTTTGTTGCCGAAATCTTTACAGGCCAATCGGGAGTTTTCACAAGTATTGACGACACTATCTCCTCTTTCGAAGCACTTGTTCAAGGAGACCTCGATCACCTCCCTGAACAGGCATTTTATATGGTAGGTGGAGCTGAAGAAGTTGAGCGCAAAGCTTCTGAACTAGAGGGTAGTTCTTAATGCCCCTGCGAGTTGANCTGGTATCCCCTGAACGGGTCGTTTATGAGGGCGAGGCAGAACTTGTTATCGCTAGAACCACTGATGGAGAGATAGGGTTTCAGGCAGGCCACGTTCCCTTTGTTGGGAATCTTGTGCCATCTGTTGTTCGAATAGCTTTAAGTGACGGAGGTNTTCAGCATATTGCAGTACACAGTGGCTTCGTTGAAGTTTCANACGACCATGTTGCTTTGTTGTCAGATATAGCGGAATTAGCTGAAGATATTGACACTGACCGTGCTCGAAAAGCCTTGGAAAAAGCTACAGAAACTCTCGCTGGCAANAGTGAAGATGAAGAAGCTTCGTATGCCGCTAAACGAGCTGAAATTAGGCTAGAAGCCGCCGAAGCCTCCTAAAGAGTCGCAGTACCGACCTCAATCATTCGGTCCAAATCCCGGCATAACGATCTTGGAGTATTCTTCATCTCCCATACGTGCGCGAATCGCTGGTTCAAAGTCCGGCGCCCTTCTCAAAGTATGTCCACCGTCAACTGCTATATTCTGTCCGGTTACCCACTTGCTAGCATCACTCGCCAACCATACAACTGCGTCCCCTACCTCTTCGGGCTCTCCAACTCTTCCCAAGGCCATATTTCGTTTATAGTCATCAATAAGGTGGGGCATATGATCAAACATTGCTGCAGTCGCTTCAGATCTGACGATTCCAGGACGAATAGAATTGATCCGGATATCAAACCCGCCGAGTTCATCCGCTGCGCTTCTCACTAGCATGTCCAAACCTGCCTTACTAGCGGAATATGCGGCTCGGAATCGTCCTCCTAGGGCTCCAGCAATAGAAGAAATAGCAATAATTGAACCACCTTTTTCTCGCATCAGTTCAGCTGATTTTTGAATCGTATTGAAAGCNCCAACGATATTAACTTCAAGAACAGACCTTAGAGCTTCTGCTTCCATAGTAAGGAATGGACCTCCAGCGCCAATTCCAGCGTTCGCCACCGAGATATCTAAAGATCCGTCATTGCTTGAAGCAACTTCAACAGCCGATTGGACCTGTTCAGGCAAAGTAACATCACAAACTGATATTTTGATCAATCGTGATTCAATCCCTTCGTCTTCAAAATGCTTCTTCGCACCGATAAGCACTTCCTCTCGTCTTCCTGCAATAGTCACAACGACTCCAGCTTGTAATAGTCTGCGCGATATTCCTAGACCTATGCCGGTCCCACCTCCAGTGACTAATGCGTGTTTTCCAGCTAAATCAGTCATTTCTCCTCCATCGTTTTCGACTACGTTGTTACTTGTAATTGATATCGCTTATCGCGTCGAGCTTATCTTGAACATGCTGAGCATTAACGAGTCTCACTGTTCCCGATTTGGATCTCATAACCAATGACTGGGTATGGGTCATGTTGGACTCATAACGCACGCCGTGGAGCAGATCCCCATCAGTNATCCCTGTAGCAGCGAAGAAGCAATTATCACCACTTACAAGGTCATCGATGTAAAGAGGCTTTGAAATGTCGTATCCCTCATCGGTTGCTTTCTGTTTTTCGTCGTCATCCCTCGGCCATAACTTTCCCTGAAGGTCACCTCCCATACATTTCATGGCAGCAGCAGTGATTACTCCTTCAGGCGTTCCACCTATTCCAAAGAGAATATCAGCTCCTGAATTCGGCCAAGCTGTGGATATAGCTCCTGCTACATCTCCGTCAGGGATAAGACGGATACGCGCTCCTGCTGATCGGAGCTCTTCAATAAGGTCATCATGCCTTGGCCTATCTAAAACTACGGCGGTTAAATCACGGACCGGCTCTCCCTTTGCTTCAGCTACTGCTAGAAGATTATCTGTAGGGCTTGCATTAATATCAATCTTTCCTTTTGCCGCAGGACCAACAGCTATCTTTTCCATGTACACACATGGTCCAGGATCAAACATAGTTCCATGTTCACTAACTGCTATTACTGCAATAGCATTACCTCTTCCAAGAGAAGTCAATGTTGTCCCATCAATCGGATCAACTGCTACATCACATTTTGGCAAAGTGCCATCGCCTACTTGTTCACCGTTATAAAGCATCGGCGCTTCATCTTTCTCACCTTCACCAATAATCACTATTCCATCCATCTGAACACTTCCGAGCACTACGCGCATCGCATCGACTGCTGCCCCATCAGCTCCTTCTTTATCCCCACGTCCCATCCATCTGGCAGCTGCCATTGCGGCAGCTTCCGTAACGCGAACTAGTTCCATAGCAAGATTACGATCTGGGGACTCAACAGAAGACATAACAACTCCAAGATAAAAAAGCGTTCGGTTTCACACTAATCTAAAACGCTACATCTGCTAGAACTCTCCTGCAGTCAATTTAATAATTCTTATTCTTTCCTCCGACCCTTTCGGAAATAAGGTACATACTGTATTGTAATTTGGTGCTATTGGCCGAACTCGAGTTCTACCATTCAAGAAAAATTGCTCCAACTCGGCGTCTAGCCCTTGGCAAAGCCTATTTGCCTCTTCAAACCCCGCCAGGAAACGGCCCTCTTCTGCTCGCTGGAATTGTTGGCGAATATTTGCCCAAGATCGATCAAGATCTCCATGAGGAATTTCTAACCATTCTCTTTAAGGTTCAGAGAGGGGAGAGTGTCACCCAACCTCGTCTCCGTCATCGACTTCAGCAAGATAAAGTCGGTTTATCGCAGATTCGCCACCGACTTTCTTCAACGAATGGGAAAGCCAAGTATTCGTTTGGGGAAGGAGATGTGGCTCCAGAGCAAAATGTTCTAGCTGCTGCCTACGCCGCAGGAGAGTTTCCATACAGTGCTAGATCAGCAATTATGAATTTACTAAGAAAATCGATGAAATGGAGCGGCGAGATAGGCGAAGATTTTATTTCTTTCCTTCTAGGTCATCACAAAGAATATATCGTTGATATCGGCCATAAGGATTCCAA
Source organism: Acidimicrobiaceae bacterium (assembly GCA_002715405.1). GTDB lineage: Bacteria > Actinomycetota > Acidimicrobiia > Acidimicrobiales > UBA8592 > UBA8592. The sequence goes on from PAZD01000003.1 coordinate 3,785, forward strand.
AAGTTGGGCATTGCATGTTCTGGGGATTACTAACCCATCCCCAACACGGAGTGAAATCAAGCAATGCTTTCGGGAGCTCTTGCGGACCGCTCATCCTGACACCGGAAATTTAAATGAAGACTATGATGCTGCTCAACGTATTTCAGATTTAACGGAAGCTCGGAGAATTCTTCTTCGATGAATAACAACTTCTACCCAGTTGACCTTGCACGTATTCTAAATTNTAAGGTTGGTGACTACTTCTAATGGTTAAACCGAAAGGCTTGCTTCTTTTCCATGGTGCAGGCGGGGATAAGAATCATTTCGTCTTTCGTTTAATCGAAGAGCAAATACAGATTCCCGTGAGGAGAGTGAACTTTTCATATCGAAATATTGGTCAACGCCGTCCACCCCCTCGGGTACAAAAATTACTTTATGAAGTAGAACATGAGACGTTGAATTGGGCTGACTCCCTAGGAGTCCCAGCTAGCCATCTTCTCATAGGAGGGCGTTCCATGGGNGGTCGCGTTGCTTCAATGGCTNTAGCATCAGGATTAAAGGNCCGTGGTCTTGTTCTTCTAAGTTACCCTCTCCATCCCATAGGAAAACCAGAGAAACTAAGAACTGACCATTTCACGGCGATTGGTCGACCATGTATATTCCTCTCAGGAGATAAAGATCCTTTTGGTAGCCCAAAACTATTCAGAAAATATGTTTCCTTAATCCAAGGCGATGTTTCTGTCACTTGGTTAAAGGGACAGGGGCATGACCCGAAGAAAAATCTTGAACTCNTAACTACGTCATTGAAAGATTGGATAGATTCACTTCGTTAAAGCTCACTGGAAGGGAGGTCCTCTGGATTGAGGTCCTCCAGCTCTCTGTTTCTTGATTCAGGGAAAAATAATAGGATTAGTAGAACTACCAACATTGGGCATATTGACAGCAAGGCAAAGGCCTCGCCAAAGCTTCCGAATCGTTCAGAGAGATCTCCAATCAACAACAGGCCGCATGCACTTCCGATTACTGCAACTATTGATAAAGCTCCATTGCTTTGTCCTCGTCTTCCGGTGCTAAACATCTCAGCCCCATAAACCCCTAAGGAAGGTCCAGCACCAGCAGAGACAATTCCTGCGATCATCGCAGTGAACCACATCCCGATTCCGCTGAAACTATAAGCCAGAATCGTAAATACAGAACCTACCCCGNCTGCGAACGCTGCTACAGGCTTTCTTCCTCGCAAATCAGCTACTTTAGCTGCCACAGCAACACCAATAATTTGCGGAGTATGCGAGGCTAGAACAAATAGAGTTATTTTCGCCGCGGAAAAACCTCGTTCATCCCTAAGGAACTCGTTTCTAAATTGGCTAGCAGGGGCGGCAAACATAAGGATCAAAAAAGCGACAGCAGCCAAAGCAATAAACCGAGACCACACTATTGGAGCTAATTCACCTTGGTTTTCAGAATCTAGCGCCTCCCGATGATGCTGGAACCGTGTNCTTTCCGTCAGATGTGATTGAACCCATGCGATAACAGGTAGAAACAAAAAAGTAACGAGAAAAAGCAGCCGCCAGGCCGATTGGTGGATATCAGCAAGCGATAATAACCATACGGGTATTCCAGCTCCCAGCCCGGCAGTTAAAGTTAGAATCCCAGCAATATACGCTCTGCTTCCCTTCGGAGCTGCTTCAGCAGCCATTATTCCAACAAGTATGCTGATAGCTGTTGCAAAACCCCGAGCTCCTGCCTGCGTGATACCCAAAATAGCGATATTCGGAGACGTAGCGCTCAAGATCGTTAAGAGACAACCACCCCACAATGAGAGTAACAATAGCCGTTTTCTTCCGTGTTTATCCGCTAACCCAGCGATGACGACAGTGATTAGCGTCCCGATACGAACGACTGCAAGTAGAACCCCCTGTGATCTATCACTTGCACCANACTCTTCGGCTGCAAAGGTAGCTGTCTGTCCAAGCAGCGCCCCTAAGTAGCCGGTAATTACCGCAGCTATACAAAGCAAGCTTATCGTCCTCGTGATTTCCGAATTNAACGTGTCAGGGGGAGCCCACCACAAATTATTGTTTGGTGAGCTTCCTCGTTTAAGTGATCTTCGGATTGGTATAGCTAAAAGTATGCGCCAGAGTGGGGCTGCAATCTGATAGGTAAAAGTCTCAGTAACGTAAAGTCCGGAAGGTGAAGAAGCAACCTCGACAGTCCGTTCATAGAAATCAAAAGGTCCCTCACGAAGTGAAAAGACCTTTCCATCTTCAGTCTTTTCTCTCAGAAGAACATCATTTCGTGGTTCATATAGCTTCTCTAAGGAATCCTTATCTACAAGTCGGGAATGTTGGAAATGGCGCATGTCACTAAATATTGATCGAAATTTTGATAAAGATTGTCATAAGGTAGGGAGTAATCGTTCCTCAGAGCATAATTGAAATGTGGACCGCATCCTCGTTCGGCCAAGTGGCCCGTTATCTGGAGATGTAAAAATCNACGGAGCAAAAAATTCTGCCTTGAAACTTATGGCAGCATGCACCCTCGCNCAAGGTAGGTATCTCCTGAAGGATGTTCCGAACATCACGGATGTTCGGTTAATGTCTGAGCTCCTAAGGTCCATGGGATTGACGGTACGTAATCTAGAAAATAATCAGATAGAAGTTCTCAACCCTGGCGATATCACCCCCGAAGCACCATATGAACAAGTAGAGAAGATGCGGGCATCGATCGTTGTACTAGGCCCATTAGTTTCAACGTACGGCCGGGCAAGAGTAGCCTTGCCTGGAGGAGATGACTTTGGGCCGAGGCCAATAGACATGCATCTTAAGGGTCTTGAGACTTTGGGGGTTCGTTTCACCTCCGAACACGGGTATATAGAAGCTAAGGCCGAAAGATTGACCGGCGCTCGAGTCGTATTCGATTTTCCCAGTGTGGGGGCAACAGAGAATGTAATGATGGCCGCAGTACGAGCACAGGGAACGACGATTATAGAAAATGCTGCGCGTGAGCCAGAAATCGCTGACTTAGCCGCCTTTCTCAACCGGATGGGGGCAAAAGTTCTTGGAGCAGGGTCATCAACTATTTCCATTGACGGGGTCAAAGATCTGGTAGCAGTCGAGCACACGGTTATTCCCGACAGAGTTGAAGCAGCAACATATCTATCAGCTTTGGGCATTGCAGGAGGTGAAATAAATCTTCACGGCGCTCGGGCTGATCACATGGATATGTTGTGTCAAAAGCTCGGCGAGATGGGAATGAGGATCTCCTCAGATTCAACGGGGCTATGGGCTATGGCCAGCCAGAAATTGCGCTCCGTCGATTTAGCAACCCTTCCTTACCCAGGTCTGGCAACTGACTACAAACCTTTTCTCGTGGCTATGTTGTCGGTTGCCGATGGTGTCGGAATCGTAACTGAGAACTTATTTAGCGGCAGATTTCGGTATGTAGATGAACTTATCCGAATGGGAGCTGATATTCGGACAGAAGGCCATCATGCGGTGATTCGAGGAGTTGAAAAACTCTCGGGTGCACCTGTGCGCGCTCACGATATCCGTGCAGGAGCAGCACTAGTAACAGCAGCTCTAAATGCAGAAGGTGAAACAGAAATTAGAGATCCGCATCACATCGACAGAGGATATGAAAACCTAGTTGAGAATCTTCAGATTCTTGGGGCAGATATAGAAAGAGTTAGCTAGGTAGCTCTCCATCAATCATTTCTTCTTTACGTTTCGCACGCTTATTCGCTGCGGCGAGTATGCACCAAACAATGAATATCGGGGCAACAACCATCAGAATTTCATCCCATCCGCCTTGATGGCTAAAAATATAGAAATGGCCCATATGGAAACGTTACCAACAGATCTGGGCTAAAACAGCGTCAAGCTATCTTCTAATAAATATGAGACGGATAGGATATCCCAATGACTAAGAGCACCGATTTCAATCATGACCAATTTGAACTTTCGGGTGTGGTTGGGCGTGAAATCGAGTTCATAAGCGCTAATCCTATTAACTATTCCCAAGCTATTGCAGGTGTCTCTCAAAATGAAGAGATTCGCATTGGAGGTAAGCTCTTTATCCCGAAATCTCCAGAACCTTTGCCAGCAGTAATTATCGTCCCCGGGAGTCTCGGAGTGAGCGATAATCACGTTAGCCATGCTGAAACACTTATTTCTGAGGGTATTGCAGCATTCGTTATCGACCCGTTTACGAAAAGGAATGTTGAATCTACGGTTGATAATCAAACCCACTATTCTTTTGCCGCTAGCGCTTATGATGTTCTTGCGGCTTTACGGTTTTTATACGAATACCCCAACGTTGACGCCGAACGTATTTCCGCTCAAGGTCACAGTCGTGGTGGCTCAGCGGTGCTGACAGCAGCAGTAAGAACGTTTGCTGATGCAATAATCGGGCCTATGTACACTTTTAAAGGTATCTATGCTGTTTACCCATGGTGCGGACACCAGTTTCTCCGGCCAGACGTCGGATCAACACGAGTACGTGCGATTATAGGTGAACGCGACGACTGGCTATCTGTCCAGCAAGTTCAGTCTCAGATTCAGGCGATCAAAATTTCTGGCGGAGATTCATCAATTCGGATCGTAGAAGGAGCATCGCATAGTTTTGACAGAGAAGAAGATCTTCACCAAATACCCGAAGCGAGTGTCTCTCCTCAAGCACCCACAATCTATCTAAATTCCAGCGGCAATATGATTGATCCCCGCAGTGGAGATGCTGATCCAACAGCTACAGATAGAACTCATTTCCTTTCTGCGGTAGAAGCTGGATTCGGAAGGCGTGGTGCCCACATTGGTGGGACAGAAGAGGAACAAGAGATTTTTCGGGAAGACATGCTTACATTCCATAAATCAAACTTCTGAATATTTGCCCATTCGCAAGGGTTATCTTGAAAGTTTGTTATATAGAAAAGTCTCAAATAGCGGAGATATTCGTAGCATTGGGGTTGCTATGACCTCTATGAATCCACAACAACCGAGGGTATCTTGCTACCGTCACCCTGAACGCTCCGGTGGTGTTCAGTGTCAACGCTGTAGTCGCAATATTTGTCCAGATTGCATGAAAATGGCATCAGTGGGTTTCCATTGTCCTGAATGCGTTAGGATTGGTAGCGCAAGAAATAGAACTGCATATCAAATACTTACCTTTAATCCTTTAGTGGTGAAGCTGTTAATTGCAGCGAATGTCATTCTTTTCGTTATTGGAATAGGGATGGGCGATGGACTTCAAGGACAAATAGTTGCTGATGGTCTCATCATTCGAGGGGGCTTGAATGCAAATCTAGGTGAATGGTACCGCGTGGTCACTTCAGGGTTTTTACATTACGGGTTCGTTCATCTTGGATTTAATATGTATGCCCTATGGCTATTGGGGCCAGCATTCGAACGCTCACTAGGAAAACTTCGATTCTCTCTTTTCTATTCCACTGCGATCATATGTGGATCGTTTGGGGCTATGTTTTGGACTCCTAATGGACTCACGGTCGGGGCAAGCGGAGCTATTTTCGGGTTATTAGGTTTAGCTACCGTCGCTCAGCGATCAAGTGGGTACTCCATATGGAAGAGTGGACTAGGGATGGTGCTATTACTCAATTTTGTCCTTACGTTCACAGTTTCCTCGATATCGGTCGGAGGCCACCTTGGCGGATTTATCTCTGGTCTCGTAATAGGTTTTCTGCTCTTCGAATTGCCAAAAAAAACAACACTACCCAAGTATCTGCCCGAAATATTAATGATTTTTCTTGCTGTCTCTGCGTATGCGGGAACTCTCGCTATCTCATGATTCTCAAAAGAGTTATTATTTATTGATACAGTAAGACCATGGCGAAGGTCCTTGTTCTGATAATGATCGTATGTCTCATCATGCACTTCAGGACTCTTGCTAAGCGCCGCCAGCAATAGTTATGGAGTAAAAATTTTTATACCAAAGATCAGATCTCTGGATCTAACCTTTGGAAAGATCTTCCTCAATTAAGTTCTTTAACTGCTTTAAGTTCTGTGACCAAACTTTTTTTAGAATCTTCGCTCCAAAAAAGTTTCTAAAAGGACCGCCCATCCAAAAAGGNAAGTTGAGTGATTCGTTCCAAGTGAATCTAGTTTGCCTGTCACTTATCGCCGACAGGGTAAACTTTCCGCTTCCGCTGACAAGGCCTTCATGAGAAACACCGATAGTTCTTCCTTCATCCCACTCAGTAATCTCCATTCTNTCGGTCAATTTCACTAGCCCTATNCGGGTTTCGCAATCAAAAATTGTACCCACCCCATTTCGTTTACTGCTGACAAAATGGATTGCAACCGCATCATCCATCCATTTCACGTGCTGTTCGATGTCTTTGACAACTGCCCACACCTGGCTAACCGAAGCCTCAATTGATGTTTCAACAGTTATGTTTGGCATGCATACATCATATTTCTTGTTTCCGATCACCGCCGCATCGGAGTATTCTTTAAGGGTGGTCGAAAAAGTAATTTATCTAGATAATGCAGCTTCTGCGCCGACGCGTCAGGAAGCAATAGACGCCATGCTTTCAGTTCTTCAGTATTGTTACGGGAACCCATCTGGATCTCATAAAATGGCGAGAGAGGCGAGGCGCCTCATTGATAATGCGCGTGATACCCTGTCAACAGGTTTAGGTTGTGACCCCAAAGAGATCATTTTCACTGGTGGTGGAACTGAGGCAGATAATCTTGCAGTTTTCGGAGTGCACGGAGCTCGAAATGGGACAGTTGTGGCTTCTATGACGGAACACCATGCAGTTCTTGAACCGATTGAAAAACTAGGAGGAAAACTTGTTCAGGTCCATGCTGATGGATCCTTGGACCTAGATCACCTTTTTGAGGTTNTTGACGAAAACGTCAGTCTGGTCTCTATCGGTCTAGTCAATGGAGAAACTGGCATTATCCAAGATTTGAAGAAAATTGCGGAGGTCGTCAAGGGTCAAGCGCCAAATGCGCTTCTCCACACTGACGCCGTCCAAGCTTTCCCATGGTTAGACGTTGCGACCTTATCTAAGCCAGCTGATTTAGTGAGTATCGCTGGGCATAAATTTGGATCGCCGAAAGGAGTGGGAGCATTAGTTGTCCGCGAAGGTATCGATATCGCACCGATACAACTTGGAGGAGGGCAGGAATTAGGGAAACGGAGTGGAACCCAGAATACTGCAGCTATTGCTGCCATGGCAGCGGCTGCGGCGGTGACTGTATCGGAACGAGAGGAGACTGTGAGTAGGGTTTCGGGGCTTCGCGACAAGCTTGCGGACAAACTTCGTNAAATCCCTGAAAGTTATGAAACTGGTATTGATATGAGTAATGGAGAGGTTGACCGTTCAAATAAAATCGCCGGTTCGTGTCATTTCTGTTTTGAGATGATTGAAAGCGAAGCCTTGCTTTTCATGCTAGAACAAGAGAATATACTGGCATCTGCGGCCTCATCCTGCTCTAGTGGGGCTCAGGACCCATCGCATGTTTTAGCAGCTATGGGCTATTCTCGATCACTAGCAGGAGGATCTTTGCGGCTATCTCTCGGATATAGGACCACAAATGAAGACGTAGCTACTGCAATTGAGGTAGTTCCCGAATTCATTAAAAATTTAAGAAAGACAGGATCATGAATTCTAAAGGCAAGATCCTCGTGGCAATGTCAGGAGGTGTAGATTCATCCGTCGCCGCAGCANTGTTACAGAAAGAAGGCTATGACGTCACTGGTGTGACATTAAAACTTTGGGGTGGCCCCTCTGATACTGGATGTTGTTCTGTCTCAGACGTTACTGATGCTCGCCGAGTTGCCGATCATTTGGGGATCGAGCATCATGTTTTCAATTTCGGAGATGAATTTGAAGATCACGTAGTAGAACCCTATATCCAGTCCCACGCTATAGGGCAGACACCGAACCCGTGNATCGAATGTAATCGATATCTCAAATTCGATAAATTGATTCGTCGTGCGAACGCTCTTGGGTTTGAACTGATTGCGACAGGACACCATGCAAGGGTTGTTAAGAGTCTTAACGGTTTNAGAATTGGCCGAGGAGCCGATTTGTCAAAAGATCAATCCTATGTCTTATACATGTTAAACCAGCATCAACTTCAGCATCTTCAACTTCCGCTTGGTGAAATGAAAAAAACAGAGGTACGAGAAATCGCAGCATCTTTAGATTTACGGGTAGCTAACAAACCAGATAGTCAGGATGTGTGTTTTATTAGTAATGCAAAGGGGTCCAGACGAAGATTTCTAGAACAGCGGATTGAACTAACACCAGCAAAGGTTTTGGACAAAGAAAGACAGGAAATCGGTGAAGTTGACTCNATAGAAATGGTAACCATTGGTCAGAGAAAGGGATTAGGTTTATCTGGACAAGGTGACCCGAAATATGCNGTTGATATCGATGTAAAAAACGCAACCGTAACGGTGGGTCAAAGATCAGATCTCTTCAGTGGGACAACAAAAGTACGGGACTTGTGCTGGGTAGATGATGCTTATTCCGATAGCGTTCAAGTGCAAACGAGTGCCCATGGAAAAACTGCTTCTGCTCAAATCGATACCAATGTGCATTGGGTCGAACCCCACGTGAAAGTTGCCCCAGGCCAATCTTTGGTTTTTTATGTAGATGATTTAGTCGTTGGTTCGGCAATTGCTACCTAGCATCGAGCGTTTTCTAACTTGGTATAGATCGGATTTTCGCTTCAGAGAGAACAACGCTCGCTAAAGAAGCAGAGACAGAGAATGAAGAAATCGTTAGAATTTCTGCCTCGCTATTTGGTCGAACCTGTATCGCAAGCTCAGCCGGCTCGATAAGCTCGATTTCTATTGCATGGCCAAGGCTAGCCATAGATAAGTCTTTCGCACTTGACCCTGAGAGAGCTAGCCGTATAGATCTGACCCCCCCTCGCTTTACTAGAAAGGGATCAACAAGTATTAGAGGATCATGGATAACCACACCAGCCGGAACGAATACCAACCACCGTTTGGCAAGACTATCCAATGAGCGATAAGCCACAAAACTACAGATACCGCCCAGACCGGCGATCAAAAACCCAGCGAGCCATTGGCTATCTGCCATCAGGATAGGCGTGCTGATAAGAGTAAGGGCAATACCCGCCCAAGCTATGGGAATAGGTCCTAGCAGCATCGCGCCCGGCGGTTTNAGCGGTATACGAATCTCGTTCCCATAAGAAGANCCGTTGATGAACCAAAATCCAACTTGGGGAGTAAGTGACACAGCAAAAATAATTCCACATAAGGATAAAGCAACCACCCCATATGGGGAAACTGGGGCCTCAATTGACCCCCAAATAATTACCACAACGTTCATAGCCGCCAAGACACGGAAGGGAGTGAGTAAACTGGCAAGAGGAATAAGTGAAAGAACTAGGCCGAGCGCCCAATAAAACCAAAGCCCTGTTGCTGCGGTAATTTGGACAGAACGGCTTGTGAGGCTCAGAGCATTATCAAAAACATCACCAGCAGTAAACGGAAGGGCCACCCATGCCAGTCTTAAAGCCCATATACGGAAATCTTTTGTCACATATTGATGTTTGCAGCCGCATGGGGCATCATGCCAATCGAATTAAAGACTTAACAATAGGATTCTTGTGACCACTGAATATGAACAACGCGCTATAGAACTTAGATCTTTAATTAAGAGCCATAACATCGCATATTACGAGATGGCTAGTCCGACAATTTCAGATGCTGAATGGGACATGCTGATGCGAGAACTCCTTGAACTAGAAGAGAAATATCCTTCCCTCCGAATAGACGATTCACCGACTCAGACTATTGGTGGAGCAACATCAAAGATTTTCGCTCCTGTAAACCACAGAGTTCCAATGATGTCACTTGATAATGCCTTTGAGAAAGAAGCATTGCATCAATGGGTCGGGAAGCTTGAAAGAAAGCTGGAAGCTGGGGTAAGTATAGGAAAGTTAGTCTGTGAACTTAAATTCGATGGGTTAGCTATATCGGTTCGTTACGAAGATGGTCGGCTTGTGCAGGCTGCAACACGTGGAGATGGAGAAGTAGGTGAAGACGTAACTCACAATGNTCTAACGATTGCCGATCTTCCAAAAGTAATCCCAGATGCACCGTCTATTCTTGAGGTTCGCGGAGAGGTATATCTACGCCGAAGCGAATTTCAAAAGTTAAATGATAAAGCGAAAAAAAACGGTGAGAGAGGCTACGTAAACCCTCGTAATGCTGCCGCTGGCTCCTTAAGACAGAAAGATTCGAGTATTACAGCCGGAAGAAATTTATCGTTTTGGGCATATCAATTAGGAGAGGTTATAGGAGGCCCTGAACTCTCCTCTCATTACCAGACACTTGAATTTCTAGCGTCACTAGGTCTGCCAGTAAATGAGAACGCCAAGATAGTAGAGAATGTGAACGAAGCTCTTGAATACATAGATGAGTTTCAATCTAGGAAAGATTCACTCGACTATGAATTCGATGGAATCGTCGTCAAAGCAGACTCACTAACTCTTCAAAAAGAGTTAGGAAGTACTGCAAAAGCTCCTAGATGGGCTGTTGCTTACAAATTGCCTTCCGAAGAGCAGATAACGACTCTTCTAGATATCGAGATTTCTATTGGTGCAGCTGGTTCAGCTACACCTTTCGCGAGACTTGAGCCTGTTTTTGTTGGTGGAGTTACAATTTCAACAGCAACTCTCCACAACGAAGATCAAATAATTGAAAAAGATGTGCGACCAGGAGATAAGGTCGTTGTTCGCCGAGCCGGAGAGGTGATACCTGAAGTTGTAAGCCCAGTCTTATCTGAGCGTCCAGAAGGACTACCAAAATGGGAGTTCCCGTCAGATTGCCCAGCTTGTGGATCTATACTTCACCGCCCCGAAGGAGAAGCTCGACACCGCTGCAACAATTTTGATTGCCCAAGGCAAGTTCGTGGCCGGGTAGAGCACTTCGCTCAAAGGACAGCGATGGATATTGAGCATCTGGGAGAGCAAAGTATCGATTTATTTGTCACTGAAAGTCTTATTCAGGATGTTGGAGATATTTACAGCATCGATTTCGAACTTGTAAAGACCTTTGAGGGGTTTGGAGACCTTTCTGTAACGAATCTTCAGGAAGCCATTGAAAGTTCAAAATCCCGGCCTTTGGGAAATCTAATCTTTGGATTATCAATCCCTCATGTAGGCCGAACAAATGCCGACTTGTTAGCAACCACTTTTGGTTCAATAGAGCGTTTATTAGAAGTCACTTNTGACGAACTCCAATCAGTGGAGGGACTAGGACCAGTCATTGCAAATAGTGTCTATGATTTTTTTCACTCTCCCCGATCTCTAGCGGTGATTGAGAAATTAAAGTCTGCTGAGCTTAATTTCCAAGGGCCAGAAAAAATGGAACTACCTCAAACATTGATCGGGAAAGTCATCGTAGTTACTGGCACTCTTTCAAATTTCAACAGAGATGAGACATCAGAAGCGATAAAAGATAGAGGAGGAAAATCTCCAGGGAGCGTTTCGAAAAAAACTGACGCGCTGGTTGTTGGTGCTAATCCTGGAGCTTCAAAAATCGGGAAGGCAGAAGAACTAGGAATACCAATTATCGACGAAAACGCCTTCGAGGAGTTGTTGTTGACTGGTGAGGTCCCACGTTGACCAGTCGAGATCCAAACATTACAGATATCAACGTAATCCTCTGGGACTTTGGNGGTGTTTTCACTGGTTCCCCTTTCCACGGAGTAGATGATTACGCTGCAAAACTCGGAATAACGGTAGAAGAACTTACAAAACTTGTCCTTGGTTATGGGCTCCCTAATGGTGACCACCCTTGGCATAGGCTAGAACGAGGAGAGGTTGCAATGGAAGAAGCAGCTCTCCAATGCGTCAAAACAGTCGAAGACGCTGGTGTAAACGGATTTGACCTCCAGGATTTCTTTAAAGCAATTAGCGGACGTTCAGAGCATGCAGATGAAATGTACAAAGGTGTTCGGAGATTCAAATCCTTAGGTATTCGACAAGTAATTGTCTCGAATAATTTCCGTGAATTCTCAGGGATATGGAAGACGATGCTCCCCAAGGGCTTGTTCGATGACATCATCGATAGCAGTCAAGTAGGGGTTAGAAAGCCAGATCCAGCTATTTTTCGCCTCGCTCTAGAAACAGGAGGTGCCCCTCCATCCAGAACAGCGTTTTTAGATGATTATGAGGAACACGTTAATGTAGCGAATTCGATGGGTATCCAAGGGATACTCGTTGGGAAAGACCCAACCGAAGCTTTAGCGAAACTAGAGGTAATGGTCAATAGTTAGGGATCGGTTATAGNGCCGTGAAGCACCATTCAATTTTCTTTCTAGCGCTAGGGTCCGATATGGGCCAGAATTCAGCTAATACACAATTTTTACCACCTAAGAGTTCAGGTACAGCCCTTCCACCTAAAGGTTGATATAGAAACCGGTTAAGAGTTGAACCAAACGACCCTCCGGTATTTGCACTTTCGCGAGGGTTCTCTTCATCACGAAGAACATTTATTTGATCAGGCGGTATAGAAATCCCGTTTATTGTCAGCTCAGCCTCGTACCCTGAAATAAGGTCGATGCCAACAGCACTTTGTCGTAAGACTTCAGAATCCGCTTTGGGGATTAATGCTTCAATAATCGGATTTCCTTCAACACGAACATCTTCTGAACCGCGGTTACTAATAAGAAGAGCAAAAATAACAAGCACTATTCCTACAGAGATTAAGACAGGACCGATAACCCTTGACTTTCTCGATGAAGCTAATGGGGAACTTCGTTTCTGCTGGGACATACCTTTATTGTGCCTCATACCGTCAAGTTTTAAGACGAATATCTAACTTGTATGCAAATTCCTCAGACAATGAATACGCTCTGATAGTGGCAGATTCACTTACTATAGATTCTGGAATAGTCATTAATGGCCGTTACCGGCTCATAGCCGCGCTCGGAATAGGGTACGGTGGCCAAGTTTACCTCGCTGATGATATTAGGCTCCGTAGGCAAGTTGCTGTCCGTGTTCTACGAAGAAGATATGCCGATAATGCATTTTTCCTAGAGCAATTTCGGGAGGAAGCGCAAAGAGCTACGAGTTTCAATCATCCAAACATCGTTTCGGTGTACGACTGGGGAGAAAAAGAACTCCCATATGTTGTAAGCGAATACCATGCTGGTGGCAGTCTGTTAGAAATGATTAGCACCGCTGGAGCTATCAGTCCTTCGCAAGCTCTTCTTGTCGGTATAGAGATATCCAAAGGGTTGGAGTACGCTCACAAACGTGGGGTCACTCACCTTGCCCTTAAACCATCGAACATAATATTTGATTTCGAATCCAAAGTTCATATAGCTGATTTCGGGGTAGCAAAAGTTGTTGCATCCGCTGCAGAATTAAATGAAAGACCTAGAGATATGTATTCTTCCCCTGAGCAAGTTCGAGAGGGGAGGCTGGATCAGCGAAGTGATATTTTCTCCCTCGCAGTTATTCTTTACGAATGCGTTACCGGTGATCTTCCATTTCGTGAAGAAGAAATAGCAGAGCCAGATCATAGCCGCTTCGAGCATCCACTAGATCCAGACCCAAAAGTGTTCGGAAGTTTGGCCTCACCATTAATACAAGCTACGTCAATAGATTTCCGGGAACGCCCCAGCGCATTGGAATTCCAGAAGCTCCTCCTGGAAGCAACATCTTCTCAAAGTCGACCCGAACCTCTCCCGATTTCTAGCGGTCTAGACGCAGGACAACCAGTTTCCTTACGAGATGACCCGACATTGATAGACCTAATTAAAATGCCTACTTCCGATGGTTGGCTAAAGCGATTAATCAAAAAAATACGAGAACGAATCAATCGATGGATTTGGCTTCTACTAATGGTCGCTGTTGTAATAGCAGCTGCTGGAGGAATATATCTTGCATCGCAAAGCAATGAAGAAATAATATNTAGGGCGGTTCCCGAAGTCACTGGAATGACTGTTCAAGATTTTACAGAAAAGGTAGGTGATTTCTGGGAACTTCAAGAAGCGCTAGATCGGCTCGACGGGACAATTCAAGGGACCATTCTGCGGACTGATCCCGAAGCAGGAAAAAACCTTGAAGAAGGGGAGACAATAACATACTTCGTTTCCCAAGGACCTGAGCTTCGCCCAGTACCTGTAAACCTTATAGGAATCAAACTTAGCGACGCTGAAGCTCTTCTCCTAGGAGCTGACCTGACCCTCGGTGAAGTTACTGAGCAACTAAATGAAAATTACCCGATGGGAATAGTTATCTCCGTGTTGTCTTCTGAAGACCAGCTTCCAACAGGAACACCTGTTGATGTGGTCGTTAGTCTAGGGCCTGTCATGAGAACTATTCCTGAAGATCTAGTCGGTTTAACGCTAGAAGAAGCTCAAACAAAACTTGTTCTCGAAGGACTCCAATACGTTTTAATTGAAGTATTCGACGAGGAAATTCCAGCTGGAATAGTGATTTCTGTCCAACCGGAACCACTCACGCAGGTGATCCGAGACACGGTCATTGAGCTCCGAGTCTCCCAAGGCCCCCCGTTAGGAGAGGAATAATGGATCCCAAGAGAGAGGCAAGCTAATACCGGTGACTCTTCACTTGGTAGAATAAGTTTAATGCCTGAACCAATAACAGAAAACGAAGTTGCCCATGTGGCCCGTCTTGCCCGCCTGAGGTTAACAGACGAGGAACTTAAGCGTTTCACGACGCAACTTTCCGCTGTATTGGATCATGCTAAAGACGTTGAGGACCTCCAACTAGAAGAAATAGAACCAATGGCTCACCCTCTGCCACTNGAGAACGTTACTCGGAAAGACGAGATCTGTGACATGGTTGATAGGGATAGCGTTCTAGAACAAGCGCCTGTTGTTGAAGATGGTCGGTTCCAAGTCCCAAAAATTCTTGGCGAGGAATTATGAGCTCAATTGTTCCGAAAACCTCAATTTCTGCTCGAGATATAGCGCACAAAGTACAGAATGGTCAGTCATCCGCAGTTGACGTTTTAGAGCAACACTTACAACAAATANCTGAATACGATTCTAAGATNCNCGCTTTCAATACTGTTCTCGAGGACAAAGCTCGAGATGAAGCTCATTTAATTGACGAAAGAGTGGCAGCAGGCGAAGATGTCGGCCCTCTAGCAGGCGTTCCTATAGCTGTAAAAGATAATTTATGCACAAAGGGAATTCGTACCACTGCAAGTTCACGGATTCTAGAGAATTGGGAACCCCCATACGACGCTACGGTTGTCCAGCGGTTGCGAAAAGCTGGAGCGATCCTCATCGGAAAAACAAACATGGATGAATTTGCTATGGGGAGCTCTACAGAAAATTCAGCTTTCGGCCCAACGCATAACCCGCACGACCTTTCCTGTGTGCCAGGAGGTTCTAGCGGTGGAAGTGCCGCCGCCGTTGCAGCCGGATTCTCACCCATTGCTATCGGTTCAGATACAGGCGGGTCGATTCGTCAGCCAGCGGCGCTATGCGGAGTTGTTGGAGTAAAGCCAACATATGGTGGTGTCTCTCGATATGGGCTTCTCGCATTCGCCAGCTCATTGGA
>PAZD01000004.1 GCA_002715405.1 Acidimicrobiaceae bacterium
GTTCTTGGCCAACGAGCTCTCACCCGTATTTTCTCTGAAGGGACCTCAAATGACTAAGAGTGTAAATAATTACCTTCGGGTTAATGGATCAAGTTACGAAATCGACGACTCGTGGCTAGGGGAAAGTCTCCTATTTACTCTTAGAGAACGTCTTGGTTTATATGGGTCAAAAAATGCCTGCGAACAGGGAGAATGCGGATCCTGTTCGATTATGTTTGATGAGACTCTTGTCTGCGCGTGTCTCGTGCTTACGGGAAATGCAGTTGAAAGAGATATTCAAACAATTGAGTCTCTAGCTCCAGATGGCTCCCTGTCGGTGATTCAACAAGCGTTTGTTGATACTGGAGCCATCCAATGCGGATTCTGCACTCCCGGTCTTCTCATTACTATCAAAGACTTTCTTGACACCAATCCCGCACCATCAGATTTAGAAATTCGGGAAGCTATTTCAGGCAACCTATGCCGATGCACGGGATATGGAAGAATCGTTGAGGCTGTAAACCTTGCATCGAGAACACATCAGGAAATAGAAGGGGTACCTGATGACAACAATTGAAGCTCAAGACGTAGCGGCCAAATCTGGGGTTGGTGTTTCAGCGCAGCGACCAGATGCGGTACCCAAGGCCACGGGAGAATTTTCTTTTTCTAGCGATCTTTCGGCACACAACATGCTCTGGGGAAAGACTTTACGATCTCCGCACCCTTCTGCCCGAATAAAAAAGATCGACTACTCCGATGCACTCACAATCTCGGGTGTACATGCCATCCTCACGGCAGACGATATACCGGGTAAAAATCTCTTTGGATTGGAACACGCTGACCAACCGGTTCTCGCACATGATCTTGTTCGTTATGCGGGTGAAGCTATCGCTCTTGTCGCTGCAGAACAACCAGAGATCGCTGAGAAAGCTATTGATGCGATTAGGGTTGACTACGAAATTCTTAATCCACTTGTCGATAGTGAAAGTGCGATCACTGCTGACCCGATTCATCCCGAAGGTAACGTGATACGACACTTAGAGATTAACTCTGGAGATCCTGAAACCACTGGCGATATCGTGATTGAAGGAGAGTACGAGGTCGGGATGCAGGATCAAGCCTTCATGGGAACTGAGTCAGGAATGGCAGTACCTTCAGCCGATGGAAGCGTAGATCTTCATATTTCGACCCAATGGCTCCACTCAGATCGTGATCAAATTGTCGAAGCCCTTGGACTTCCGGAAGATATGGTCAGATTGACTTTAGCCGGTGTGGGGGGAGCTTTTGGAGGGAGAGAGGATGTCAGCATGCACGTACATCTATGCATGCTTGCTCTTCATACCGGTCGTCCAGTGAAAATGGTCTACGATCGAAACGAGTCCTTCCTCGGCCACGTCCATAGGCATCCCGCAAAGATTTGGTACAAGCACCATGCAAACGTTGACGGTCGCATAGTTAAAGTAGAAGCGAGAATTATCTTAGACGGGGGTGCTTACGCTTCTACCACTTCAGCCGTATTGGCTAACGCCTGTTGCTTCTCCTCAGGACCCTACAAAGTACCTAACGCTATAATTGAAGGGTGGGGCGTTCGAACAAATAATCCACCTTGTGGCGCGATGAGAGGATTCGGTAATGTACAAACCTGTTTTGCTATTGAAGCCCAAATGGATAAAGTTGCGTCAGCCTTAGGCATCGACCCTATAGAACTTCGACTCCGCAATGCCCTAGAAACCGGAGATCAGCTCATCACTGGACAAATCATTAAGGGTGTAGCTCCTGTCAAAGAAGTAATTACTTCGCTTGCGGACCACCCAATGCCAGATCCAGCAATCAATAATCTACTGGCAAGACCTGGCGGTACAGGAAGAACCACAGATCAATCCCATGTAAAACGTGGTGTTGGGTTTGCAGTATCTATCAAGAATCTTATGTTTGCTGAAGGCTTTGATGATTCCTCTGAAGCTCTTTGCTCAGTTAACAATGGTGCTGTATCTATTCACACTGCTTGTGTTGAAGTAGGCCAAGGGTTCGTAACCCTCGTACATCAAATTGCTGAAAATGTATTAGGGATCTCTGATATAGAAGTAGTTCCTGCCGATACCTCAATCGGCTCAGCAGGATCAACCTCAGCTAGTCGACAAACATGGATGTCTGGAGGGGCTGTATTGAAAGCATGCGAAGCTGTCGTGGATAATCTAATAGAACAACTCAATGAAGAGGAAGGAATCCGATACGAGAATTTGGATGGGACCCTCGTCGCTGAAGACGGCTCAAGGGCCACATCAATAGCTGATGCCCTAATCGGACGTTCATTTGAAGAGAGGGTCGTCCATCAACACATACCAACAGCCCCACTTGATGACAATGGGCAAGGAGATGCTCACGTTTCATTTGCTTTTGCGGCACATCGAGCAGTTGTAGACGTAGACGAAGAATTAGGGCTAATCCGAGTCATCGAAATCGCTACCTCACAAGATGTCGGTCGTGTACTGAACCCCATACAAGCTGTAGGCCAAATTGAGGGTGGTATCGCCCAAGGACTGGGATTAGCAGTACTAGAAGAGCTCATTATTACTGATGGCGTTATACAAAATGCAAATTTCACTGATTACCTTCTCCCTACTGCTCTTGATACACCCCCCATCGAAATCGCATCACTTATTGAAGAACCGGAACCGGGAGCGCCATTCGGGGCGAAAGGAATCGGAGAACCTCCCACAATCTCATCAACACCGGCCATAGTGGCAGCAATTAGAGATGCAACTGGACTAGATCTATGGAAAGTACCGGTCCGACCAGAACATATAGCGTTGCCATAACATCGATACCACACTCTCAAATGCAAGGTAACTCCAAAAGCAAAATGTAGACTTTTAAGGTGGGGCAGCTAAGCATAAATGGAAATCGACTTTGGGACCGGCTAGATGAACTAGCTCAAATCGGCGCGATCCCCGAGACTATCGGGAGTAGTCGATTAGCGCTTACTAAAGAAGACGGCCGAGCAAGAGACCTTGTAGTTTCTTGGATGAAAGATCTAGAAATGGACGTCACAGTGGATGGAATTGGAAATGTAGTAGGAGTTTGGCATGGGCCGAAAACTGATACAGCTTTAAGGCCAGTAATGACTGGAAGCCATATTGACACTGTCCGCTCTGGTGGAAGATTTGATGGGAATCTCGGAGTTCTCGCTGGGTTAGAAGTAGTTCAAACAATTACTGAAATGGGGGTCTCTTCTAGGCACCCGATAGCCGTCGGATTTTTTACCGGAGAAGAAGGCGCAAGATTTGCCCCAGACATGTTGGGTAGCCTTGTCTATGTCGGAGCGTTAGATCTAGAAACGGCCCTAAACACTGTCGGCGTAGATGGAGAAGTACTGGGTGATGAACTTGAACGGATCGGTTATGCCGGACGGGCTATGTGCCCAGGCGTTATACCTGAGGCCTTCATTGAACTTCACATAGAACAAGGACCAGTCCTCGAAACAGAAGGAATAACTATTGGCGCAGTAGAAAGCGTTCAGGGAATCAGCTGGACTGAAATAACCATCGAGGGACAATCAAACCACGCTGGAACCACGCCAATGTCGATGCGGCGAGACGCGGGGTACGTCGCAGGTGAAATCTCAACACATGTTCGACAAATAGCGAATCAAATAGGCGGAACTCAGGTTGGAACAGTAGGTAAAATTGACTTACATCCCAACCTCGTAAACGTAGTTGCATCAAAAGCATCAATGACTGTAGACCTTAGGAACACTTCGGAAATGATTCTCCGTGAGTCAGAGAGCTATTTAGCAACGTTTTGTGAAGAGATCTCCGAAAAAGAGAATGTCACGATCTCAAGCAAATCTCTTGCAAGATTTGAGCCAGTAGAATTCGATAACAAACTTATTGAGACGATCTCGTCTACTGCGGATAATTTAGGATTCTCTAATCGCCGAATGACATCTGGAGCTGGCCATGATGCCCAAATACTTGCGCGAGTCTGCCCTTCAGCCATGATTTTCGTCCCTAGCAAGGGCGGGCTCTCCCATAACCCAGAAGAGTACACTTCACTTGAAGAGGTATCTGCGGGGGCTAACGTGCTCCTTCATGCCATTCTTAATGTGGCAGGAGAATGCTCATGAGTGGCCGAAAACTTCGAATAGCTGTCGGACAGCTTGGACCTATAACAAAGGAAGAAACCCGCGATAAAGTCGTTGACCGCTTGTTATCGCTTCTACACCAAGCCAATGATGCTGAGGTTGATCTTATTGTTTATCCTGAACTAGCTTTAACAACCTTTTTCCCGCGATGGTTTATCGAAGACCAATCGGCAATAGATAGTTTCTTTGAAACAGAAATGCCCGGACCCGCAACGCAAAGACTCTTCGAGGCAGCAAAAGACTTTGGTATCGGTTTCTCCCTAGGCTACGCAGAGCTGACACCCGATGGCCACAGGTACAACACTCAGATTCTCGTAGAACGCGACGGTGCGATAGTTGGGAAATATCGAAAAGTTCATCTGCCAGGTCATGAAGATCATGAAACATGGAGGGAATTCCAGCATCTTGAGAGGCGCTATTTCGAAGCGGGATCTGACTTTACTACTTGGAATGCATTTGGAGGAGTGGTAGGTATGGCGATCTGTAATGACAGACGATGGCCAGAGACATACCGCTGCCTCGCATTGGGAGGAGCAGAACTTATACTCATCGGGTACAACACCCCATTGCATTATGCACCTGACCCATCACAGGATGCTTTAGCTGGGTTTCACAATCACCTCGTAATGCAATCAGGAGCTTACCAAAATGGTTGTTTCGTCGTGGGAGTAGCTAAAGGAGGAGTAGAGGAAGGGGTCGCATCACTGGCCGAAAGCTGTGTCATTGCTCCGTCTGGAGAAATTTTAGCCGTGACTACCCATTCGGGTGACGAATTAGCTTTTGCCGATATCGATCTTGACGCCTGCGATAGCTACAAAAACACTCTTTTTGACTTTAATCGCTATAGACGGCCGGAGGCATACAGCGCCATTACTGATCAAAAGGGTAGAATAACGCCTGCGGAAGAGGTGAACGATTAATGACTTCCTTTGAGTTGAATGGATCAAAAGTTACGGTGAAAGAAAGTCACCCTCACCTACTAGCTGCCCTACGAGATGAACTTGGGGTTCTTTCGCCCAAAGATGGATGCTCCCCAAGCGGACAATGTGGTTGCTGTACCGTCATCATGAATGATAAGGCTCGAATAGCCTGCCAACTCTCGGTTGAAAGAGCAGAAGATGCAAAAATCCAGACCCTAGAGGGGATCGAACCTGAAGAACTTGACCGCATGGGAAGAGCATTTGCTGCGTGCGGGGCGCTCCAGTGCGGTTTTTGCACCCCTGGGATAATGATTCGTACAAAAGTCCTTATAGATAAAAAAGGCGATAAATTAGAACGCGAGTACGCTGCCCGCCATCTTGGAGCTCACCTCTGCAGATGTACTGGCTATGTAAAAATATTGGA
Source organism: Acidimicrobiaceae bacterium (assembly GCA_002715405.1). Taxonomy (GTDB): domain Bacteria; phylum Actinomycetota; class Acidimicrobiia; order Acidimicrobiales; family UBA8592; genus UBA8592. Next base: position 5,468 of record PAZD01000004.1, read on the forward strand.
CGCCATGGAAGCCCTGGCACAAGATGAAATACCCGATGCCGACCCCTTGGAGGGAATTGGTTCTAGCGGCCTAAAGTATGAAGCAGAAGATCTCGCTACAGGCCGACGGCCATTCATTGACGACATGCAGCCCGAGGATCTTCTCCACGGAGCATTTAAACTATCTGATCATGCGAGAGCGGAAGTGGTTGCAATTGATACAACAGCCGCTGAATCGATTTCAGGAGTCGAACGTGTTATTACCGCCAATGATGTTCCAGGAGAATTACGAGTAGGGCTAATCCATAAGGACTGGCCCATCTTTATTCCTGTCGGTGGAAGAACGAGCTATCTAGGAGATGTTCTCGCCCTTGTCGTTGCAAGCGATCGCGAAACTGCTCGAAATGCTGCTGAGTTGATAAACATCACCTACAAAGAACTTCCCATTTTTGCTGACCCTATTGCTGCTATGGACGCTACTGATGACGCAGTTTGGGGCTTGGATGGAAACATACTTTCAACGTCAACATACAAACGAGGTGATCCTGAGTCAGCTTTCAATGATTGCGATCATGTGATATCAGAAACATTTCAAACACAGAGAGTGGACCATGCTTTCGTCGAGCCCGAGTCAACTCTTGCAACTTTTGATGAATCTGAAAATCTCTTTGTATATAGCGGTGGCCAAGGAATATGGGATGATCGAAACGACATCGCCCGAGTACTAGATATTGACCCTTCTGCGGTAACTGTAGAACTTGTATCGAACGGTGGGGCTTTCGGTGGTAAGGAAGATATGTCTAATCAAGCCCAGACTGCCCTAGCCGCATGGATTCTTCGCAAACCAGTTAAAACAACTCTTTCACGTGAGGAGTCGTTTCTCATCCACAGCAAACGTCACCCCATAAAACTTGAATACCGCGCAGGATGTAATGCTGATGGGAAACTTCAAGCCCTTTCCGTCTACATGATCGGCGACTCAGGGCCTTATGCCTCTGTAGGGATGAAAGTTCTGGAACGAGCGGCGGGACATGCAAGTGGCCCGTACGTGGTACCAAATATAGCTGTCGAAGCGATAGCCGTTAGAACAAACAACTCCGTCTGTGGAGCTTTTAGAGGCTTTGGTGCTAATCAGGCGCAATTTGCAATGGAAGGGGTGATGGACCGCCTCGCAGAAATTATAGGGATTTCGGGGTGGGAAATACGAAATAGAAACGTAATCTCTCCTGGTTCTGTATGGGGACCGGGGCAAATTATGGATGATGGATCTTTAGGAGCACAGGCGTGTCTCGATGCAGTGCAGGATGCTTATGATGAAGCGATTACCGCTGGAAAATCCGTCGGAATAGGCCTTTGTTTAAAAAACTCCGGACTGGGTAATGGATTTAAGGAAGTTGCCAAAGCTGTTGTACGGTTTTGCGAGAATGGCCGTATCCAAGTCCGGCACTGTTGGACGGAAATGGGTCAAGGAGTCCACACTGTGGCTGCACAGGTCGCTATTGAAGAACTCGGCGTTTCTGCCTCAGAGATTGACGTCATTGTTGATACCACAAGAGAACTGGGAGCGGGTCAAACAACGGGAAGCCGAGGAACCCTCATGGGCGCAGGAGCAGTCCGCGATGCATGCTTGAAAGCAATAGAAGGCGGGCGAGCTATAGGTATAGATTACGAAGGGGAATACCGAATAGATTGGACAAATGCATTATCTGAAAATCTCGATAACCCTATTATCCACTCTACGTTTGGGTATGCCGCTCAAGTAGTAATAGTCGACCCTGAAACTGAAAAGATCGAAAAAGTTATCGCTGCTCATGATGTAGGTCGGGCAGTCAACCCTATGTTATGCGAGGGACAAATCGAAGGTGCTGTTCATATGGGACTTGGCTACGCACTCTCCGAAGGATTTCCTTGTGACGAGAAAGGGAAACCCAAAAATACGACACTTAAAAGCTTAGGGGTGATCCGCCCTAAAGATATGCCGCCTGTGGAGGTGATACTCGTCGAATCACCCGAACCTAACTCTCCATACGGGATAAAGGGAGTTGGAGAAATAGGACTAGTTCCAACAGCCGGAGCTGTTGCTTCAGCCTTCCATGCTTGCGATGGGCAATGGCGAAATGAGCTCCCTATAGAAAATATCTCAAATCGCGAAAGGTCTGATGCGTGGACCTAGCTGAAAACCAAACTCATGGCATGGTTTGCGCACACCATCATCTTTATTCATCTTTAGCTCGAGGAATGCCTGGCCCCCAATCATCCCCTCGCTCTTTCATAAATATTCTCCAATCAATCTGGTGGAAGCTAGATCAGGCTCTTGATCTAGAGACTATCTACTGGTCAGCAAAACTGGGAGCTTTAGAAGCTTTAGAGAGTGGAACCACTTGCATCATCGACCATCACGAATCTCCTAATGCAATTGAAGGATCGCTTGATATGATCTCAACTGCTTGTAATGAAGTCGGCATTAGAGTCAACACCTGCTATGGGGTTACTGACCGGCATCCTTCGGCGAATTTTCCACCTAAATCTATGACAGAAGGCGCCCGACGCGGGCTTGATGAAAACCGTCGATATCTAAACGAAGGTGGAACGGGCATGGTTGGCCTGCATGCGGCATTTACGTGTTCAAACGAAACCCTTGATCATGCAGCTGCGCTAGCTAAAGAATTCAACGTCGGAGTCCATACGCATATAGCTGAAGGGCAAATAGACTCAGACGCTGCAGATAGATTGCAAGATACCACTCAGGATAATTGGATTCTAGCCCATGGAGTTCACCTGCAAAATGAACACGGTTTGAAAGGAGCAATAATCCACAATCCTCGATCAAATATGAATAACTCTGTTGGCTACGCTGCCCCAAAACGGTTTGATAACCCTGTTGGTTTAGGAACTGATGGGATAGGCGCTGACATGATCGAAGAATTCCGACTTGGGTACGCCCGATTAAGAGAAGATGATATTACGGCTCCCCCTACAGATATCTGGAAAATGTTGGAGACAAATATCGCCCTTTTCCCTGAGTGTCAAGAAGATATAGTTACATGGTCATATCCCAAAATGGATTCTTGGCACCTGGCATTTTCAACGGGAGTGAAACCAACCGATATCGTTATAGCAGGGAAAGTAATCATGAAAGAGGGTGTTCTGATGACTGTTGATGCAGAAGAGATCCGATCGAAAGCTTCAGAGGCGTCAACTCGACTATTTAAGAGAATTGATGATCAATCATGACTCAACCAGTAGCTATTTACCTGCAAGACGCTCACTCAATTCAAGATGCAATCACTTTCGCAAAGTATGCGGAAGAGAAGGGGTATGACGCTGTTTGGCAAGCAGACTCTAGGCTCGTTCGAGAATGTTGTGTACCTATGGCAGCTTTTGCTGCGAGCACTGAGACAATAAAAATAGGGAGCGGAGTAATAGACTGCTGGACAAGAAACCCGGCTCGTATAGCATCAACCTTCTCGACGCTTGATGACCTTGCTCCAGGTCGAATTATCTTAGGAATAGGAGCTTGGTGGGATCCCCTTGCTTCCAAAGTAGGTATTGACCGGAAGAGGCCATTGCGTGTTATGCGTGAAGTCGTAGAATCGGTCAGGGAACTTTTACAATGCTCAGGTCCTGTGACCTATAACGGTGACTTCGTTCATTTGGACGGTGTCGAACTTGATTATGTTCATCAAGAGCGCCGACCTAAGGACGTCCCCATCTATATAGGGGCTACTGGAATGAAAATGATGGAGCTTACTGGAAAGATAGCGGATGGGGTCGTACTAAATTACATGGTGGAACCTGCCTACAATTTGCGCGCAATGGAAGCGCTTGAAACTGGTGCACGATCTTCAGGTCGGGATTTGAACGAAATAGATAGACCTCAGTTGATCGTATGCTCAGTAGATGAAGACCGACAAGCAGCTCTAGATGCTGCACGGCTACTTCTAACCCAGTACCTAGGACAACAACCTCACATTATGGCAGCAAGTGGTGTAACAGATGAATTACTCAATGAAATTCATAAAGTTTTGACCTGGCCGGCAACCCACGAGGAGGTTGTTGCCGCCTCAAAACTTGTTCCGGATGACGTGGTTCAACGCTGCACTGCTTCAGGGACTCCTGACGAAGCTAAGGAGAAGGTGAAAGAATACATTGACTCTGGATGCACAACTCCAATTCTTTATCCATTAGGTCCAGATGTTGAGCTAATGATCGATACCTTCACCGGCTGGAATCCGTAAGAATACTGGATGGCGTGTAGCGGAAAAACCCGACTTGAACTAAGTTCCGACCATGGAAACAAACGACCACGAACTAAGCAAGCTAGACACCATCGACCTTGCAGCAAAGATCCGTTCAGGGGAGATCTCCCCTACTGAAGCTGTTCAGGCATCGATCGATCGAATTGAATCTCTAGATGGACAATTAAACGCCATCGTGACTCAGCGATACGAAAGGGCCCTAAAGGATGCTTCTGAGGATATTCCGGACGGACCATTCAAAGGAGTCCCATTCCTCCTAAAGGACCTTCGTACTTCCAGTGCTAATGAACCGATGCACCTAGGAAATAAAGCGTTGAAGGAAGCGAATTACATCTCGCCTGTTGAATCCGATCTTGCAAGAAGATACCGCGAGGCAGGATTTATAGTTATCGGCCGAACAAATACACCCGAATTTGGGTTAGTCGGTACCACTGAACCTGAGTCGTATGGCCCTTGCCGTAATCCCTGGAATACGGAATATGGAACAGGTGGGTCAAGCGGGGGTGCTGCTGCTGCAGTAGCTTCAGGAATGGTTCCATCAGCAAATGCCAGTGATGGTGGAGGTTCGATTCGGATCCCTGCCGCAATGTGTGGCCTAGTAGGTTTAAAACCAAGTCGAGGAAGAATACCCATGGGGCCGTTCCAAGACGAGTGGGGGCTTTCTATACAACATGTAGTATCCCGTTCTGTGAGAGACTCGGCAGCGATCCTAGATGCCACAGCAATCCCAACGCTGGGCGATGGTGTCATAGCACCAACAATTGGCCAACCATACATGGATGCAATTGAGAAAGACCCCGGCAAACTTCGAATTGGGATTTGGGCTGAATCTCCCCGAGAAGAATTAGAAATAGATCCCGAATGTCAGCAGTCGGCGTTCGATACTGCCAAGATACTTGAGGGACTTGGACATGAAGTCGATGTATCTCACCCCGAATCTCTAGATGATCCATCGATTGGGCAACGATTTAGCGCTGTCTGGATGGCTGGGGCAAATCTCACCCTACAAGCATTAGCAGATCTCATAGGTCGAGAAGTTACTCAAGACGATGTTGAATTAGCAACATGGAAAATGGCCGAATANGGTGCCCAAATTACTGGACTGGAAGTACTCCAAGCTCAGGCTGCTATGGCTTCCACAAGAAGAGCGGCAGCAAAGTGGTGGGAAGATGGATGGGATCTCCTCCTAACCCCAACTACGCTTCAACCCCCACCTAAAATTGGTGAATTGACTTCAACTCCAGAAGACCCAATGCGCAACTCTTCACGGTCGATTCCGTATGCAGCTTATACTTCTTTCTTTAACGTCTCTGGACAGCCAGCTATTTCACTGCCAATCAATAACACCAAGGCAGGGCTTCCAATCGGGGTTCAGTTAGTTGGCGCTTATGGTCGTGAAGACCTTCTATTGAGTGTCAGCGCTCAACTCGAAGCGGAAGTTTGTTGGGCTGACCGGCTACCCCCTATCCACGCCTAAGACTGGGTTAAACATCATGGACATTCCAAGATTTAAAAAGGATGTGTCAAGCGAAGACGTGGCCCAAGCTTNAAATGATGCAGGATGTGCTGTCATCGAACAGCTAGTATCTGATGAACTCATGGATCAAGTAGGCTCTGAGCTAGAACCTTTCATTGATTTAACACCTATGGGGCTTGATGACTTCACTGGTAGACAAACTCGTAGAACAGGATCCTTGATAGCTAGGTCTCGATCGTTCCATAAGCTAGCCACACACCCGACTGTTACCNATGCTGCAAAAGACATAATTTGCAAATCAGCAACAAGTATGCAAATTCACCTCACACAAATTATCGACATCGGGCCCTTAGCAAAAGCGCAACCAGTTCACCGAGATCAATGGGCATGGGATTTCTTTCCTTTTCCAAAGAGCTGGGAAGTTGAAGTTTCCACCATGTGGGCATTAACTGATTTCACTGAAGAAAATGGGGCTACACGAGTTATCCCTGGTAGCCATCATTGGGAAGACAAACTTAAGCCCACTCACAACGAAACATCTCCTGCGGTAATGAAGCGTGGGTCGGTCCTGTTATACGTTGGGAGCACATACCATGGCGGAGGCGAAAATAAGACCGATGCTCGGCGCATTGGGGTCAATGTAGATTACTCCGCAAGTTTCCTTCGACAAGAAGAAAATCAGTATTTAGCTTGCCCTCCTGAAGTCGCAGCAACACTTGACCCTAATCTCGCTAAATTGATTGGCTATAGCAGGGGGTCCTACGCTCTGGGGTACTTCGGCGATTTACAAGACCCGATGGAAGCTGTAAGGGCTCACAAGTAAGCGCTTCTGTGAACCTTTCATCACATGATAGGCAACTCTGGACATTAGCTATTCCTGCATTTGGTGCCTTGATGGCAGAACCTCTATATGTTCTTGCTGATACTGCAATCGTTGGGCATCTTGGNACAGCTCCTCTTGGCGGGCTCGCTGTTTCCTCTTCNGCACTACTAACTATCTACGGATTATGTTTCTTTCTTGCCTATGGAACAACCGCCTCGGTCGCAAGGATGATGGGAGCTGGAGAAAAGCAAAAATCTATGACACAAGCTATCCAGAGCCTGTGGCTAGCGGGAATACTTGGAATACTTTTAGCTATTTTCGGATATTCATTTGCCACTCCGCTACTTCGCGCTATGGGGGCTGATGGAGAACTCCTTATCCAAGCTCGAATTTATCTTCGGGTAAGTATGTATGGGGCGCCAGCGATGTTAATTATGATGGCGGGTGTTGGCTACCTTCGGGGATTAAAGGATACAGTTCGTCCTCTCTGGATCGCCGTCGGAACTGCTTTGCTGAATTTGATCCTTGAGATAATTCTTATCTACGGATTTAGTATGAAAATTGGTTCTTCGGCTGCTGCGACGGTAATAGCCCAGTGGGTAGGGGCTTTGATCTACTTAAATTTAATTGGTCAGACTATTAGGCCTTACCACATTCCCATAATTCCTAATTTCAGGGTAATCGGCCAGCTATTGAAAGTATCTTGGGAACTATTCATTCGGAATTTATCGATTACTAGTACTTTCTTAGTTGCGACAGCTGCAGCTACGCGACTGGGAAATATCGATGTAGCCGCACACCAAGTCGCATATCAAGCTTGGTTCATGCTTGCTATGACAATGGATGCAATGGCGATAGCTGCGCAGACTCTAGTAGGAAACCTTCTAGGAGCTGACAAAGCCAAAGAAGCTATAGCGGTTGGACGAAGAACAATAATTTGGTCAGTAGGAGTCGGTATATTAAGCGGGGGTATCCTTGCTGCTATTCACGTTCCTCTGGCTCAAGTATTTTCTGATGATCAAGCAGTTATCTCCCTTACTGAGTTTTTATTTATTCATGTCGCACTAATGGCACCCATTTCCGGAATTGCCTTTGCTCTAGATGGAATACTTATCGGGGCTGGAGATCAAAATTTTCTCGCCAAGACTATGGCTGGAACAGCTATGGTTACAATCGCTCTTATGCTTGTTACTCGAGGTTTAAATCTAGGTATCGGATGGTTATGGGCAACAATATGGATATTTATGGGGCTTAGATCTCTGCTTCTTGGCTTACGTTTTTTTATTGGAAGATGGCAGGTAGTGGGAAGTAAAGCCCATAATTGAATCTCAGGTAGCAATAATTTGGGAACTAGGTTTTGCTTTCAGCAGTTCTTACGAGATTTTGCAACATCCTTTTCCAAATAAGTATGTGAGCTGGGAGCAAAACATACCAGTAGACACGACCAATGAGTCCTTTCGGTACGAAAAGAGCTTGCTGTTGAACAATGGTTCCTGATTCTGTTTCTTTAACAGTCCATTCGAGCCAAGCGTGCCCTGGAACTTTCATCTCTGCGAGTAACCTAAGACGAGATTTCGTCACAAGAGTAACTTTAAAGAAATCAACCGTGTCACCAACTCGGAGATCTTTAGGGTGTCTTCTTCCTCTACGAAGCCCAACCCCTCCCAAAAGCTCATCAACAAAGCCACGTATAGCCCATATCCAGTTGAAAGCAAACCAGCCAGTGTCACCCCCGACTGATGTTACGGTTTCCACTACAGATTTGTGATCAACTGGTGTAGTTAAAGAACGGCGGTCAACAAGAACCTTTCCTCCAGCCCATTCTGGATCGCTCGGTTCAGGACGAGCAGGGTCTTTGAACGCACTAGTGTCTGACCACCGAGTTGGGATTTCCATTTCTTTAACGAGGGTAACCGCTTTCCCAATTGCGTCTTCGAGTTTGTCGGGCTTACTACCTGGGATTGCTTCATTCCCTTCCTCCTGAACTACTACATCTGTCGTCAACGAATCAATAAGTGCTCGGGCAAGGGTAAAGGGTAAAGGACTTACTAAATTAACCCAATGCGAGGATAGACGCGGAGTTAACACAGGAACTGGAAGAATGACACGACGCCTTAAACCAGCAACTTCAGCATACATATCCATCATCTCTCGATAACTAACTACTTCTGGTCCACCAATTTCGAAGATTCTATTAAAGGCAGATTCTCGGCCGAGGACATGAAGTAAGTTCTCAAGAACATTTCCAATTGAGATGGGCTGGCACTTTGTCTTGGTTACCCATTTGGGAACGACCATAAATGGGAGGACTTCAACCAATGATCTAAGCATTTCAAATGAGGCGCTTCCAGACCCAATAATCACTGCCGCCCGAAGTTCTGTTAGTGGAGTAGAACCTGAAGCTAGGATCCTTCCAACTTCTTGACGACTTTGTAAGTGTGTAGATTTCTCAGTGTTGTCGGCACCTAACCCACCCAAGTAGATGAGCTGTTTCAGCCCTATCTCATCAGATACGTCGACAAAGTTCTGAGCCATCTGTTGTTCTGCTACCGCAAAGTTGCGTGTTGCTGACATTGAGTGAACTAGATAAAACGCTCTATCGGAACCCTCTAATGCGACTTTGACTTCGTCTTTTTCCTCAAGATTCGCAACTACGATCTCAACATCTTTGGTCCAGTCTCTATCCTGAAGGGACCCAGTAGATCGGGTAACACAACGAACACTGTACCCCTCATCTAACAACTTTGGAACTAGTCTCCCGCCGACATAGCCAGTCGAGCCAGTGACAGCAATGAGTTCGCTTTCGGGCATAGGATCTCTTACGGTACCAGTTTGTTTTTGTAAGGAAGCCTCAATTTGTAATTGAGGAAGGCTTTGTGTCAGATTTCACAGAGCACGAATCTCTAGGTTTCTAGATTCCTTGCTG
>PAZD01000005.1 GCA_002715405.1 Acidimicrobiaceae bacterium
ACAGTCGCAACAGGTACTCCTTTGGGCATTTGCACTGTTGCGTATAGAGCGTCTTGGCCATTAAGTGCCCCGCCGGACATTGGTACTCCAACGACAGGAAGCGTTGTGTGGGCTGCGACTACCCCTGCAAGGTGGGCAGCCATTCCTGCTCCGCAGATGAACGCCACATACCCGTTCTCTCGAGCTGTTGAAACAAGTTCAACGACCTGTTCTGGATTTCGGTGAGCTGATAGAACCCGCCAGTCGGATTCAATTCCGAATTCTTCAAGAGTTTCTTTTGCTTTTTGCATTTTGGATTCGTCTGATGTCGAACCCATCAGAATTCCAACTTTCATATCATGTTCCTTTTCGTAGGTTGTGTTGATGATCTGGGCCCTATCCCCATAATACGCGTCATTTGACGGCCTCTGCGATGTCTTGTCGTTTATGTAACCCTTCCCAATGAATTTTCCCTGCACCCGTGTATGCGTTTTGGCGGGCTCCTTCAATTGTGCTGCCTCGACCAGTCACAGCAAGCACTCTTCCTCCGGCAGTTACTGGTTGCTGTTCTTCATCGAGACTGATGCCGGCGGCGTATACTTTTTCTACCCCGTTGGTATTAGTTGCTTCCTCTATGCCTTTAATGCGGTCACCGACTCGGGGAGATGTCGGGTATCCCTCAGTAGCACAAACTACCGTGACCATTGCATCAGAAGTGAATACCGGCGTTGTTCTAATATCTCCTCTTGAAGCTTCGAGGAGAAGGTCGGTTAAGCTGCTTTCGAAGCGGGGTAGGACTACTTGAGCTTCTGGGTCGCCGAATCGAACGTTGTATTCGAGGAGCTTTGGACCATCTTCTGTGATCATGAGTCCTGCGTACAGCACTCCTCTGTAATCAATTCCTCTTTGGCGAAGTTTCGTAATCGTGGGCTGAATGAAATTCTTGAGAACATCGTCCACGAGAGCGGGGGTAGCTATTGGGACTGGGGAATATGCTCCCATTCCTCCCGTATTTGGTCCGAAGTCATTGTTGTGAAGTCGTTTAAAGTCTTGGGCGGGGCTGAGAGCAAAGGCTTTTTCACCGTCACTGATTGCAAGGATTGATATCTCGGGGCCGACAAGTCCTTCTTCGATAACTATTTTTTCTCCTGCTCCTCCAAATGCGGAACCTGAGAGGTAATCGTTCACTGCAATTTTGGCGTCGTTTAATAAATCAGTAACTAGCACTCCTTTACCTGCTGCGAGTCCGTCAGTTTTTATAACATATGGAGCTGCCATGGTCTCTAGGTATGAGTGGGCCTGTTTAACGTCTGTGAAGGTTCCGTGGTCAGCGGTTGGGACACCTGCTTCCATAACGAGATCTTTCATCCAGGCTTTTGAACCTTCCAATTGAGCTCCATCAGCGCCGGGGCCAAAAACAAGCTTTCCTTGTTCTCGCAGCTGATCGGCTAATCCGGTGACAAGTGGAGCTTCGGGGCCGATGACATAAAGATCGGCGTCAATTTCCAGTGGAGAAGTTGGAGTCGAATGTGGGATGACGGGATTCCCTGGTGTGACAATAACGTCTGCGTCTCTGCTGATGACATCTGAGAGAGCGTGTTCGCGTCCGCCCGATCCGACGATTACGACCGTAGTCATGGTGTTTTCTTTTTGTTGGGTTGGAGTGTGGTATATTCGCCGGCTTGCGCTCGTCGTGTAACTTCACTACTGCCAATCAACGTATTGTTTCCTACCTGGGCCGACACCGATTAACGAAATAGGTACGCCAATGTATTCTTCGAGGGCACGGACATAGTCTTGTGCTTTTTGGGGAAGGTCGCCGGCTTGCGTAACTCCAGTAATGTCTTCTTGCCAACCGGGGAGTTCTTCATAAATTGGTTTTGCTTTGTGAAAGTCTGTTTGGTGGTACGGCATTTTTTCTACTCGTTGCCCGTCGATATCGTATGCGACACATATTTTGACGGTTTCTAAAGTATCCATGACATCAAGCTTGGTTAGGGCAATGTCAGTCAGTGAATTGAGGCGGACAGCGTGACGGAGCATGACGGAGTCAAACCATCCGGTACGTCTGCGTCTACCAGTGTTTGTCCCGTACTCGTGTCCTATATCGACGAAATGATCTGCGACTTCATCGAAGAGCTCTGCGGGGAAAGGTCCTGATCCGACTCTGGTCGTGTATGCTTTCGCGATTCCAACTATTCGATTGAGATATCTTGGCCCCACGCCTGTTCCAGTGCAAGCCCCTCCAGCTGTGGGGTTTGATGACGTGACAAATGGGTAAGTTCCGTGATCTAAATCTAGGAAAGTGGCTTGGGCGCCTTCAAAGAGGACATGCTGATCTGCTTCGAGTGCTTCATGGATGAAGTCTGTCGTATCTGCAATGAGTGGGGCAATACGTGGCAGGTATGTGTCAAGGTAAGTAGAGGCAAGATTTTCGGTGTTTGGTGTTAGCCGGTTGTAGACTTTCGCCAGTAGGGGCCCTTTTTCGTGAAGCGCGACGTTGAGTTTTTCTCTGAAGATTTTTGGATCTAGGAGATCTTGGACACGAATACCTACTCTGAAAGCTTTATCAGCGTATGCCGGTCCTATACCTCGCTTTGTGGTGCCGAGTTTGTTCGCTCCAAGGTGGCGCTCAAAGACGACATCGAGTTCTTGATGATATGGGAGTATTAAGTGTGCGTTGCCGCTGAGTTTAAGGTGGTCACAGTTCACGCCCTTCGCTTCTAGCATGTCGATCTCTTTTATGAGGACATCGAGGTCGACAACTACTCCATTACCGATTACGGGTGTGATGTGGTCGTAAAGGATGCCGCTTGGAATCAGCTGCAAAGCGGTTGTTTCGCCATCTACGACAAGGGTGTGGCCAGCATTATGTCCGCCTTGGTAGCGCACAACCACCTGCATGTCCTGAGCGAAAAGGTCGGTGAACTTTCCTTTTCCTTCATCGCCCCATTGGGTACCTACGACAACGGTCGATGGCACAGGCGAGTCTCCTTTGTTTGACGTCGCTTACCTACCCACTGTAGACATACTTTCTTAAAATATGCCTACACGCAGTAAAGATTCTCTAAGAAACTCTTTAGGGTTACCCCCCAAACGATCCACCTTCACCTTCAGTGTCAATCACATCTGATATTGGTGTAAACGTAAGGCTCCCATCGATAACCTGCACTTCTTGTATTTGCGCGGCTTCAGTCACATAAGCGTCATTAGTGCCGTCGAGAATGATTTTACCTCCGAGGAGATTGTCGTTAATGGTCGTGAGATTCCACGTCGCTTGCATGACATTCACTCTGTTGATCCCACCGGGTAATTCGTGAGCTGCCCTGAGGATATCTACAACAACCTGGGCAAAGAAGATACCGCCCGAGTAGGAACCATCTTCGCATGTAACGCTGCTGTAGTCCTCGAGAACCATTCTAGTTAGAACCATCGAAGGGTCGTTTTCATATCTTGGGTCTCCACAAATTTTGTTGTAGTTTGCCATCAGCACCCCAGAGCCTTCTTTTTGAAGGGTGTCAGTGAATTCTTGGACAGGGGCGAAGAACGCTGGAAGATTATTGCATGTGTATGACATGAAAAACATTGGACGCCACGATGGGATACTCGCAAGTGTTCCAACGGTTTGAGGGCAGAATGCTGCGGTTGTTCCAGCTACTAGAACTTGTGCTCCTGATGCAACGAGAGTGGTCATCTCATTTGTAACGTCAGGGGCGGCAGGATCGTGAAGTTCTTCGGCGATCAGCTCGATATCACCTCTGTCTTCACAGCCTTGAAGGGTTTGCTGATAGGTCTTGCCGAAGTCATTATTCATAAATAAAGCTGCAACGGTTGCTCCCTTTCCGAGCTCGGTAACAATGTGTTGGCACCAGATTTCTGTTTCTGTTGCATAATTTAAAATATTCCCCACAGTCCAAGGGAAGCTTGCCGGGTCACCCCACTGTGGGAAGCCGGAAAGATTAAGTAATTGAGGAACACATGCTTCGTCGGTGATTGGTCGAATTGCGAAGTTGTTAGGAGTTCCAATTACTCCTGCGAAACCAAGAATGTTTTCCGTTTCTAGCATCTCTTCCACGTTTGCTACAGTTCGGCCTGCTTCGTAGCCATCATCTCTTGCTACAAGGACGAGTTCATAATCTCCAATGGGTAGCTGGTCGTTTACAAAATCAAAGTAGATTTGCATTCCCTCACCGATAGCCCCGAATGCCGCAAGTTGGCCTGATTGAGGAAGAGAAGTCCCGATTCGGACTTGGCCATCGTCTGTAACACCTTGATATGGATCCCAGTCGTCTGGACATGCATCTAGATCGAGCACTGTTCCGGTTGCAATTTCAATCTGGCCACTTGTCGGAGCTGATGTATCTTCTTCAGCTTCTGAACTCGACGCAGATACCTCAGAAGATGATGCTGAACTCGAAGTCGAGCTGGACGATTCAGAATCGCCGACTGATCGAACCCCTCCACCATCATCATCACCACATCCGGCAGTTATAAGGCTGATCACCCCAAAAATACATACAAGACGAATAATTACTTTTTTCATTGAACCCTCCAAGAGGTATTGTGAAAAATAGTGAATTTTTAAAGCTTACGCAAACAAATCGCTTATGAATTTAAAAGAGTAGCTATAGATTTTTCGAAGAATTACTGAGCTCGTGCTTCTGTTATTTTGAATCTGTTCTTTAATTTTCTCCAACCAGTGACGATACCGCCGGGGAGGAATAAGGTCAGGACAATCAGCAAGAGACCAAGGATCAGAGATCCGGTAGGTCCTTGAAGCCAACGTTGGGGAACGAAAGATATAGATTGGGTCGAAGAAGCCCAATCCGGTACCAGTGCATAAATAAGCCCACCTATAACTGCTCCGGGGAGTGTTCCTACACCTCCTACAACAAGTCCAACGATTAGATATATAGCCACTAGTGAGCTGAAGTCATCAGGGGAGGCAATTCCTACCTCAGCTACATATATTGCCCCTCCTATTCCGCCAAGAGCAGAAGCGACGCCAAATGAAAGCGTTTTCGTAATTGCAAGATTTACTCCAGAAACAGCTGCGCTTGTCTCATTGTCACGAATTGCTCTCATAGCTCGACCGGGGCGGCTGTGAATTAGGTTATAGACAAGCCAGAAACAAATTCCAGCAATCACGCAGAATAAGATGAATTTCCATAAACGCGACTCTTCTCTGTTCGAAAGAGGTCCATCACCAAAAAACCCACCTAGAAGAGGTAATTTTTGAAGCGCTTGGGCAACTTCATCGAATGGAAGCCAGGCTGGAGCAACAAATTTGTAGTTACTAGTGAGTTTCCCTCCAGCGCCACCGGTATATGAATAGAGTTTGTCGAGTTTGACAATTGAGGGGAAAACAGCAGCAAGCCCAAAAGTGAGTAAAGCAAGGTAAAGACCGCGAATTCGAAGTGCCGGAAGACCCAAAACCATTCCAATGATGAAACAAGCTGGGATGACGATCAAAAGAGTAAGGAGAAAAGGCCAAGAATGATCGGCTATGAGCCAAGCAGAGATGTATGCGCCCGTTCCGAAGAAGAAACTTTGACCCAGTGCAATTTGGCCTGTGTATCCAATAACAACTTGGAGGCCAAGAATAGCGATGGTGTAAGCGATCGCCTTGTTTAACCGGATTAGAGACAAGTTGTAGTTATTCGAGCCGATTGAAATCGTTCCAACATCAACATATGCAAAAGCTATAAGGAGAAGAGATAGAACGAAGCACGCCCACATCACAATCCGAGAGTTAAGTTGCCCTTCATTTCTATTAGACTTTTTGATCTTTGAAGCCATATCTTTGCCCTATACTCTTTCAACTGCTCTTGTACCGAGCACACCAGATGGACGGAGGGTGAGCACGATAAGTAGCACCACGACTGCTGCCGAGAGGCTCATCTCATTAGGTATAAAGGGTATGTACTGGACTACAACACTCTGGACAAATCCAATTGTCAAACCACCTATTAATGCACCCCATAGGCTATCTAAGCCTCCAAGGGCTGCCGCTGTTACAGAAAAGATGAGTGCTCGGAGCATCATAGATGGCTCGATTTGGAGAACGGGATTCGCAGCGTAAATTGATGCCCCTAACGTTCCTGCAGCTGCGGCGAGCGCCCAACCAAACTGAAGGGTTGGCCCAATATTTATTCCGCTGAGTCTGCTCGATTCCAAATTGGAAGAGACAGCACGAAATGCCAATCCGAATTTTGTTTTCGTTAGAAGTGTTTGTAAAACAATTAAGACAAGAACACAGCTTGAGAAGGCAAAGATGGAATACCACGAGAGCCTGACATTGTTATAAGTGAAAGCATTCCCAGAGGGGAAGAGCTGTGGGAATGATTGAGGGTCAAAGCGCCAAGTAATAGCGGCAATTGCATTAATGACCAGAAAAAGACCAAGCGTGATTATGACTAAAGGCAAATGGTCAGCTGGATCAAACTTACGTATAAAAGTTCTTTCAAGAACGGCGGCGAGGATTCCAGAGAATATCATTCCTATGATGACTGCCCACCACATGGGCAGTCCCCAGTTCCATAATTGAAGGACAGCGAAAGCTCCCAACATTGCTTGTTCACCCTGCGCAAAGTTGATAAGCGTTGTTGCTTTAAAGATCAAAACCATTGCTACTGCTATCAAGGCGTAGGTAGAGCCATTCGTTAATGCATCAATTACCCTTTGGAGAAATAGATCCATATCAGGCCCCCAAATACGCCCGACGAATAGCATCATCGTTTATCAGTTCGTCTGCTTTACCTTCTACAGAGATCTCACCAGATTCAAGAACATATCCTCGATTCGCAATATCCAAAGCTAATTGGGCATTCTGTTCAACTATCAACATCGTGGTCCCTTGATCACGATTAATCGCCACAAAACGGGAAAACAGGTCTTCGACAATTTGCGGCGCGAGTCCTAACGAAGGTTCATCCATAAGTAACAACTGAGGACGAGACATAAGAGCACGCGAAACTGCAAGCATCTGCTGCTCTCCGCCCGATAACGACCCAGCCGTTTGTGTCTTACGCTCATAGAGCACTGGATAATTTTCGAAACATATATCAATATCCGTCTTAATGTCCTTATCGGTGCGGATAAATGCGCCGACCTTCAAATTCTCTTCAACGGTCAATTCTGGGAAAGTGCCTCTACCTTGTGGGACATGGGCAACTCCGCAACGAACAATCTCAGAAGAGGTTAGGTTTTGAGTTGACTCACCATTGAGTTCAATCGTTCCACTTGTCTCTATCATTCCCGAGATAGAACGAAGTGTCGTTGTTTTCCCCGCTCCGTTTGCCCCTAGGACGACAACGATTTCTTTGGAGAAAACGATGAAATCTATGCCATGAAGCACCTGAACTGGGCCATAAGTCGCTTTGAGATTTTCAACGCGGAGAATAGGGAGGGTCACTTTGGTGCTCCAAGATAGGCAGAAATAACAAGAGGATTTTTTTGAATTTCTGATGGCGTTCCTTCTGCGATCTTTGATCCAAAGTCAAGGACGACAACCTTTTCCGAGATTCCCATAACCATTCCCATGTGATGTTCAACTAGTAAAACGGTTAGATCAAACTCATTTCTAACTGAAACAATCAACGAAGAAAGATCATTGACTTCTGAATGCGTTAACCCCGTTGCAGGTTCATCTAGAAGAAGAAGTTTCGGTCTACTAACGAGTGCTCGAGCAAGCTCAATTCTTTTCATAGTTCCAAATGGCAAACCATCGCATGGCTTTTCAGCATGTTCTACGAGACCCAATATTTCCAAAGTTTGGTACGCCGTTTTTCTGAGACCACTTTCTTCTTTTTTAAGTCCCCAGCTCGCCATAGCGGAAAAGAAATTCTGTTTACCTCGAGTATGAGCACCACCCATCACGTTTTCTGCAACCGTCATTCTTGGCCACAGAGCGAGGTTTTGGAAAGTGCGGGAAATACCTAATTGTGAGATTTGATGAGGGGCGCAACCAAGAAGATCCCGATCATCAAAGGTAACGTTTCCAGTTGTGGGATCATAAATTCGGCTAATTACGTTAAATAAGGTCGTCTTTCCAGCTCCATTAGGGCCGATAAGACCACAGATCTCCCCCGAGTCGATGTGAAAAGTGAGGTCATCTAATGCGGTGATACCGCCGAATCGGATTGTAATCCCTTGAACTTCTAGCAGGCCCCGTGCCATGGCTAGTCNTAGTATCCGCAAATAAGAGCTTCGGCGATAACTCAACCGAATCGGGGCACTCTATATGTCTGCTTTCTTAAAGTCAGAGATTTCCCAACTGTTCTCGAGGGTTGTGCGAATTAGTTTGAGCGTAAGCTTGCAGGGATTGAGTTTGCTCTTCCGTCAAATCTGAAGGAATTGCGACTTCAACTGTTACTAGAAGGTCACCTGTGATACCTCCTATATCTATCCCCTTACCTTTCACTCGAAAAGTTCTACCAGATTCTGTTCCCTGCGGTAGCCGAAGAGTTACTGAATCACCGCCATATGTAGGGACTTGAATATCGGCACCAAGGGCAGCTTCAGGAAAAGTAACAGGAAGGGTTAATATAAGATTCTTTTCCTCTCTACCAAATATTCCGTGAGGTGAAACTCGAATAATGACGATGAGGTCACCTGAAGGCCCACCATTGATACCTTTGCCCCCTTTCCCTTTAACCCGAATCCGTTTGCCATCATCAACTCCGGCAGGAATTCTTATTTTCACAGATCGAGATGCCCCATCGGCCCCTTTAGTGGTGACGGAAGTGGTCACACCATGAATGGCTTCATCAAAACTTAATCGGAGTTGAGCTTGTTGATGAGAGCCAGGTNTTGGCAAATTGTGGCCGGCCGAACCGAAGGGGTTACCACCTCCACCAAACATCCCATTTAATAAGTCATTTAAGTTTCCAAAATCAGCTCCTTGCCCAGAAAATCCTCCCATAGCTGATGGCCCCATTCGACGAATTTCATCATACTGACTACGCGTTTCTGGATTTCCTACTACATCATAAGCTGCCGAAATTTCCTTAAATCGATCTTCTGCTTTTTGATCATCGGGATTTTTATCTGGATGTAACTCTCGAGCTAAGTTCCTGTATGTACTTTGAATCTCTTTATCTGAAGCATCAGGAGATACACCTAAAGTCGCGTAATAGTCTTTTTCCAGCCATTCTCGCTTCACTTCCATGTTGGCCCCCTCGTATCAACCCTGAAAACTGATGCTTCAGGTCATGCTAAAAACCCATCAACCTTTTACTCGAACCATCGCTGGGCGAATNGTGCGCCCATTCCATGAATATCCAGATCTCATGACTTCATNAACAATCGAAGTGTNTAGCTCTTCACAAGGTTCATGACTAACAGCCTCATGATGATCTGGGTTAAAATCTTCACCCTGTACCCCGACTATTTCCAGACCGCTAGATTGCAATGTTTCCAATAAGGATGATTGAATAGGCTGCACATCAATCGCACCCTGCTGGATAGCAGCTTCACAAGCATCAAGCACCGGTAGGATTTTTTCGACGATCCCACTTGCTGCATGATCTGTTAAGTCTGTTTGTCGCTTTTGTGCCTGGCGTCGAAAATTATCGAAATCTGCTTGAACACGCTGCAAGTCAGACAAATAACCATCTCGTTCAGCTTGAAGTTGTTCTATAGCAGTTAAAGTTTCATCGTTATTCTCGGGACTGACTGCTTCTTCTGAAACCGGAGGTTCTACCTCAGGTTCTTCGTCAGGAATTGTGGGTTCGTCTTCGCCCACGTTCACTCTTCCTCATCGATGATTTCTGCATCGATGATGTCATCAGCATTATCTTCCTCATCACTTGCTTCCTGTTGCGCAGCAGCTTCGTAAAGCCTTTGAGCAAAACCTTGACTCGCTGTGTTAAGGCTTTCTACGGCTTCCTTTATTGCTTCTAGATTTGTTTCATCTCCTTCAAGTGCTGTCTTCAGGGTCGTTAATTTTTCTTCGACATCAGCTTTTTCATCGTCGGTGAGTTTGTCCCCATTTTCACGAACCATCTTTTCCGTTTGATAGATCAAGGAGTCTGCTGAATTACGTGCTTCCGCCTCTTCTCGACGCTCACGATCTTCATTCGCGTGCGCTTCGGCATCGGCAATCATTTGATCTATCTTGTCTTTTTCAAGAGAAGATTGACCAGTGATAGTTATTGATTGCTCTTTTCCTGTGGCTCGGTCTTTAGCCGAAACATGAACAATCCCATTAGCGTCAATATCAAATGTCACTTCGATCTGTGGAACTCCTCTTGGGGCCGGTGGGAGATCAACTAGTTGGAATTTACCTAGAGTTTTGTTGAACTGTGACATTTCCCGTTCGCCCTGGAGTACATGGATTTCCACTGATGGCTGATTGTCGTCAGCGGTAGTAAATACCTCCGTTCGTCTTGTCGGAATTGTCGTATTTCGTTCAATTAATTTGGTCATGACGCCTCCCTTGGTTTCAATTCCAAGAGATAACGGAGTTACATCAAGAAGAAGGATGTCTTTCACTTCGCCACGTAACACACCAGCCTGTATTGCAGCACCAACAGCAACTACCTCATCAGGGTTTACGCTCTTGTTAGGTTCCTTACCAGTCATGCTTTCGACTAGTTCGGATACAGCTGGCATTCGCGTTGACCCACCCACCATAATCACATGGTCGATGTCACTTTTTGCAAGACTTGCGTCCTTAATTGCTTGCTCAAAAGGTTTACGGCAACGTTCTAGAAGATCCTCAGTAAGTTCTTGGAACTTTGATCTAGAAAATGAATAATCCATGTGAAGTGGTCCAGCATCAGTAGCAGTAATAAAGGGAAGGTTTATTTGAGTGCTCTGGCTTGCTGAAAGCTCAATTTTAGCTTTTTCTGCGGCTTCCTTAAGACGTTGTGCTGCCATATTGTCTTTGGAAAGGTCAACGCCGTGATCATTGTTAAAGGAATCTACAAGCCATTCAATAACTCGTTCATCCCAATCATCGCCACCTAACTCAGTATCTCCACTGGTGGATTTCACTTCAAAAACGCCGTCGCCTATCTCAAGTACTGAAACATCAAAAGTTCCACCTCCGAGATCAAAGACCAGAATCGTTTGATCTTCTCCACCTTTGTCCAGTCCATAGGCGAGAGCAGCGGCTGTAGGTTCATTAATAATTCGAAGGACTTCAAGACCTGCGACTTTTCCTGCTTCTTGTGTGGCGGTTCGTTGTGCATCGTCAAAGTAAGCAGGAACGGTGATAACTGCTTCTGTAACGGTGTCGCCAAGATATGATTCGGCATCTCTTTTAAGTTTCAGGAGGGTACGTGCAGAAATTTCTTGTGAATTATATGACTTATCATCGATGTTGATATTCCAACCTGTTCCCATGTCTCGTTTTACTGATCGAATCGTGCGTTCCGGGTTTGTAATTGCTTGACGTTTAGCAACCTCTCCAACAAGAACCTCTCCATCTTTTGCAAAAGCTACAACGGAAGGGGTAGTACGACTTCCTTCCGTATTCGCTATCACAGTGGGTTCTCCTCCTTCGAGAACTGCAACAACTGAGTTTGTTGTTCCTAGATCTATTCCGACGGCCTTCGCCATGTTTATCTCCTATTCAACGCTATTCAGCGCTATTTTCGCTATTTCATGCAGATTATTGCTGTATTCATATCAACCAATGTCGTGGTGTTTTTATTCCCAAAAAGAGAAAACTTGTTCCAATTTCATTTAACTTTTCTCTANGTTGGTTAGATGAAAGATCGGGAGAGAAACCCAAAATAATTCATGTTGGCCATTGTGTGATATTTGGCATACTCGTCAAATTTCACCCTTGGAAAGCAAGTTCTTAGCGAACCGACAGGCTACCTTTAAATAAGTCATGGAAGAGGGNAGTAAAAGAAAGTTACGGCCGCAAGATTGGGTCATTGGCCTGGGAATAGCAGTTGCTATTTTCACGGCATTGTCAGGTATTGCTGCAGCAGTTTTCGACCAGCATGGGAATAATGCTATCCATCGCGAAGTCTTTGGGAATATTCCTACGGCTGCAAAAGTGGCTTTTTATTCCATAATTCCGGCGCTCATAATTTATGGGGCATGGAATTTTTCGCTTCGGGTGAAAAATTGGACGCGTGGACAACCAGATAACCGATCTACAACAAAGAAGAATGTTCACAGGCGAGCAAAAGATCTCCGAGCCGGCTTATATATGAAAACGTTAATGCGAGATCCAGCTGCGGGCTTGATGCACTCTTTAATGTATTTTTCTTTCATTATCCTCCTCGGAGTTACTACAACATTAGAAATAGACCATCAACTACCAAACGATCTTAAGTTTCTCCATGGAGGTGTGTATAAGGGATATTCACTTGTTGGAGACGTAGCGGGTGTCTTATTTCTTATCGGAGTCACTTGGGCGCTTCTTAGAAGATACGGGCCTCGGCAATTCAGGCCGTATCGAATTCGGATCAAATCTAAAGGAGACCACGCTATAGGCCTTGGGTTACTCTTCGGACTTGGAGTTACGGGGTTCTTAGCTGAAGGATTCCGTATTGCTCTAGAGAACGAACCCAATTATGAGAAATGGTCAATTATCGGATATCCGCTAGCCAAACTTTTTGACGGGCTTGGGAATATCAGCGGCTGGCATCAAGGGTGGTGGTATGCACATGTAATCTTTTTCGTTGGTTTCCTTGTCTTCCTTCCAATTACCATGCTTCGACATATATTCACATCACCGTTGAACATGTATCTCAAAGATAGCGAACGACCCAAGGGAGCTATGAAGCCNCTGCCTAATTTAATGGAAACAGAATTAGAGACGTTCGGGGCATCCACTATTGAAGATTTCACATGGAAACAATTGATGGACACCGATGCATGCACGATGTGTGGAAGATGTACAGCAGTTTGCCCAGCGCACGCAACAGGAAAACCACTAGACCCAAGAGAAATTGTGTTAAAAACCGGTGAGGTTATGGCTGCGACCGGTGATCCGGTAACAACTCCGCCCCTAGGTGTCGATACTGAAATTACTATTCCTGCAAACTGGATGTTTGATCGTGTAAGTAACGATGAACTGTGGGCATGCACAAGCTGTAAAGCATGCGACGAGAACTGCCCGGTAAACATAGAGATACTTGACAAAATCCTTGATATGCGACGGTACAAGTCCCTTATGGAGTCAGATTTTCCTACCGAGCTTGGGAATGCCTACAGAGCTATGGAAAATTCTGGAAATCCATGGTCTATATCCCAAACAGAACGCGCAGACTGGGCGAAAGACATTGAAGG
This sequence comes from Acidimicrobiaceae bacterium, assembly GCA_002715405.1. Lineage (GTDB taxonomy): Bacteria > Actinomycetota > Acidimicrobiia > Acidimicrobiales > UBA8592 > UBA8592. The sequence continues at coordinate 13,234 of PAZD01000005.1, forward strand.
CATCGAAATCATTGCCGGTGGTGATCCTTTTGAATCTGAATGGTTGTATTGGGTAGGTTGCGCAGGAAGTTTTGATGACAAAAATAAGAAAGTAAGCCAAGCTATGGCAAAACTGCTCAAGCGAGCTGAAATAGACGTCAGTATTTTAGGACCGGCAGAAAACTGTACAGGGGACCCTGCTCGACGTTCCGGAAATGAATACATCTTTCAGATGCTTGCTATGCAAAATATAGAAACCCTAAATGGGATGGGTGTTAAGAAAATAATTACCCAATGCCCCCATTGCTTTAATACCTTACAAAATGAATACCCTCAGCTCGGTGGTCACTACGAAGTTATTCATCACACGCAGCTTCTTGAGCAATTAATCGAGTCCGGACAACTAGATATGTCAAAAGCAACCTTGGCAGAACGAATTGTCTATCACGATAGTTGTTATTTGGGTAGGCATAACGACATATACCTTGCTCCTCGAAAAGTCATTGGAAGTCTTTCAGGTGTCGAAATTGTAGAAGCTCCTCGAAATGGGACAAAAGGCATGTGCTGCGGGGCTGGTGGTGCCAGAATGTGGATGGAAGAGGATATTGGTCCAAAGGTAAATGATGTCCGAGCTCTTGAACTTGTTGAGACTGGGGCTAGCCGAATAGCAACAGCATGCCCCTTCTGCTACATCATGATGGACGATGGCGTGAAGGCGGCGGGGAAAGAAGAGGATGAGGTGAAGGTAGCTGATTTAGCGATTCACCTTGTCGAAGCGCTAGAGGCAGGAGATGACGACGCAGAAGTGTCTCGGAAGGTCCTCCTTGAAAGTCCAAATGTTGCAACACCAGAGTCAGTTCCAGCCGATGAGCTCATCAAACCTCTAACTGTAGCTGAGCCTGTACCGGTGGGTGCTGTCCAAAGGGTTGAACCCAAAACTCGGAGATCTGCAAAAATTAAATCTCAAACCGTGGTTTCTGCTCCCAGTATCACCCCCGAAGTTGAAGTAACTGAAGTTGAAGTAACTGAAGTTACAAATGATGAGGCAAAATTAGATACTTCAGGGAAGCCCGATAACCTCTCTCAGATAAGAGGTCTCGACCCATATAGTGCTCTGCGTCTATCACAACGAGGTATTACGACATTTGTTCAAGTTGCTCGCCTCACGGATGCGGAGGTAGCTGCGATTGAAGAAGAATTTGACTTACCGGGCTGTTTTGATCGATTCAGCTGGAGATATCAAGCGGATCAGCTTGCCCAAGGGGAATAGCTACTTCAATCAATAGTTACGTTTGTCCCTCGAAGTTTTTTTACAACGAGAAGAAGAATTCCAAAAATCACCACAGCGGCCAAGGCAAGCAAGGGCGCTGTTTGAACCCACCTGACCGTATCGTCACCAAAGATTGCCAGCACAGCTGTTATCGGAACGAGACCGACGACAGTGCCAATTAAAAAATCACTCAATTTCACTTTCGAGAACCCTAAAACCCAATCTGCTGCTGGAGCATATCCAGTTATTAGACGTAGAGAAATAACGGACAGCAAGGCATTTTCGGATAATCGCTGATCCCACTTAAGTAATCTTTTTGGTAATCGCTTCCGCACCCAATCTTGAGCAATCCAACGTGAAACGGTGAAGCCAACGGTACTAGCGACGATACCCCCAACCATGCTGAAGATGAAAACCTCCCACCAGCCCCAAACAAAAGTTGCTGGAATTATGAGCGCCGCACCGGGAAGACTTAGTGGTTGGGCCGCAACAAAAGCCAGTACATAGATAATGGGGCCTAAAGTTCCGGAATCTTGGAAGAAGTCTTGAATTCTTTCCCGATCATGGAGAAATTCAAAAACTCCTGAAAATAGAAGGCCTATGATCGCAACGACAACTAAAAAAACGAAAGCCTTGCGAAGGTTTTTATTCGTTGCGTTCTCCAAAGTTCTCCCAATATCGGCTTGGTCGAGGCCCTGTCTGATTTTGGTATTTTGAACCTATAGCTTGCGAGCCATAGGGATTTTCTGCCGGTGTGGTCATTTGCTGAAAACTAATTTGCCCAATCTTCATTCCCGCATACAAAGTAATTGGGAGGTTGGCGACATTCGA
>PAZD01000006.1 GCA_002715405.1 Acidimicrobiaceae bacterium
TATCCCATTGTTCAAACTGGGATGGGATGGGTTTCGACAGCTAGGTTAACTGCTGCAACTAGCTCAGCTGGAGGTATTGGTTTCCTCGCAACTGCAACTCAGACTTTTGATGAGATGAAGGAATCTGTTGCGCAAATCCAAGAGATAACTGATAAGCCATTTGGAATTAATGTCCGAACAGATGCACCTGACATCGAAGATCGATTAGATTGGAGCATCAAGTCCGGAATTAAAGTCGTATCTTTTGCACAAGCCCCGAAACCGGACATGGTAAAAAAGCTCAAAGACAGTGGAGTTGTAACGATACCCACTATCGCAGCGCGAAGACACGCTGAAAAGGTCGCAGAATGGGGAGTCGACGCAGTAATCGCTCAAGGAAGTGAAGGGGGTGGACATACCGGAGAGGTCCCTACTGCAGTTCTAGTTCCGCAAGTTACGTCAGCTGTCGATATTCCCGTATTAGCTGCGGGGGGAATAACAGATGGGAAAGGGCTTATTGCCGCACTCGCCTGGGGAGCTGAAGGTATAGCAATGGGTACTCGTTTCCTCCTTTCCGCAGAAAGTGGGGTACCACAAAGCGTAAAGCAAGCATATTTTGATTCGGCAGTCACAGATACGGTCCGCACTCGAGCAATTGACGGTGTTCCACAACGAGTAATTAATACGGAAATGGTTCAGGGTTTAGAATCAGCAAACATACTTCGGTTCCCTCGAGCGATGATTAATGCGATCAAGTTTCGGCGTCTAACTCAAACAACATTCTCTGATTTAATTCGCGAAGCACTCTCAATGAAGAGAAATCAGGATCTCACATGGTCTCAAGTCATGCTTGCGGCTAATGCCCCGATGCTTACAAAAGCAACAATGGTTGAAGGCAACCATGAGATAGGGATTATGCCAACGGGAGTTGGTTTGGGTGTCATAGATTCGGCGCCGCCTGTTGAAATGATCGTTCGAAGCATTATCGCTGAAGCATCTGACATCCTAATTGAATTAAATCAACAAAACTTAGGCTAGTTGGAAGCAATGGACTTATTCTTCGACTCAAATGAGGAAGCCTTCCGAGATGAAGTGCGTAGTTGGCTTGCTGAAAACAAACCCAAAGAGGATTGGTCTCCTATGGATACGTCGGTCGGTTTCGAGCAGCATCGGACCTGGGAGCAAAAATTATTTCAGGGTGGTTGGTCAGTTCCAAGTTGGCCTGAAAAGTATGGTGGTAGAGATTGCTCTTTAATTGAGTGGCTGCTGTATGAAGAAGAGTATTACCTTTCTGGTTCACCAGGGAGAGTCAATACGAATGGAATTACTCTTCTTGGTCCAACGCTTTTTGATTGGGGGACAGAGGAGCAAAAAGATCGGTTTCTGCCAAAGATGGCAAATGGTGAAGAGATTTGGGCTCAAGGCTGGTCTGAACCCGATTCGGGAAGTGATTTAGCTAGTCTCAAAACTCTCGCAGTTCGGGACGGGGATCATTATGTACTCAATGGTCAGAAAACATGGTGCTCGAGAGGAGCGTGGGCTGACTGGATATTTTGTATCGTTCGAACAGATCCAGAGAGCGAACGTCACGCAGGTTTAAGTTACCTTCTCGTACCTGGCGACTCTAAAGGCCTTACGAGAAGACCTGTGTCTCGTCTTGATGGAGAGCCAGCGTTTGCTGAACTTTTCTTTGATGATTGTCGAGTTGACGCTCAAAATCTTCTCGGAGAGGAAGGGTCCGGGTGGAGTGTGGCTATGGCGACAGCCAGTAGTGAGCGTGGTTTAAATTTACGCGCGCCAGGAAGATTCCTTGCTGCCGCTAATCGACTTGTAAATCTGTACAAGATAACAATAGACAAAAATCCACTTTTGCCAGTAGCTATTCGAGATCAAGTGATTGATGCTTTCGTTAATGCACAAGCTTACCGCTGGCAGGTTTACCAAAAAGCAACCTCCTTAATCGAGGGTGGAACCTTAGGGTCGGAAGCAAGCTATATGAAACTTTTCTGGTCTGAGCTCGATATCGATATCCATGCTGCGGCCCTCCGAATGCTTGCAGAGCGCGGAGAGCTTGTAGAAGGAGCTCCAGACGTTCAAGATGATGGAATTTGGATGTCTGGATATCTATTTTCACTGGCTGGGCCAATATATGCCGGAACAAATGAAATCCAAAGAAACATTGTCGCAGAACGTGTCCTTGGACTTCCAAGGAAGTAGTCATGCAAAACTATTCCTATAGCTCCAAATATTCAATCTTGGTTGTAAGGAAACCGAAATGAAATTTTGCTTCAATGACCAGCAGGTCCTTTTTGCTGAAACCGTTCGAGAGATGCTTACAAAACGATGCAGTCCTGAACATATCAATGATTTCATTTCCTCTGATATGAATTCTATGCCTCTAGTGTGGGACGCATTCATGGCAATGGGAGTTCCGGGAATGGCGGCACCGGAATCATTGGGCGGATTGGAGATGTCTGATTTAGATTCCATCTTAATAATGGAGGAATTAGGTCGATCGGCATGTCCGGAACCAATAATGGAACATGCTGTTCTTTCGGTTCCCTTACTAACGGAATGCAATGAAGGAAATAAGTACAGCGATGTCTTAGAGGTAATCATTAGCGGCACAAAGCGCGCTTCGGTAGTATTTGATGATCAATACGCTCTTGGAGCTGACGCAGTTCAATATTTGCTGGTTTTTCATGCTGGCCAACTTCATTTGCTCGAACAAGAATCGACTAAGCTCCAAAGACAAAAATCTGTTGATGAAAGCCGCCACTTATTCTCCATCGAATGGGACCCATCTGCTAGCACCCTGATCGAAAGTAATCCTGAAAGAGTTGATTCACTAACAAAGAAGACAGAACTTCGGGCAAAAGCTGCAACGTCAGCACAATGCATAGGAGTGGCTGAATATCTTCTAGAAAAGACAGTTCAGTATGTGCAGGATCGAAAGCAATTCGGGAAACCAGTTGGGGTTAATCAAGCTATCAAGCATCAACTTGCTGATACGGGGAAAGCTATCGAATTCGCGCGTCCGATGGTACATCGGGGAGCTTGGTGTCTTAGCAATGGCCATCCAGAAACCGACCTTGCAGTACATATGGGTAAGCTACTGTCATCTCAAGCTGTTGAGCTGGCATGCAAAACCGCCTTGCAATGCCATGGTGCTATCGCCTACACACTGGAGTACGACCTGCAGATATGGCTGAAAAGGGGTTTAACTCTGTCGTCCTCATGGGGAGATATCTACAACCAAAGAGACAGAATAGCTAATTGTTTAGGTCTTTAACACTGACCAATCATGAAGATCCCATAGAATCCAAAGGTGGTTGTAAATACCTGCTGCAACTGCAAAAATTTTTGCACCTCATGGAGGAAGTATGGATAACGATGTTCTTTCCGCTGCTGAAGAATTGCGTCAAGCTATTCGCGAGATAGCGCACAAAACAACTGAGCTTGACCTAACACCGGAACAGTTACGCAAAACTGCAGAACATCTAAGAATTGCGAGCAATAATCTTCAGGGATTGAAGTTGCCTCCGTGGTGGGAGAGAGAACAAGATGACGGATCACAAACTTCACGAACTTACCGGCACAGGTCCCTTTTCCAAGGTCAGCTCCATCCATTCTCGCCGACTTTACATTGGGGCGATTGTACCGGACCCGATGGGGAGTCAGGGTACCAATTTGAAACTACGTTGTCTTCGTTATATGAAGGCCCGCCTCATGCAGTTCACGGAGGGTATATAGCTGGCCTTTACGATGAGTTACTTGGTGCTGTCCAAAGCCTAAGTCAGGGAGACACAGGGTATACCGCAAAGCTGCTTATTCGGTATAGATCATTTACTCCGACTGAAAAGAAATTGGTATTCCGAGGGTGGATAACAAAATCCAGCGGAAGAAGAATCAATGTTAAAGCCTCATGCCATGATGGCGACCGATTATGTTCGGAAGCTGAAGCTCTTTTTTTGCGCCCTAGAACAGATAGCGGATGAATTATGAACAAAATATTGTTTGTTTGTACAGGAAATGCAGCCCGCTCCGTTATGGCAGTAACGATGATGCGCGATCTCGACCCAGAAATAGAAATACGCGGAGCAGGAACGTTCTCTATCCCCGGCCTCCCAATGAGCCAACGTACCAGAGAAGCGCTATCAAAATTTGGGCTATCGGATCCCCATCACCGCAGCCATCAACTAGAAAAAGAGGATTGCGAATGGGCTGATCTAATCGTTGTATTTGAACCGGAACACATTCAGTACATTCGACGAAATCATCCTGAAGCAAGTCCTATTACCGGAACACTTCCGCGATTGGCAAAATATCTTAAAGCTGGAAATACAGTCCTAGCTTCTAGAGTGGCAGCATTACAATTATCTGAAGTTGAAATAAACCCATGGGAAGAAGTAGAGGATCCGGCAGGTGGAGATCAAGATATCTTTAACGAAAGTGCACGAGAAATATATGGTTATGTTTCTACACTGGCGGAGAATCTGAATGGATTATGAAATCCCTGACTCACTTTTGGTAATTCGCCAAAGAGCTCTAGATCGGCCACGTTTTCGAGGAGTCTTGCACTCATGGTGTTTTTTTCTCTCTATACCTGTAGCTCTTTTGCTTATAAGTACTGCTCCGTCAGCCCGATCTGCCTTTGCTGCCTTCGCCTTTTCATTTGGTATTTCAGCGATGCTAGGGATAAGCGCTCTTTTTCATCGAACTGATTTTGATGATCGACAATGGATGCGGTTCCGACGATTAGACCACGTAGGAATTTATTTTTGTATCGCCGGTGGTTATACACCTATCGCGATGCTAGTCGTAGAAGGATGGCTCCAGAAGACTTTATTGATTTCCGCCTGGATTGGAGTTGCGCTAGGAGCTTTGCTGCGATTTTTACCTTTCGAACCTCCATATGGGTTAATGAATGCTCTTTTCCTTACACTAGGGTGGGTTGCGGTATTAGCCTTACCACGGCTTTGGGAAACCCTTGAACGCCCTTGGATGATCCTCCTTGGAATAGGCGGCCTTCTATACACTTTCGGCGCCTTTATAGTAGGAATACGTAAGCCGGATCCTTGGCCGGAGATCTTTGGGTACCATGAAATCTGGCATCTTATGGTGGTTACAGCGGCGACGCTTCATTACGTGGTTATGGCATTCGGAGTGCTACCGTTAGGAAAATAGATATCTTAAAATCGAAGTTTTAACGTCGAGTACATATCCAATTTTTTCAGAAAATGAATCCACTTCAAAGAAGTCTTTTATGACCGTAGGACCACATCCAAAACCTTGGCCCGATGACCCTCGGCTAGACCCTGACTTACTTCTGAACGGAGACACTAGAAATGTAGTAGACCACTACAGGTACTGGACTAGGGAAGCGATTATAGAAGATCTCGATACGTTAAGGCACCCCTTTCATATAGCTATCGAAAACTGGGAACACGACTTTAACATTGGAACCGTTGTAAGAAACGCGAACGCTTTTATGGCAAAAGCTGTCCACATTGTAGGGAAGCGCCGGTGGAATCGGCGAGGAGCAATGGTCACGGACAGATATCAACATGTGCACCATCATCAAACAGCTGAAGAATTTGCAAATTGGGCCAAAGGAGAGAATTTGCCCATACTCGGGATAGATAATATTGAAAATGCAGTTCCAATCGAAACGGCTAGACTCCCTGAAGAATGCGTGCTTGTCTTCGGGCAGGAAGGCCCAGGCCTTAGCAGGCAAATGATCAGCAGGTGCGAAATGGTTTTAGAGATAACTCAATATGGATCTACTAGATCAATTAATGCTGGGGTGGCTAGCGGTATTGCAATGTATGAATGGCTAACACAGAACAAGCGGTAACTTTCGAAGCTCAGTTCATCTATTCGAATGGGGGGAAAGTCCCCTCAGTATATGCTTGTTCTTCGACCTTTCTCTTAATGCGCCATCCTTGATCAGTGCGAATGCAGGTGTCGTTGTACCATCCCCCAACAACGAATATGTGGAGTTCATCACCTGCAGGGTCATATACCCCGTCTGCATTAACTGGAACTCCCATCGGGTTATAAAAAATTGTTCTACATGAAGCGGTATCTCCGTCAATCTCAACCAAAGATTTCCCGATCATATGCTGAGTCATTGGGAAGATAGCTAGATTCTCTTTCAGCCATTCTTTGATCACGGGATATGCTCCTTTCCCAGCTGGCCCCCCCGAGCTTTCATAATCTAGAAAAGCATCATGAGTAAAAACACTATCCAGAAGATCCCAATCCTTAGCATCAATCGCCTCAACATACCGCACCATTAATTGTTCAATTTCTATGCGGTCACTAATTTCAGCTAATTCCATGTGCGCTCCTAAACAATCCGACTATCACGATCTCCCCAATATTCGTCACGAAGAAGCCTTTTGTACAATTTTCCAGTCGGGTGCCGAGGCAGTTCTTCGAGAAAATCAATACTTCTCGGGCACTTCACCTTCGCCAGTTGCTCTTGGCAGAAAGCAAGGAGTTCTCGTTCAACTTCTTTCCCGGCAGAGGAAGGGTCTATTAGCTGCACCACAGCCTTAACTTCTTCACCCAAATCCTCATTCGGCACTCCAAAGACCGCTACATCGAGAACCTTCGGGTGCATCGTAAGTACATTCTCTGCCTCCTGAGGATAGATATTCACACCCCCAGAGATGATCATAAACGCTTTCCGATCGGTTAAGTACAGGTACCCATCTTCATCTAAACGACCAATATCCCCTAGGGTGGACCAGCCGTTTTCTAGACGAGCATTTTTCGTTTTTTCAGGATCGTTATGGTATTCAAAGACTGAATCGCTTTCAAAATAAATCGCTCCAATTTCACCGAGTGGTAATTCATTTCCTTCATCGTCAACGATGTGTATGGTGCCTTGAATAGCACTACCGATGGTCCCTTCATGCTCAAGCCACTGTTGACTATTACAGTAGACGAATCCATTCCCCTCAGTGCCGGCATAGTATTCATGGATAATGGGACCCCACCATTCGATCATCTGTTTTTTAACGGGTATCGGGCAAGGGGCTGCAGCATGAACGACTGCCTGCAAGGACGAAACATTAGTTTTGTCTCGTATGTTCTGGTCAAGTTTTAAAAGCCGAACAAACATAGTCGGTACTGCTTGAAGAAAAGAAACGTTGTATTTATCGATGCTTTCCAACATCTCTTCAGGGCTAAATCTTGGCATCACTATAACCGTCCCGCCGATTCTATGCGTGCTCATGCAGAACCGTAGTGGAGCCGCATGATACAGAGGGGCAGGCGAGAGGTATATTGACTCTTCGCTAGCACCGAATAGCCCTCCAATCAATGCTGTGACTCTATCTACTTCTCCCAGTTTGTGCCCTGGGAGCGGTACCTTAACTCCTTTAGGTCTCCCAGTCGTCCCAGAAGAATAAAGCATGTCGGCCCCTTCAACCCTTGGGCCTATTGGATTAAGTGGTTGCTGTGGAAGGAGGTCCTCTATCGCATCAAACCCTTCAATTGGGCCTCCGACGCTTAGCCGGAGTGAAACATCGGAGATATCAGAGGCAAGTTCTTTTGCTTCGATTCCCTTATAAGGAGAGGTGATGAAAGCGAGAGCCCCGCAGTCCTTAACAATATATTCAATTTCGGGAGCAGTTAGACGAGAGCTAATAGCTGTGTAATACAAGCCAGCATAATGAGCTCCCCAGCATATTGGAAGAAATTCGAGCCTGTTCTCGAGGCACAATGCAATATGGTCACCAGGTTGAAATCCAGCATTCTGAAGGAGATTAGCGAATTTCTCCGCATAGGTGTGAAGTTCTTCGTATGTCATACTCTCACCGGTGTTAGACATTACAAGAGCTTTTTTGTTTGGATAACTTTCCACATAAGTACCGGGATACATAACCTTACTTCCTTTATCTGTTAGGACTTTTCAGAGTAATTACAACATACCTCTAACAATTTGACCCGCCCAATTAGATTCTTTTAGATCGAAAAAGATTTTGGCCAGTCGTTTGGCCTGATCAGAGCATCTGATCCACCATCGACAAAAACCACGGAGCCACACATAAAATCTGCTGCATCCGACATCATAATATTTATCCACTTCGCTATCGCATCTGGTGACCCAAACTCTCCAACTGGGACCGGTAAAGTTCTTATCGCATCTCCGAATTCCTCATCGTCAAGCCCTCCTTGAAGTAGTGGAGTGAGGACCGCTCCTGGAGCAATAGAGTTTAGTCTGATTCCTGACCCCGCCCATTCCTCTGTAGGTGCATTCTGACGAACGAATCTCGCAACAGCTGTTTTCGATGCAGCGTAGGCAACCGCCATTGCTGCCATTCCTGAGAAACCTTCAAGGATATGTTCAACTCGCTCGTTGTCGAATGTGAGGCATGCTTCTATGAGATCTTCAGGAACGTTCGGGGTAATCGTCGCAGAGTTCGAAGAAACCGCTACGACCCGAACAGTATTCTCTGATGATGCCAAAGTTTCCCTGAATCCTTTAAGTAGCTCTACTGTCCCCAACCAGTTAACATCTATTATTTTTTTCGGGTCACATGGTGGTCCAACACCAGCGGAAGTTATGACACCGTCTATAACTCCTTCAGTTATTTCGATGGTCTCGGATATTGCTCGGTTCCGCTCTTCGCTGTGGCTTAAATCTGCCAGAATATCAGCGTCTCTAAGGTCAATTCCAATGACCTTTGTGCCGTTCGCTTCCAAAATTTCTCGAGTTGACGCACCAATTCCTGAAGCACTTCCGGTAATTATGATGGTTTGATATTTAGTTGATTGCATAACAAGGTTTTAGACCATCAAAGATAAAGAAACAATCCAGATAGTTTGAGTAATTTTGCGTGAACTAGGCCAAACTGGGAAAGTGCAAGAAAGCAACATGTCGGGATTTTCATCTGAGCCTTCAAATAGTCCGGCTTCCTTCAGTGGAGAAGGGCATTTATGGGAAGCAGTGTTTCCGCTTATTGCATTCATTGTCGTCAACCGTTTCATCGGTTTGTTATGGGCAATTCTTGCCGCAACTATTTGGTCTACAATAATTGCTTTTCAGCGCTCACGTCGCGGGCATCCCATCGGCCGATTTCTACCAATCGTGACAGTTGGAATCATTGCTAGGGGAATTGTAGGGATTGTTACAGACAGCGAAGCTGTTTATTTCGGGATAGGGATTGGAATAAAAGCTTCTGTCGGATTTGCCCTGATTCTTTCAGTATGCGTAAGAAAAAATTTGCTGACTAGATATGCACCGGAAGTTTTTGGATTTGATGAAGAATTCACCAAGTTACCTATCTTCCGCAAAGCGATGAATCATATAGCTATTGTCGTTGGGTTAGCCCAGTTTGCCAGCTCAGCTTTCGATATCTGGCTCTTTAATAATGCATCAGTAGATGGGTATTTGATAATTCGATTTTTCGTTAATTGGCCGTTCACTACGGTTGTGATACTTGGTTCTTTCTTTTACCTAAATCGCCGTTTGAGGGAGATTCCAGATTTTCCAGGGTTAGCGGCTTTTTTTGAGCAACGTTTTTCTAATATGCAATCAGGAAACAAAAATAGACGAAGGTCAAAGTAGGCATACGGCTATTGATATGTCCTAGGAGGAAATAATTTGGTTGGTAGCGATTTAAATGGGTTTGGAGTTCTCGTAACAGGAGGAGGTTCGGGAATAGGTAAAGCATGCGCCTCCTTACTTGTCCATAGCGGTGCTTCGGTAACCATTTGCGGAAGGACGGAAGCACGGCTGCAGGAGACTCAGGAAGAAATAGCGAAGAGTTACGGTGGGGACGAAACTATCCAATATCGGATATGTGATGTGACAGAAGAAGAACAGGTAAAAGAGACGATAGCTGAAGCTAGCTTATTTGCTGTTGGGCTCAATGGGGTTGTTGCTAACGCGGGCGGAGGTGGAGCTTTAGCCCCCTACCACCTTCAAAATATCGATGAATTCACTAGGGTGCTTCATTTGAATGTCTTGGGCACCATGCTGTGCATTAAGCACTCGGTTCCATATATGCAAAAAGCTGGTGGTGGGTCTTTCGTGGGTATGTCTTCTATCGCTGGGCATTTAACGCACCTTTGGTTCGGCGCTTATCCCGTAGCTAAAGCAGGTATCGAAGCGATGATTCAAAATGCTGCTGATGAGTTTGGCCCCTCTAATATTCGCTTCAATGCTGTGAGACCGGGTTTTATTGCAACCGAAATCATGGAAGGGATACCTCGAGAAAGCAAAACTTACCAAACCTACATTGATAACACTCCCTTAGGAGATGTGGGCCAGTCTGAAGATGTCGCTTCCTTAGTTAAATTCTTAATTAGCTCAGATTCACGATGGATAACCGGCCAATGCATCAATATTGATGGCGGACATTCGCTACGAAGAGGCCCACAATTCACTGAATTCCTTATGGGTCTAACCAAAGAACAAATTCTCGGAGAGGGTCGAGATTAATAATTCTGTTCAGCGGTCAACTATTATAATTAGCTTCTTCGAATGCCATAAGGCATGAAGATAATCCGTACACAAAAGAATTCGGCATTTCAACAGGCTCAGAAAGTAACCGAATTTTAGAAACTCTTTCAAGTAGCATCGAAAAAAACGTTTTAATTTCGAGCCTTGCTAGCGATGCTCCTAGACAAAAATGAGTGCCGAAACCAAAAGCGATATGGTGGTTTGGGTCTCGAGTTACATCGAACGTTTCGGGTTCATCGAAATGCGCCGGATCCCGATTAGCCGATGAATACATCAAGACAACCTGTTGCCCTTTTTTGATTTCCTCTCCACCAATTTCGTAATCAGTTGTTGCTAAACGGCACATATTGTGAATAGGTGTGACATATCTTATAAATTCTTCAACTGCGATATCGATATCTGCCCCATTTTTCATGATTTCCCATTGTTTGGGATTTTTCGCAAACTCCACGAGAGTTCTGGCTATTACAGTTCGAGTCGTCTCTGCACCTCCATCGAGAAGAAGCAGACAATCGCTAATGATTTGATCTAAGCCAAAATCAGATCCATCCTTCAACCCATTTCTTTCTGCTTGGATCCAAGCGCTCATAATGTCATCGCCGGGCGATTTACTTTTTTGCTCGTATAGCTCTATACAAGCTTCAACAAATTCAAAAACTGCCTTAGTGCCGATATCATTTGCGTATCTGGGGCCACCGCCAAGGGCAATAGTTTCTTCTGACCACCGGTGGAGAGCCGGCCATAGCTCATCTGGAAAGCCTAACAAGTGCCCAATCATCATTGCGGGAAGCGGTGCAGCTAGCTCTCCGACGATATCGATAGGTCGATTTTCTGCTAAGGCGTTATCTAATAGTTCTGTTACGGCTCCTTCAATATGGGGAATCCAGAATTCTACTGACCTGGGGGTGAAACGACGTGAAACAAGCAACCGGCGGACACTGTGCTCAGGGTCGTCAAGTCCGATAATCGAGCTATCAGCAGGCATATTGGGCCGGTAGCCTCCCTTCTCGCGGTCCGAACTGATAAATACCTTTTTATTTTTTTCAATCTCAACTATGTCGTCGTATCTAGAGATACCCCATAGTTCATTCGTTGAATCCCAATATGCTGGCCGATTGATTCTCATCCATTGATAGGACTCATATGGGTTTTGAATGTAAAAATCTCCATCAAGAAGGTCTATTTCTAAATCTGCCATCATCGTACAGTAGCTTGTTAGAGCGTTTCTTGCTTTCGAATAGGAAAAGTTAATTGAGAGTTCATAGATACTTTAGAGAATCACCGTCTCTGTAGCCGCCAGTGAAGTAGAACGCGATAGCGTTAAAGTATGGATTTAAATATAGACGTAGCGAAATATGGCCTCTTACAGTCTGTGATAGATAAAGATAATTACGAAAGGTCGGTCAGCCGGTTTCGTGATGCAGGGATTTTGCTTCCTACATTCAGCCAACTTTCTAATCCTTCATCGATCCCTGAGGAGATCCTCCAAAAGCTAGAAGACATTGATCCAAATGCAGCCCACCCCCTAAACCTATTCAGGGTGCATTGGTACAACACCTTTAACAGCGCCCATCAGACCGCTATCCCGGACCACATAGTTCTACCAAGTGAGCTGACCGGTGTAGATGCTCAGATCGTGCTTCTATTCGGAAATCGATTCCCTATGATAGGGGCCCACAAGGTACTCGCTGCGTATTCATGCTTCCTCCCACGAGTTGTCAGTGGACAATTCGACCCAAGCAAACACAGGGCCGTCTGGCCATCCACCGGAAATTATGCACGCGGCGGCATAGCTATCTCTACTTTGATGCAAAGCCGAGGGGTAGCAGTACTTCCTGAAAATATGAGTCAGGAACGTTTCGATTGGCTAGATAAATGGGTCATGGATCCTCAAGACGTCATAAAGACTCCAGGGTCTGAAAGTAATGTGAAAGAGATTTATGATGCTTGTAATGAACTTCAAAAAGATGAAGGAAACTTTATTCTCAATCAGTTCTCTGAATTCGCAAACCACATAGGCCACTACGTTGTAACTGGGAAAGCATTAGGGCATGTCTTTGAAACGCTGAAAGAATCTAACCCTGAACTCCAATTGAAAGCATTTGTTTCCGCTTCCGGTTCTTCAGGAACACTTGGAGCTGGAGACAGATTAAAAGATGATTACGGTGCAAAGATTGTTGCCGTCGAAGCTTTAGAATGCCCCACCATGTTGTACAACGGGTACGGAGAACACAATATTCAGGGAATTGGCGATAAACACATACCGCTTATTCACAATGTCATGAATACTGATATCGCAACTGCTGTGAGTGATAAAGCAACTGATGGGCTAAATCTTGTTTTCACCACCGAAGCCGGTAAGGCTTTCCTGACTGATGAAATGGGAATTCAGCCAGAAATTGTTCAGAATCTTCATCACTTAGGTTTCTCTTCGATATGTAATATGACAGCAGGGATCAAAACCGCTAAGGAACTTCAACTGGGGAAAAATGATGTTGTGATAACCGTTGCAACTGACGGGTCGGAGCTATACGAAAGCGAGAAACAGCATCTACTTTCTCAAGAATTTGATAACGATTTCCAGATGCATCACGCGCAAGAAATTTCTTCTACATATCTACAAGGTATCGATACTGAACACCTTCAGATTCTGGATAATGTCGGTCGAGAAAAAATATTTAACTTGGGCTATTACACATGGGTAGAGCAACAGGGCGTCAGTATCGAAGACTTTGAAGTAAGGCGAGATCAGCGATTTTGGGATCAACTGCACAATATGACCCCAGAATGGGACAAGATGGTTCAAGAATTTAATGACCAGACAGGTGTGGCGGTTTAGTGTTGAGTGATTCAGAAATCACCAGCCGTTCTTGGCTCAAAACTCATCCCTCATCATGCTGGCCAGAACCAGCAGAAAATGAATTAAATCCATTCATCAAATGGAGAAAACTACTGTGGTCATGGCATCGAGCCATCGAAAAGGGCTGGAGCGATGAGGATTTCCTTGGTTTGGTTACCGAAGTTAGCAAAGCAATAGAAGCGATAGAGGGGCATGGCTTCCGGATAACTCCATCGGGCACATGGGATGATGTTTCAGAACTTCTTCCAGAATTTTGCCTATGGAAAAATGAAACCATCAATGTCGGCGGGTCTCATAAAGCAAGACACCTGATGGGGTTACTTCTCCACCTAGCCGTTGACGCTGTTGAAAGCGATCGCAGACTCGCTATTTCCTCATGCGGGAATGCTGCTTTAGGTGCAGCTACAGTCGCCAGCGCCGTCAATAGGCCAATAGATGTTTTTATTCCTACTTGGGCTAATCCGGATATTGTCAAAAAGCTCGAGAATCTTGGCGCATTAATACATGTCTGCGAGAGAAAAGCTGGTGAGGGTGGAGATCCATGTATGAACCGTTTTCAAGAAGCCATCCAGAGTGGTTCGGTACCTTTCAGCGTTCAAGCTTCAGAAAATGTTATGGCATTAGATGGGGGTAGGACCATCGGGTGGGAATTAGCAGAGCAGATTTTTACTAATGAGATAGATTCTTTGTTCATTCAGGTTGGTGGGGGAGCACTTCTTACGAGTTGCTCTATCGGTTTGTTAGAAGCTCAGAAATTCGGAGTTTTAGACAAAGTTCCTAGAGTATGCGCTGTCCAAACCGAAGGATGCGCACCTTTCGATAAGGCTTGGAGAGAAATTCCACAGATAGGTAATGCAGAAGAAAAAGTCGAATATGCCCTTGCGAATGCTGAGACTTTGATGACTCCTTGGGCGAATCCCAAAAGTATTGCAACTGGGATATTAGATGATATTACGTATGACTGGGTTGGCGTTCTTAATGCATTAGTCAAAACTGGTGGAGGAAGCATAGTAGCTTTGGAAACTGAGATAGCTAGCGCTTATGAACTAGTAAATTCACTAGGAATACAGGTTGAACCTACCGGATCTGCTTCGGTTGCTGGAGTAATCAACGCATTGAAATCTGGTTATCTCAAACGATCTGATCGAGTAGGTGTTCTCCTAACAGGTATTCAGCACTAGATCAAAGA
The DNA here is from genome assembly GCA_002715405.1 of Acidimicrobiaceae bacterium. Lineage (GTDB taxonomy): Bacteria > Actinomycetota > Acidimicrobiia > Acidimicrobiales > UBA8592 > UBA8592. Next base: position 14,509 of record PAZD01000006.1, read on the forward strand.
GAGTAAATGAGCTACTGGATAGTAGTTCGGTCGTTTCGAGCAAGCGTAACCCAAATTCGGCCAGGGGGAACAACGAGTTCATTACCATCCCCGTCTGACAATGTGAACCATTCGCTATCCGTGTCTCTCGACCATGTTCCAGATATAGCTCGGCCTTCAGCTACAACCCATGCTGGCCCACTTCCTGTGGTCATTGTTACAGGGACTACAGAACCAGAAGCACATCCATAGCAGGTCATGTAAACGTCCATTTCTAGAATAATTAGTGTTTCTGCAGAAACCCGTTGAGCATTCCCATCGGTATCAAGATAATAATGTGGATTTCCTGTAGTGCTTTTGTCGTACTGATCCAAAACCGGATTCCAATACCAACTTGACGAGAACTCATACGGATACGTCATCGTTACTTGGGTAGCTTCCTGAGCGTCTTCAGGCATTTCCCCAAAGTTCCAAAATGGTTCTAATGGTTCCTCATAATCACCTCGGTCATCTAAAGAGCGCAACGCAACGGTATCTCCATAAAGATTATGAGGGGGGTAACGGTCATTAGTGCGAAATGACCCTTCAGGTTCTAGAAAATAACGGACTGAAGAACTCCACGCGAGTTCATAAACCCAATCCTGCCCGCCAGAATTAACGAAACTCGTTCCCCAAGGATTTTGAAGGGCGATATCAGTTGGCCTCATTGAGCGAATGGGTCCAAGATAATTAACGTCAGATGCTTGGAAGAAAGTTAGGTATCGAGTGAGCCCTTCAACCCATATTTCAAAAATTAGATCTGCTTTTTCAAATCCAGATTGAGGTCGAGCCTCAAGATGGTTGTCGATCTTCACTCCTAAAATTCTTCGCGTAAGGCTTTCTTCGGAAACAGAGGTCCCATTTAGTGGAGAACGAATAATGCCGTTTCTTTCGTCCTGTTCAAACTGTGATAAGACCGGTGTCGGTGTTGGTGTAGGTCCAGGAGTACTTGGTGTTGTTGTTACGGTCGGCTCTGGTTCACTAGTTGGGGTCGGATTAGGCGTAATTGTTGGTTCCACTACTTTTTCGATAGGTGGAAGATCACCACTGCAGGCTGACAGGCCCAAAGACAAAGATCCTAGGGAAAGAAGGGCTCCTAAAAGTAGAGTCACCTGCTTAGATTTAAAGAAATTAAGGGAATTCCGCACAGATGGATAGTAGGGGAAATTTTGGGAATTCTGATGTCAACAGAGAAAAAATAGTAATTTGGATATCGCTCCTTAGTCTTTGTTCTTTGCTTTAGTACTTAGGGGACTCAACTCTGTTAGATTATAAAATCAGTCGAACCCGATACTTTCATCGATATATTCATTCGTAAAAATATCAGAGGCCTTTACTCTGCTCACATCGATTCCAGCATCCCCCATTATGTCAATAACCCCTTGGACGCGTGCCTGATCGATATCACCAACGATGTCGTTATTGCCATTACCTATAAGGCCTAGTTCTCGTTGCGTTTCTACAGAATAGGCGGCGATACCCTCTCCATAAACCCAGAAACTATTAAATGTCTCCACAGCATCAACAATAAGAGCATTTGCTGTGCTGGGGTCAGTACCAAAACTAACTACAGCACGCTGGATCACCGGAACGAGAGACTTTAGACACGGGTCGAGAACTTCTTTTTCGTCTGAGCGAATTGCAATGGTCTGAGAGTAGACCTGAAATCCTGCATCATGTAGCAGTTGGTATTCGACATCTTTCCCCCACTCTTCATAAGCATTTTTATAGTTATAGGGTTCTGCAGATGCGAATCCTTGTTGAGCTATTTTCCCGTCATTTGCTATGAAATTTCCAGGTGATCCGTCGTACGAGGGATCGATCTGGTCGGCGGTCCAAATTCCTTGAGCGATAAAAACATCAGAAAAGACCTCTACTGAAAAGACATTAATAGTGATTTTTTGTTGGCCTAAGTCGGCGAGAGTCTTAACTTCAGGGTATGTCTCAGGGTCCCACATAATCATTTGTGGATTTTTCTCAAGAGGTGCCACGACTGACAATAAGGGGGCACTATCAAACCGAGTGATTTGACCTTCGGTGTTTGCATAACCCAACGTGATACTGGTATCCGTATACATATGGCTTGCAACTGGTGTGAAACCGATAGCGGGCCCTCCAGTTCTTACTTCAAGACCGATACCTGTATCGATATTGTCATCATGTAAAGTCCCAGAAACAGATCTGTTATCTTTGTCAATGGTGTAAGGACCTGTACCGAAAAGCTCGTATGTGGCTCCGTACTCAGCTTCAGGAAACCAGTCTGTTTGAATAATTATAGGATCTGGACAGGCGTCTAATCCTTGAGTGGAGCTAGTAGGGTTGTCATCTGTTTTGACGTTGTTGCTGCACGCAGTCGAACTGAGTATAAGTACTGCTGTAGCTATGCTGATGAGCAACTTAGAAATTAGACGGTAGTTCATTTTTGCATGTGGGTGGGGTTACAAATATTATCTCGCTTTCTTCCTATTCCTACCAAACTCACAACGATCTATGTATTCTTTTGGTTAATAGAATACCGCCGCAGTTACGAAATCAATTCAGCTCGATCAGACCACCTACCAATTGCTCTGTTTTGAATCCAGGTGAAAAAGAGGAATACGGCAACTCCAAGAGCTGAAGAAAGAATTACTGCTGCGATCAGTTCTTCCCCTTGGAGTTCGCTAGAGAATCGCTTAATTAGTTGCCCGAGGCCAACTTCTCCTTTCCCAAAAAAGAAATCACCTACTATTGCTCCGATAACTGAAAGTCCAGCAGATATCCGTAATCCCGCAAAGATAGCTGGGAGCGCGGCAGGAATCATAAGTTTTCGTAGTCTTGTGAAGCTACTTGCGTTATGTAAGGTGAAGAGATCATGCATGTCTTTTTCTGCTGATTGAAGGCCAAATAGAGTGTTGACGATTATTGGGAAAAGAGAAATAATTATGCAAACAACTACTCTGGATGTTTGGCCGGACCCCCACCAGAACATGATTAATGGGACGATAGCTAGGATTGGGATAGCCTGTAAAGTGACGAGGTACGGAAAGAGAGCTTTTTCTACTGCTACTGCTTGACTCATAAGGACTGCGAGCGAAAAGCCGATCAGGATGGCAAAGAAGAGCCCAATACCTGCCACTTTGGTAGATGACCACAATGACAGAAGCATCTCTGCCAATCCATCTCTTCCGCCCCATTCGAAGAAACCGTTTACTAGGACTTTGTGTGGTGGTTGGAGTAAGAATCGTTTCTTCTCATCAAGAATCGCATAGGAGATTAAATACCAACCGCCGAGAATGAATAACCCAAAGGCTAAAGGAGGAACAGTATTTTGTAATACTGAACGGAAATACGGAATGCTGATTTCGATCCTCCAGTTTTTGCCTTGATCCCTCAGGAGCTTCTGGTTCTTAGGTTTACTCATGGCGATTTCCTCGAAGTGCACTTGAAATGTGTCCACAAACTTCGGCAAAATCTGGATCGAAGCGTAAAGTCGGTGAGCGTGGAAAACCAAAAGGTATCTCAAACCCAGCTACTATTTTCCCTGGGCGTTCAGACATCACGTAAACCTTTGTGGACATGAATACCGCTTCAGTGATTGAATGGGTGATGAATAGGCCAGCGAAACCCTCTTTTTGAAATAGTAGCTGAGTTTCTTCATTCAGTTTTTCACGAGTAATTTCATCTAAGGATCCGAAGGGCTCATCGAATAGAAAAACTTTTGGTTGTAAAGTTAAGGTCCTAGCGAGGGAGGTTCGCATTTTCATGCCCCCCGACAGGGTTTTGGGGTAGTGTCTTTCAAACCCTGACAAGCCAACTAGTTCAATCGCAGCTTGTGCTTTTTCCCGTCTTTCATCTTTGGGTATTTGATGTAGCTCACAAAGGAGTTCGACATTACCTAATACCGTACGCCAAGGTAAAAGGGTAGGATCTTGAAATATGTATCCCAGACTTTTATTACTTACGTCTACCGCCCCAGAAGTAGGTTTAAGCAGATCAGAGGCTATTTTTAAGAGGGTGGATTTACCGCACCCTGATGGTCCCACTACAGTAATAAACTCATTTTGTGCAACAGAAAATGAAACGTTTGTTAGGGCTTCTGTGCCGTCTGGATACACCATCCCAATTTCGTCAAATGACAGACTCAAGGTAGAAGTATCTGGCATCATTAAGTGCCCCCTTGGTATTTATGGCTTGTGATACTTTACATGTGTCAACCATTACTAGCATCATTAATTTAACAAATGAAGAGAACTGTGGACAATCTAGGAAAAGGTAAAATCTGATGGATCGATTTAAAGAGAAGATTGTTTTTCTCACAGGAGCAGCAACAGGAATTGGCGAAGCAACAGCAAAAAGAATGGCTAGCGAGGGAGCATCTCTTTATCTCGTTGATGTAGCTAAAAACGAGTTAGGGGAAACAGCTGAGGCATGCCGTCAATTCGGGGGCGAAATCGTTGACCGGATTTGTGATGTGGCTAAAGAAGAAGATGTTTCCAGTTCAATAGCAGAAACGATAAGCCTTTTTGGGAAGATCGATATTGTTGCGAATATTGCGGGTATCCAATTGTGGCATCATACTTCCGATCATCCAGTCAGCGATTTTGAAAGGACTCTAGCAGTAAACCTGACAGGGACCTTTCTCGTTTGCCGCGAAGCAATCCCACATCTTCTCAAAACTCAGGGTTCAATAGTGAATGTTTCATCCACGACAGCGCTAGCAGGTATTCCCTATTCTGCCGCTTATGCGGCGAGTAAAGCCGGAGTGCTTGCGTTGACTAAATCATTGGCAGTTGAATATGCGAAAAAGGGTCTGCAAGTGAATTGTATAAATCCTGGAGGGATCAAGACAGCCATGACTAAGATGCCACCAATAGAAGATATTGATATGGATCTACTTCTCCGTCAAAATCCACTATCACCCTTTGTAGAGCCGGGAGCAGTTGCCGGTCTTATCGCTTATCTTGCTTCGGATGAAGGGCGCCATATAAATGGAGAGCATGTCCGAATTGATGGGGCGGCTTTAGCGTAATGGGCATTTCAGCTTTTTTAAATGAACTTTCATGTTAGAGCTCATTCAACTTTCCGAGCTTGCCAGCTACTTCGACTTAAAATCTTTAGGTAAAAAAAACCATATCGGTATAGTTGGTGGGGGAGGGAAAACCNCAATTCTNCATGCCCTTGGAAGGGAACTGCCCGGANAGACAGTTCTGACTTGCACTACAAAGATGGGCTATGACCAAAATCGAGATCTCCCTGTTTACTTCGAACCAGAAGATGAGCTAATTCTTAAAATTTCTCCAGAGACTCCAATTATGGCTTGGAAAGAAATCCAAGGAGAAAAGGCGATTGGAGTTGACCCATCCACATGTGACCATTGGTTCAAAATCATAGACAATGTTGTCGTCGAAGCTGACGGGTCTCGGCGTTTACCATTTAAGGCCCCAGCGCATTTTGAACCAGTTATCCCAGAATCCTGTACTGTAATGATTTCTACCATTGGTGCGGACGCGCTCGATCAAATTATCGATACTCACTGTCACCGACCACAAAGGGTTGCGGATTTTGCGGAATGTTTCCCAGAAGAATACTTAACCCCTGAAAGGGCGGCCAAGGTCATCCTCCATCCTGAAGGACAAATAAAGGCTAAACCACCTCAAGCCCAGTTTTGTGTGGTGATTACCAAAGTTGATGAAACCAACGTCTACAAGGTGGAAGAACTCGTTGATTTACTCCGAAGAGCTGAAGAAAGAACTACCATAGCAGCGGTTGCATTTGGGATTACCAGCTAGAAGTCTTTTANGGAAAAATAGGTTTTGAAGTTCTGACAATTATCTAAGGGGGTCGGGAATATTTCGTTGGATAAATTGCCCATGCTCTTTTTTGCCTACGAATTCACGGTTTTTGATCACATATTTCCCGCGGCTCAGTACGCTCTCTGCTTGACCAGTGACTGCAACTCCCTCCCATGCTGAATGATCAACAGACATGTGATGTGTTTCCACACCTAATACATGCTCTTTACTTGGATCGTAAATCACAATATCTGCATCAGCTCCAGGCGCGATGACACCTTTTCTCCCTTGTAAACCAAATAGTCTTGCCGGAGTTGTTGAACAGATTTCAACCCAGCGCTTAAGGGTTATTTCCTCTTGGAGGACACCCTGAAATAATAAGTCCATACGGTGCTCGATAACTCCCAATCCATTAGGCNCCTGTCTGAAGTCGTCGACCCCTAACAATTTCTCTGCATCGCAAAATGGGCAATGGTCCGTAGCGACAACGGATAGGTCGTCGGCCCTTAGACCTTTCCATAAGTTATCTTGATGCCTATCTTCTAGGGAACGAAGAGGGGGAGAGCATATATGACGAATTCCGTCTATCCCAGGCTGATCAAGATGTTCTTCAAGGCTCAAATAAAGATATTGAGGGCATGTTTCGGCAAAAACGTTCCGACCTTCATCTCGAGCCCTTGCCACTTCGACGAGAGCGTTTGTGGACGAAAGATGGACGATATAGAGAGGGGACCCTGCAACCAAAGCTAGTTGAATTGCTCTGTGTGTAGCCTCTCCCTCGAGTTCTGGAGGTCTTGTCCGCCCATGCCAAACGGATCCCNTTGCACCTTGGGCAACGGCTTGATCGCGGAGAACGTCAATGGCTATTCCATTTTCTGCGTGCATCATAACCATGGCACCTGTCTCAGCTGCTAGTTGCATCACCTGTAGTATTTGGCCATCGTCTGAATACCAGGCGTCAGGGTAAGCCATAAACAATTTATAACTTGTAATTCCGCTATCAATTGTATTCTTCAGGTCTATGAGAGATTGGCTGTTAACATCGCCTACAGATAGGTGGAACCCATAATCGATAGCGCATTGCCCAGATGCTTCATCTAACCGAGTTTCGATGGCATTTGGGATCGTCGTTCCTTTTATCTGTCCCGCGAAATCGATTACAGTTGTTGTCCCTCCCCATGCCGCAGCAGCAGTGCCCGATGCAAAGGTNTCGCTTGATGTTGCGTCAGCGGTCATCGGAAGTTGCAAATGTACATGGGCATCGACCCCTCCGGGAATAACGTATCTTTCAGAAGCATCGATGATTTCAATATCGCTGCCCTCAATAGAATCAGAGATTTCACTGTTCGGAGAAATAATCGCAGCAATTTTTTCATTTTCAATAATTACATCTGCTTTTCCAATGTGGTTAGCGTTGATAACTGTTCCACCTGAAATAAATTTTCTATCCATTGTCCCTTCCTAGTCCCACAAGCGTTTCGAACGTTCAGCCAATCGCTTATGTGCTGCTCTAATATCGACGCCTAGGAGTTCTCCATCTTCAACTCGTTTTCTGCCAGCGACAAAAACATGTTTCGCTCGCCGGTCGGGGCCGAGGATAAGTGCTGTAATAGGGTCGACGATACCACCTAGGTCATCACCCGACCACACTACCAAATCTGCTGGACTCCCAACATCGATCACGCCAAGATTATTTGTTCCGAGGCATTGAGCTCCACCAGCGGTTCCCATATCAAGAACATCTTTAGGCATTAGTGCATCAGCCCGTTCCTCTCGAATACGAGCGGTATACAGGGCTTGGCGCATCTCTCCAAACAGCCCTCCCACTTCATTACTTGCAGCTCCGTCGACACCTAGCCCAACAGGAACTTGGTTCTTTCGAAAATCAACTACTGGGCATAAACCAGCGGCAATACGTGCATTAGAAGATGGGCAATGGGCGATTCCAGTACCAGCTTTCCCGAGAAGAGAAATTTCTTCAGAAGTTAAATGGATCCCATGAGCTAGCCACACGTCATTTCCAGCCCAGCCCCAATCAATAAGCTGCATGACTGGTCGTTTCCCAAATCTTTCTAAGCAGTGGTCTTGTTCGTCGATGGTCTCACACAAATGAGTATGCATTCGGAGTCCATATTTTCGAGCAAGTTCAGCTGATTCGACCATTAGTTCGGTGGAAACAGAAAACGGGCTGCATGGTGCAACCACAACATGCACCATATCCCCGTCATGATGTTCGTCTATGACCCTTTCTGTCGAAGAGAGAATATCATCACGATCTTCAACGAGATTATCCGGAGGCAGCCCGCCAGCTGATTCTCCTAGGTCCATCGATCCTCTGCTTAGGAACAGCCGAATCCCAACTGCATTTGCTGCTTCTACGATTGCATCGAAAACAGCGTCATCATTATTCGGGACGATGTAATGGTGATCTGATGCTGTGGTGCAACCTGTAAGGGCAAGTTCACTTAAGCCCACCAGAGCAGCAGCGTGAACATCATCTACGCTCATGCGGCCCCAGACAGGGTAAAGGGTTGTGAGCCATTGGAATAGGTCACAGCCACTAGCAAGTCCCCGTGTCATCCATTGGTAGAGGTGGTGGTGGGTGTTGATTAATCCGGGGGTGATAATATCACCATCAACATTTATAACTTTGTCGCCAGTTTCAGGCGGTATTATCCCTATCTCAGTGATGTTGCCATCTTTAATGGCAACATCACCTGGATATCGTGCTCCCTTAAGAAGTGTTCGTGCCATACATCAACGCTAGCGTAAAGGTAGCTCTTCTCTGGTTATGTTCCGCCTCCGGTGCATTTGTTTGGCCCATCAAATACACCAACAACAGGTGCAATTAGTGTCGATGGAGAGTTTTCAACGCNTCCATCAACACGGTAGACCACTAGCTCATATTGAGCTCCATCCCCGTCCAACCATGGCCATTCGAAGGAAGCCATTTCGGGCCAAAACTCATTAGCTAGGAATTGGAGGTTGCTGACATTAGTCGGTGGGACGGTCTGTGATTTCATTACAGTCTTCGTTCCCAGATCTGATTCAACAGTTAAATAAGCATTCCATGAATCTGGAGCTGGATATTCTCCTGAAAGGGACCAACTAACCCAAATCCCCCTACAGGAAATGTCAGACACAGATGCTCGTGCTGGCCTTTCTGGTACAGGTGTTGGCGTTGGCTGGAATGTTGGTGTTGGTTCGGGTGTCGGTGTTGGTTGTTCCGTAGTAAGTTCAGGACCTTCGAAGCAGTTATCACCCCAGCCAGGTAGACGCGTATAAATAGTAATTTCTATGTCTCCTGATTCCGCTGTGCTGAGTTCTTCGCCGTACTCATCGCCTATGTCGCCGATAGGTCTCCAGCTGCCTTCGAATTGGGCCCAAACGGTACCATCTGGTGCGTACCATTCTTCAATACCATCTCCATTCACGTCTACCCAACCCCAAGTTTGATCGTCGCAGTGGCATCTTTCGATCCAACCTGTTAGATATCGATATGAGAGGCGCGTCTGGTCATCAGCAGGGTTATACCAAGTTCCATCTAGTTGTGGGAACCAAACTCTATTGAAGGGGTCAATCCAAACAAACTTTCCGTCCGCTTTTTCTTCCCAACCCCAAGGAGGGCACTCTTCGCATTCTTCGTCATAGCCCGGAAGCATAGAGGTAACTGCTATGCTCTCTTCCTCTCCTCCTCCTGGAGGGAACCAATGTAAGCCGTCTTCACCTGGACCTCCAGTCCAGATTTGACCGTTAGGGGCATGCCATTCCCATTCCTCATCTTCATTTTG
>PAZD01000007.1 GCA_002715405.1 Acidimicrobiaceae bacterium
CCTCCTCCTCCTCCTCTTCCGTTGAATCTTCAATCATATTAGGCTTATCAAGGACTTCATCCTCATCTTCATCAGAATCAGATTCAATCGCAAAATCTCGAAGACCACCTTCAGGTACCTTCGCGCGAATTTGTTCCGCCTTCCAAGTACATCCAAACTTTCCATTCGCAATCCAAACACCATTACACTTTAGTACTACCTTAATAAGTGTCCCCTTCATTAGAACATTTAGAAGATCAACTGGAGTACCTTCATTACCTTCAACATCAAATACAACCTTATTCTTATCATAAATTGAGAAATCCTTAAACTTACCATCCCTCTTTACAATCTTAAATTGAAATCCATCAGGATACATACCATTTGGTTCACCAGTCTCTTCATCTCTAGAAACTCGAACCATAGGAGTATATAGTTCATTAATTACATCGATTGACAGCTTAGGCTTCTTAAACCATGGCTGACTATTCTCGATCGCTTTCGCTTTGAGGAGTTCATCAATTTCAAGCATCTTAGAATGAAAATCTCTTAGTTCTTCATTATCATCCATATTCTTAAACGAGATCTTTACAGCATACTTTCCAGATGTATCATTATCAGGATAATAGGAAGGTTCCCATGGAACCTCGACTTCGGGAGTTTGAATATATAGTGGATTGATTCCACCATTATAATTAAGGAATAACATCTTCCCACCATTACTAAGTGTCTTAGGCTGTGAAAATGAAATCTTTGAAATATCAACACTTGGTGCTTTCATCGCACTAGTCATATTCTTTGCTTTTGCTTTTGCTTTTCCTTTGCTTTTCCTTTGCTTTGTTTTGTTTTGTTTTTCTTTGTTTTTGTTTTTGTTTTTGTTTTTGTTATTCTATTTATACTTAATTTCAAATTTTTAAATAATTTAATAATTTAATTTCGACGAATTTATATTTAAGATTTTTTTTCCAAGAATTATTAAATAGAATGTGTCTTATTGAACAATGTAATAGTAAAAGTAAATATGGTGGATATTGTTATAAACATCGTCGGAATTATTTATGTAATGGTAAATATATTGTGATAGAAAGGTTTACAAATAAAGAATCTGATTATTTAAAAATAGATATAATTAATACTATCTTAAGTATAGCACCACAACTTTATACTTCTGTGATAAGTATTAAACGTCGAAAAGAAGCATTTAATATTTTAAGTGAGATAGTAAAGGTTTTCAAAAAATATGATGAGAAAGATATTAAATATATAATAAGTATACAAAATAGAGTAAAGAAAAAGATTATTCAGAAAATAGATCAATTAAGAGGACCTGGATATATTAACAAGAAGTTATGTAATAATGATACTGATTTTTATTCTTATGATTCGATCGATTTAATTGATGATAAATATTTTTATTCCTATAAAGATTCAAATGATTTTATTTGGTTCTTTGATATACGATCATTAAATAAATTAATTGAACTGAAGCAACCAAATCCATATACAATGAAAGAAATACCAAATAATATCATTGATGAAGTGAAAGAACTAACATCAAAATTAAATTTAAAAGAGGAGGATGAATTAATTAATAAAAAGAAGATAAAACAATCAAAGAGGCAAATGATCAAGCAAAATACAATTGATCTATTTTCAGATATAGATAATAGCGGATATTATTGTCAACCTGAATGGTTTTTATCATTATCGATGGTTTATTTAAAGAAGTTATATAAAAATTTAGAAGACATATGGAATTATCGTTTACAGATAACTGATGATGTAAAATCTCGTATATGTCCTCCGAATGGTTTAGTATTTACAGCACGTGTAAGTGATGTGATGAGGTATAATTCAAAAGAAAGAGTACAAGAATTAATACTAAGTGATATTATGAAGTTCCGTAATGCTATTTCTGAAGAGGATAAAAAATTGGGATATATGTATTTTATTATTGGATTAGGCTCAGTATCCCTTGGATGTTGGGATACACATCAATGGCTTATGTATGTATAATATTTATATAAATATATATATATATGGAAGGATATCTTTCGGATGCTCATAAAATTTCAAAAAAATATGAAGGATTGTTAAGAAAGTTATCTAATGATGATTGGAAATTACTGGTTGAATTAAATAAAATGATCCTAAAATATAGTGTTGGAGGATGGAAAAAAGAAGACTTTCTAAAAAGTGTTGAACAAATGGATATAGCAAAAAAAGAAAATGGTAAATCTAATTTATACAACAAGGAAAGTATAAAAAAACTATTAAAAGAACGGGGTATTAAATCTGGATTATCAAAGTATAGTAGAGAAGAATTAATAAGATTATATTTTAAAGATAAATTTTATAATGAGAATAAAGATGAATTATGTAAGTTAGATCGTGCGGAATTAGTTAATTTCTTAGATCAATTTAAGGATAGACTCAAAGAAATAATTACAAGTATACCTGAAGGTAATCAAGCTTTATTAAGAGTTGATGAAATAGTTGATGTTAGCCACGGATTTCATTATAAGGAAGCATCTAGAGAACTACTTTATTTATCAAATCCGTTATATACATTATTTACAATGATTACGGAACATTATCATGTGATTCATCAAGCGTATCGACAACAAGTAGGAGTATTACCTGCTGGGGAAGAACGTAGAAATAGATGGAGTGAATATGTTCCAGATAATTTGGATGATATGATACGAATAACCTATAGAACATACAATAGTATCAAAGAAACTTCTTTAGAGATAATGAAAATCGTATTAGCAAAATTATATGATGTGGATACCTTAAATCATCGAGCAAATATTAATCCAATTGTAAATATTATTCTTCATGGAAATTATGGATCCCCTAATTTTCAAAATCACACGATGGATCAAAAAGAAAGATTTAATTATAGTTTAAATCTTTTTGAATTATTAGTTAATAATGGACTCAGTAAAGTTAATATTGCTGGTGTCCGTTATGATATTATTTTAGGAGAAAGAGGGAATGTTTTCTATCACTCAGTCAATGGTAAAATTCTATTATCACAAGCGCCATTTCTTAATCATGTAGCCTATCCACATACACACGCTGTATTAGCGTCACTTCAAGAGGGAGGTAATGCGACATATTATAGTATATGTCGACGCCATTTAAAAGATATATGGAACGAATCTCGAGAATTACATCGATCAAAGAAAAGATATAATTTTCTATTAGGGACATTGGATCCTCAATCTCCATTGAACCTTCTCGAAGAACGTAATTTAATAGAGAATATAGGTCAAATGAAACGAGGACGAAGGTTAGTTAGTGAATCATTAAGAAGACAACATTTAATTGGAGATGTCCAAAAAAAAGATTTTTTAACTGAAAGAAGATTAGCATTAGGCACAGCAATTACAAGGGATGAATCAGTAATGAGAGATATTCCCCTTGAAGTATTGAATAAGGTATTAACTTATCTTTCAGAGGAATATATTCCAATGCCCGAACAAAAAATAAGTGATATACTTGAAGATATTCATGAGCGAAGAGAATTTGAAAGATCATTTGGTCCTATTGAAGAAGAACCTGATCAACTTTTAATAATGGACCGCATTGATCCATCGGTTGGTGTTGTCCAGAAAGATTTATATGAAGGTGTAAGGGTATCATGGATATATGGAGGAGAGGAACGATATGGAAGAATTGTAGAATTGAAGGGGGACGAAGCGGTTATTCAAACAGATGAAGGAAAGGAATTAACACAACCTTTACAAGACTTAACCGCTATTGAACCGGGGCATGTACAACAATTATCAGGTGAAAGATTTAAATTAGAATCACCGGCGAAGCCATTTTCTCGCAAAGGCGATGCTCAGCGATCTCCGAAGCGTGGTGGTTATAGAAGAAGAATAAAGAGTAAGAAAAAAGGAAGGAGGAAGAAAAAATAGAGAATAAAATTATTTAAACAAATGTTATGATAAAGTATCATAACAAGTGCGGTAAAGAAATAAAAAAAAAAAATAAATTAATAGAAAATGCCTCCCTCCAAGAAATCCTCCTCTTCCAAGAAATCTAAGAAAGTCGAACCTAAGAAAGTCGAACCTGAGCCTGTGAAGGTCGAGACACCTGTTGTTGATGCCCCTGTCGAACCTCCAACCGAGGCATCTGACAATTATGATTCTGAATTTACTGATATTCAGGAGCAGCTAAAGGCTGCTTTAACGATTATTAAGAGCCTTTCTTCGCAGGTATCGAAGCTTGAGAAGAGAGTTCAGCGTGACCGCAAGGTCATGGACAAGAAAATGAAAGGCCGTGTAAAGAGGGTTGTTGACCCTAACAAGCCCCCGAGTGGATTTGCGAAGCCCGGGCCTATTTCGGAGGAGCTCCGTAAGTTCCTTAGCCTTGACAAGGGTGAGTTGATTGCTCGTACCGAGGTCACGAAGCGTATTACGGCATATTGTAAGCAGCATGATCTTCAGAAGGAAGAGGATAAGAGAACAATCCATGCTGATGCTACACTACGTAAGTTGCTTCGTATGAAGAAGGGGGATGAACTAACCTTTTTCAATCTTCAGAAGTATATGAAGGTTCATTATCCAAATAAGGATGGTGTTTTTGTCCATAATTAATGTTTATTTCATTGATTGACATTTTCATTGTTTTGTAGACAGGGTTATTTTTTTGTAAACGATTGAATCTTCTATTATTTTTGATAATTTTTTTATTTTTTTTTATAAATTGGAACCATTTATTTTCTTGAGTCATTTTTACATAATTTTGGTTATGTAATCTACAGAATTTGATAAATTCATTTAAACGATTGTATAATTCGCAACGAATGATAAAGTATGATAGAACGTTGGTATTTCTGTTAATATCAATTTTTTTGGTATCGAGAAGTGTTTTATAGAATACTTTATCTTTTTGTAGTTCACAGAAACTTTTTTCGAGATGGATTAATGTATAGAAGAGTGATTCATTATGGCGATTGGCATGTTCTGAGATAAGGAAACAATTGATGATATTAGCCCATATTTCTGTGTAAGCTTCAAATGTGTTGATTTTTTCTGATGTGATCATATATCTTTCTTGATAATGATTGATGATATCATCAGTATCATTTCGATAGTCATATTCAAACGCATGAAAGAGTTCATGAATGAGTACTTTTATTAGTTCTTCTTTACGATAGATAGTGATTTCTGAATCAAATAGATTATTTATACAGAATCCTGAGTTAATTTCATTTTTTGTGAAATTTGGATTTCCTTTAACAAATAGTTTTTTATTCTTTAGTAGGTATAAATTTATTTTGATAGATCTTATATTTGTAGGATAGATACTATATACATATTGTATTGCTGAGTAGATATGATTTATCATATTATTAATATTTTCATTTGAATAGATTTTGATTAGTATATTTGTATTTTTGATTGTAATTTTTGTTTCAACAAGTTTTAATTGATAAGTTTTTTGTGAGATGGTAGTTGGTATAAATTTACCTTTTTTGATTGTGATTGTTTTTTGATCTATCTGATGATAGTAGTTAATTTTTAGAGGTATTCGTTTGATTGATTTAAGAAAGATATATAATTTATGAAGTTCATTTGATTTTTGTACATCTACTTTAGGATAGATGTATTTCCTTAGATTAATTGATTCTTTTGTGAGCATTATAATTATCTCTTATAAAAAATTTAATAGTTAATTTACATGTAATATTATGGATAATTATATTTTCATAAGTTCGAAAGTTTAAGGGTAACATTCCATATTTAGTTTGAATAATGATCATTTTAAATCTTTTTTTTATTTTATCGATGTGAAGTATTCCTAGATGAATGATGAAGTCCTCATCTAAATTTTCAATATTAATGATTTTATTTGCTGGGATGATTTGTTTTAGTTTAAACTTTTTAAATTTTTCCCAAATCGCAGTTTTTAGTTGTTGAGGTATTGAGTGATAGATTAATTTCATTAATTTATATTCTTTTGATTCAATAAATTTATCATAATATGAGAACAATACTTGTAATTCATCAGGAGTAAAATCTATATTTTTAAATGTTCTTCGAATATTATATTCCTTTCTTTTTTGATCATCAGATAGGGTGATATATGCTTCATTTATTTTTTTAAATTGAGTATCAACTCCTTTATTTTTATCTGGATGATATTTTTTACATAGATTATGATATTGTTTTTTTATTTCTTCTTTTGTTGAGTTATTATTAACTTGGAGTATTTGATAATAATCATCCATAATGATTATTCATACTATTATATTATTAAATACCTTATATAAATTTAAAATTAATGATTCAATATAAATGATATCACGATAAGAGAAATGTAAACTATGTTCATATTCAGCGATAATATTAATCATATTTATTATTTGTTGATCTTCTTTTTTTTTGATAATAATAAAATCAATCAAATTGGAGAATAGTATATTTAATGGTAGATTCATCTCTTTTACCTCTGAGGAGAATTTTCTTATTTTATCTATTAATGTGATATCTATTTTTGATTCTAAAATATGAATGATTTGTAAACAATATTCTTTTATTTTATCTTTATATGGTAAATTATGTATATGGATTAGTATTGGTAGATCATATTTGGAACAATCACTATATAAGATATTTGGATTATAATTATTTTTAATATATATATATTTGTCATATGATTTTGGATTAGGAATACGTATATATTGGAAACGACTTTGTATTGCTTTGATTACTTTTGTTAAATTATTGGTAATTAGGATAAATTTAGTTGTGAAGTATGATTTTTCAATAATTACTTTAAGACTATTTTGGATATAATCGGTGGTCGTTTGATAGTTATCGAGTATAATATATTTATGATTCAGTTGATAATGATCATATGTGTTACATAGATCTTTTAGAAACTTGATAAATTCGGATTTATTAATGATATTATGACAATTTATAAAATAGTTATTTAGATGATTATGATAGGAGAAATGATCATTTTTTAATAATTTCGCAGATTGAATATTAAAAATTGTATTAATTAAGAATGATTTCCCTACTTTTTCTTTTCCATAGATGAGTAAATGATTATGATCTTTATATTGGATCAAGTTATATATTTTTTCACCAATTTTATAATGAATTGTATCGAGATGTGATAATATTTTCATATAAATATAATTAAGTTTACTTCTTAATATTTTTCTTTTATTAATAGTATGGATTTAATAATAAAACCGAATACATTTAATAAAGATAAGATAAGATTTAAATATGGTAAGAGGTGTATTAAGATAATTTATGATTTAGACCATCTTAGGATGATAGGAATTACATTAAAAATAATTCCAAAGAAGATTATTGAGGATGAACATTTTTTATTTCTTCATATTGGTGATGATAACACTATATTAAAGGAAATTGATGATTATTTTCATAAAAAACATAATAGCTATCATAGATTTATAATTGATGATATAATCAAAGTGAAAAAACATCATAAGGTAAATCGTAACGAGGTATTTATTACATTAAACAATCTTAAGAAGGTGGATCAAAAATTGAAGGTTCAAATATTTACAATATAATATTTTCATATACTATTAGATTGGATGGAAAAGGATAATATTACATTTACACATTTATTAGCAAATCCATATCATTATAAAAAGAGGACTCAGAAGATAATAAGTGAGGATATTGATGATCATATTTTAAATCTATTTCATAAGAAATTCCCAAATGTGCGAATTGAAAAAGAAGAATATTATCAAATTATCATCAAAATTGAAAAAATATTAATTGAAACAAGAATTCAAAAGATAATTGATCAAGTAATCGATCAAGTAATCGATGAACAATAATTATTATACAAATTTTATCATTCTAAAGATGAAAAAAGATATCTATAATGAATTACTAGATATAGATAGTACCCTTGATAAGTCTAGGTTAAAAGATATGATCGATGAATATTTTCAAAAGAATACAATACATATGATCGCNGAGGATAAGAAATATAAAGAAGAATATCGACCACGTGATAAGTATGAAAAGAGAGATAATATGTGTTTAGCTCGAGTGTGGAATTGTGGTATGGGAGGGCAATGTTCTCGACGTGGTAAATATGATGGATTTTGTAAGTATCATTATGAACCTAAAACAGGGCCTGGAAAGTATGATTGGTGGATGGGAACGATTGATAGAGACCGACCTAGGGATCCTGTTAACCATACAGGAAAGGTTCATATTTGGGAGAATTAATTAAAAAAAAAAATAAATTTTTTTACTAAGTATAGTATAAATGAATGAGAATTTTCTTCGTATTGGATTGATGTTATTATTTGCTTATATTATTTNTCATTTCTTAGTAAAACGTAAGGGAAATGATAGTATTTTGATAAATGAACCCCCTACATTACCATTGATTCCTCAGATTACGGATACAGGGAATGGAAAAACATTAGAAGTTCATTTTGTGTTTGCTGAATGGTGTGGTCATTCTCAAAGAGCAGTACCTGAGTTTCAGAAATTAGTTCAGAATACAACAAGTAAAACATCAAGTGGTGTACCGATTAAATTTGTGATGACTGAAGAATCTGGACCTGGTATTAAGCAATTTAAGGAACATATTCAAGGATTCCCAACGTACATGTATATTAAGAAGGAGAATGGTAATGTTATTAGAATGGATGAATTGGAAGTACAGAGTCGTTCTTCTGAGGATATTCTTTCTGCAGCGAAAGAATTATAATTCAAACATTGAAAGATCGAAGTCTAAACATATATTTTCATTTTTTGATTTTAGTATATCACGGATATTATCTTTTGATATATTACCGAAGTGAATTATATAGATGGCACAGATTAGAGGTGAGATAGATAATCCATTATAACAGAATAATAAGATATTATTTGATTCAATATTTTGATGAATAAAATTGATAATTTTGTTCATTGATTTTCTTAAAAGAAACATATCTGATTCTGGATTTAAGTTAATTGATAATGGAACTCTTAATTTTTTAAGATTGGGTAGATCAAGAAAACTTTGATCATTTGTACAATTGATTGCGATCGTGATTAAATTATCTTTATAGAAATCTTCATTATATGAATCATTTATATTACCAATCCATAAACCNGATAAAATTTCAGTTAACATCGTTTTAAATTTGAAAATTATTTAAAACTAATTTTTAAACTTTTATATGACAATGGAAGAACATTTTAATTTCCTAGATTCGATTGATAAAGAAAGTAAAACGGAAAAGAAAGTACAATGTTGTGACTTAAAGGAAAATTATTTAATTGAACAAGGTATAATTAATTGTAAGGTTTGTCAGAGTATTATTAGTAATATTTCAGCAAATCCGGAGTGGCGATTTTATGGGAATAGTGATAGTAAGTCATCCGACCCTACAAGGTGTGGTATGCCTGTAAATACGTTATTACCTGAGTCTTCCGTTGGTTCATCTGTTTCATATGGTCAGAATGGTAAGACAATGAACCAGATACGTAGATATCAGCAGTGGAATGGTATGCCTTATAAGGAACGGAGTTTATATAAGGTATTTTTGGATATACAGCAAATATGTAAGGATAATAATATACCTACAATAATTATAAATGAAGCAAAATCATTATATAGTATTATTTCATTAACTAAGATATCTCGAGGATCGAATCGTAAAGGTATAATTGCTGCCTGTGTTTACTTTGCTTGTAAGGAATGTAAGGTACCACGTAGTCCAAAGGAGATTGCGGATATGTTTTCAATCGATATTACAATAATGACGAAAGGTATTAAAAAAACCCAAGAAATAATCTTTATGAATAAGAAAAATAAGAATCGATTATCGAAGTCTGAATCGATTAATCCAAATCATTTTATTGAAAGATTTTGTAATCGACTTAAGTTAGATGAAGAGGATATTAAAATAATTCTTTTAATTTGTGAATTTTCAATGAAGAACAATATTATTTCTGAGAATACNCCACCTTCAATCGCAGCAGGATGTATCTTCTATTATATTAAGGATAAAGAAAAGAATATTTCAAAGAAAGATATTTCTGAAATATGTAAGATTTCAGAAGTAACAATTAATAAATGTACAAAAAAGTTAGAATTACATGATTCATCATTCTGTAAAATATTGAAGTAAATAGAATACGACTCCAACAATGATTGCTTTTAGTAAAAAGAATAAAAAGGTTGATTTATCTGATTCAATATCATAGAAGGCTGGAATTTCTTTAAATTTTAGTATTCCATCAATTGGTTCTAGGTTAATTAGAACTGTTAGGATAATTACTATTAATGAGTCTTTTAAGTTTTGTATATTTTTGATATAATCAACAAATGAGGTTTTATTTTCTTCTTTGATTGATTTTTTTATTTCATCTTCAATTTCTTTATCAATTATATCATCGGATGGAACTTGTTCCATTTGTTCCATTTGTTGCATTTGTTGCATTTGTTGCATTTGTTGCATTTTTTGATGTTCGAGCATCTGTTGTTCGTACATTTGTTGTTTCATTAGCATTTCTTTTTCTTCGGGTGTAAGTTGTGGCATTTGTTGAGAATTATCTTTTGTTTCATTTAATTCGTTAATAATTGAATCAACCATTGAATCATCATTATTTGATACTTGTTCATTTGTACTTCCAATTAAATCATTTATTTTTGTTCCACTCATTTATGATCAATTAATAATTATTTTTTTATAAATAAACGTAATTAAATCTTGATTAGACATGGTTCATCGAGGCATTGTTCTGATAAATATTTACCGATATAAATTCCAATCAAAATAGAAAGTATCATCCGAATGTTCTTATTCATATTAATTTTTATCTATATTTTTTTTTAGGATTATATTATTATTACTTGTAATAAATAAATAAAAGATTGTTAAACTAATTGTTATTAATGTAATCTTATAATCAATCAATTCTTCAATTCTCATTATTAATATAAACTTATATTATAATTACGAGAAAAATGTTGTATGGATTGGGATCGGTTCCTTAGTTAAATACTCTATATAATCTAAAGAATAAAGATGAGGATTCTGTCGATAACCTCGAAATGGATTAATTTTTGGAGAATCAAGTATCGTTTCGATTGTTTGACTTGGTTCTTGTTCGACGCATTCAGGCATACCCCATTTTTCATTACACATTGTACCTTGAACCTTTTCTCCCTTTGTTGAAACCGATGTTTTAATTGATCCCTTTGCTTTCCAATTACGATCCGTAAAACGATCATATTCACTCTTAGTTATTATAACTGAATCTTTACGTCGAAAACATCCTTTCCTATTCTTATCCACTGATTCTATATCATCATTTTTATTATCATTTATATCATTCTTTTGATTCTCATTTATATCATTCTTTTGATTCTCATTTATATCATTTATATCATTCTTTTGATTATCATTTTGATTCTTAGATTGATTCTCAAAACCTTCAGGATGTATTTTCTTCTTAAATTTCTTATTTAAAAATATAAAAAAAAAGAATAATATAGTAATTATAAATAACATCATATAAATATAAGAAATAAAATAAAATGAATAGGGATATAGAACTTTTAACTGATATGTTTCGTGATGAAGAGAATCCATTTGGTACTATTATTGAGACTGGGAAGGAAGATCATTATTATAGTAGTTTTGGGATTCACCTTCTTAAAGAATTCGAAAATAATGATCATTATTATCATTTTCTGTTGAGTGTTGTAGGTAAATTTCAAGAATTAGATGAAAATCAAAAAGAAAGAATTACAAATAAAATGGGAATATTCCCTAAGACTATCATTCAGAAAGAAATTATTGAGACAAAGAAAAAAAAAACGAACAAAAATACTAAGCCAAGAATAAATATGAAGGATGATTATTAATTATCTTCTTCATCAGAGATAAGTTGAAAATCATTTAATGGTAAAGCTTCAATTTTCTTTTTTCTTTTTTTTGCTTCAATAATTTTTTTTTGTAATNTTTCTAAGTTACCTTGTTCTTTATAGTATTGAAGATCATTATAAAAACATAGAATTTTATCGATTGTTTCAATCCACCAATTTTTATCCCTTAAGACTAAGGTTGTTTCATATCTTTCAATTTTCCACCATTTTATTTCGTGAAGTTTTTCTTTTGGTTGTTGATCAATCCAATGAAGTAATGTTTCATTACTTTCATTTAGTTTTGAATAAATATATGATAGATTATCATCATTTTTATAGGTAATTACAACACCTTTAGGAAAATTCAGTTCTGTCCTTCCATCAATGATACTATCATCAATAATAAATTGATCCTTACAATAATCATCAAATGTATCATATTCTTCAATTTTTACTTGGAAGAAATCACATTCATCTAAATCACAGACTTCTAATTGTCCTTGTACCTGTAACCAATAATGATGTGGTACAGTTTTTGTAAATTTACGTTTCGGAGGACATTTGATCTCGACCATCCGAGCAATATATTCTTTATTCCCTGTATCATCACAAATCCCATCCGGCGATGCTCCAAAAATATTAAATGTAGGATGGGGAATTAATCCAAAATCTAGAACTTTTACATTGTATAATTCTTCATAGAACATAATTGCTACATCTTCATATTTTACACCCCATTCTGTAATAGGATTTGGTTCAAATGGTGTTTCTTCTATTTTTGAAAGTAGAAGTTCATCCCTACTTTGGAAATAACATTTATCAATTGCTGATCCAAGTGAACTTGCTGTTAGAATTGAACGACGAAGTTCATACCATTCTGGAGANCTTTGATTCGGTAGTTTTAATTTTTTTAGATTCGATAATTTATTTCTTCTTACTTGATATATTTCTTCATTTTTTATATGCTTTGAAAGATTGTCTTCAATTAGAATTTCTAAGACCTGTCTTTCGATTTGAGTTTTAATGGATAGTTCTTTTTCTAAAATATTAAATATTTCTTTATCATTTAGATTTGATTTTAATGCTTCAATATAAGAATCTACTTTATCTTTCATAGTTGCTTATTGATTAATTATACTTTCAATTTTTTAAATATTTAAAATATTTAAAATTTGAATTAAAACTATACTAAATTCTAATAGAATAGAATAGAATGGCGGATCTAAATGAGATTATCTCGGGTAATCAATCTCAATGTATTCATTGTAAGAAGGTGATTAATGAAAAACNATGGATTACAATAAAACATGATGATACATGTATCCATGGATGTTCCTATATGTGTTCAAAAAATATTAAGGATTATATTGGATCTGGATATTGGGAAAATGTTGTAAATGTAGAGGATTTTAGTGAACCTCGACCTGTATCAACATTTAAATATAAGAATGATATCACTGTTAATTTTGGTGGTGAACAAATCAAGAATGAGATTATTGAAGAAGAGTTGAGAATGAGACAAATTGAAGAAGATTATTATAATGATTCTTCAGATGAGGAAAATATTGAATAAATAAATATATGAAATAATTAAAGTAAATGAAAACTATTCAAGGTGATGAATGTTTTGAAACATTAGATTTAAAACAATATCTAATTTTTTATTTTACAGCAAGTTGGTGTGGACCTTGTCAAGCAATTGCGCCTAAAATTCAAGAACTTTCAGATCAATTAGATCCTGAAAAGATCCGTTTTTTTAAGATTGATATCGATGAAGAAGAAAATAATGAGATATGTGATATATGTAAAATAAAATCCGTCCCTTCATTTTTATTATTTAAGGATCGGACATACCTTGATCGTATTCAAGGAGCAAATTTAGAACTAATCAAAAAAATGATCATTGATTATGTGAAAGTTGAAGAAGAAGAAAAAAGAGAAGAAAAAGAAAAATACCAAGAAAATAAAAATATTAATAATACTATAGATGGAAATTAATCCTATTAAATTATTATTGTTAATTTCATTAGTTTTATTTATCTTTAATTGTTCAAATATTATTGAAGGTCAAGAAAACAAAAATGATGAAAGTACAGGAGATGATGGAGGTGACAGCGACGAGGAGGACAATGAAAGCGACGAGGATGAAAGCGACAATGTGAATTCGGATAAAGATGGAAATGTAACCAAAACAGCTCAACCCCCGGCTCCACCTCCGGCTCCGGCNCCGGCTCCGGCTCCGGCTCCGACTCCGGCTCCACNCCCGGTTCCGGCTGCGACTCAACCGAATACGAATACGAAAAATACGAGTATGTGTAAATATAACGGGAATGATTATGAGTGCAATGCTGCGTATGAAATGATATCGACTGAATTGAAAAAAATGAAGGAAGAGAATCAAGAAATGAGTAAACAAATGGAGAGTTTAGAAACTGAAAAGGAAAAGTTTAAGGAAGAGAAACAAACATTAATTAAGAAAATTGATGGTGTAAAAGCGATTATAAAAAATAATTAATAATTAATAATTAATAATTAATTTAATTTTTTTAAATTTTTTAAATATTTATATATTATAATATATAAATGGATAATTTTAAGATTGTGTTAATCATTTTGGTAATGTTTTTAGTTTGTTGTTACCTTAAGAACAACAGAATATTTAAGGATGATATTACTATATTTGAGGGTCTACCCGAAGCAGAGGTTCCTGAGGTTCCTGAGGTTCAAGCGAATTTACAGCAACCATCTTCATGGCGCGAATCTAGTACAAGTGAAGCTACAACAAGACCCTCTATACTTAATTATAGATCTCAGGCATCAACTGAGGAAGTACCTCGTCAGGTGGAAACAGATGCTTCAAATGAGAGAGTACTTAATGTGATTTCCAGACCAGGTGGAGGACTTTGTAAGCAGACAGCTGAATCGTATAGAGAGGCGAATGCTCCAAATAGTCCTACAGCATATTTAAAGGATATTCAACCGGGCGAATTTTTACCGGGTGATTGGGATGAAGGATCTTGTACAGGGAAAACAGGATATAGTTTAAGTTGGGTAAAACTCGGAGATCGTGATAATCCGGCGGATGGGACGAGAAGGAGTACATTAAATAGTATAGAGCCACCTGTGAGTAATAGTATAAAGAAGAAAGAAGATAGTGTGGAACCGCTTGATATATTTTCGAATAGTGCACAGGGTACATATAAGTTTCAGTATCGTGATATGGCGAGTGGAGCAATTACTGAACAGAATGATCAAGTACCATTACTTCCTTGGAAAGATACTGCGTATTGTTTACTATCCGACGGAAGTGAAGCGACCGAACGTGTAACGCAGGCAACACAATCTGCGATCGATGCTAAGGTTGCTGCGGGTGAAGCAGTTACTAAGGAATTCATTAAGACAACAGAATGTGAGAGTAATGCTGGTGGTTTATGGATCGACCCTAAGAGAACATCACTTTTATCCGGAGATTTTGCTAACTTCCGTAAGAATCGGTGTGGTATTTCATTAGCAAATAATGGTCCAGGCGATGGAAGTACAGCATCTGCTGGGAAACCAGATTGTTTATCAAAAGAGCAACTTTACATGCCTCAATGTATTTCTGATGACGGACTCGAAGTTCAACCAAAAGATTGGTGGAAGGAAAGATGGACAAATGGTTTAGGAGTGGATCAATTATGTGAAGGAAAAAATACATTCCGGGAGTGGCAAGCCGAGTCTGAGTTGGCTGGATTATTAGATGGTAAGACGATTGATTATATGGCCGCTAGACATGGTACATCTACAACATCAGCAGCCGCGTTAGGAGACGTTGAAGCAACTGGCGAGTTAAAGAGTATTATTCTAAGCGATTTACGATCAAGAGAGGCTACATCTGCTGAGGCCCGACAACAATTAACTGAGCTTCGTGAACAGGTTGTCCGTGAGAGAGAATCACCATGTACATTAGAGCAAGATAGAGATGGGAATCCATACATTGGTAATTTTGATTCTCAATGGGGTCCTGTCGAAAACCCGATTACTGGGAGTTCTGCTGGAGGATATTTATTTTCTGAAGTAGGAACCGCTCTTCAAGCACAAAATTTAAATCAGATTACTCGTAAGACCGATGGTAGCGTGAATGCTTTAACATGTAACAATGTAAATTACAAACCTGATCCAAATGCCCCTGGTCAGCCGAGTGTTACATGCGGTAATAATGACAAGTTCCTTTTCAGAGGATGTATTCCTCAGACATGTAGAATGCCTCAGGAGAGAGAACCAGGTGAGGATGGATGGCATCCTGAACTATATAAATTTAAAGATATTCCTGCTGTGGATGATGTCCATGGTGCTGGTACACGAGGAGGTTCCTTAATTGGTTGGAGAGGAGGAAATAAAACTCAGCCTGGTCAAGAAGCAGTTCGAATTGGAGATTTAGTTGATACTCGTAATGGCAATGTATTAATAGAATGTGATAGTAATAATTCAAGTTCACTTGCCCCTGGATTCGAAAATGTAAGAGTTACATGCAATGAGAATTCATCCGGAGGTGATGTATCTATTGAAGGATGTGTTCAAAATAAGTGTAGTACAATTCCATTAAGTGATACATCACCTGATAATAATCGTGAACGATATTTTATTAATACACCATTTGATGATGATAAGGTCGATGTAAATGTTTTCAAGAAAGCAAATCAGTGGGCAACTAGTAGTACTGACATTGGTAGTGGATTAAGTGGTGACGCAACCGCTTTAACTGAGAGAGCAGGTGGTCATCGTTTCCAGATTGAATGTCCTTCTCAAGGGAGTCAGAATTTAATCCCTAATACGGCAGTATCAACACGAACTGAAGAAGGATCAATAATTACAGATGTTCCATTAATACGACCGGAAGATTACCATAAGAACCCTACAATTGGAGGTGAAATAGGACAACCGGTTACATTAAATACATATAAACAACCATGTTTTAGTTGTGCTGCTCCAAATAATTATAAGGTTGATGATAATGATACTACGGGACGTCTAAAACAGGCCGCAACATCGTGGACTGAAGAGTCAAATCCGCATACATTAAATCAAAGATTTACAACAGGNGCAACTTTAAGTTGTCCTACACACGAGGGAGATTTTACTCTTTCTGGTTGTTACGAAAATAAATGTATGAATCCTTTTAAGAGTTCATCCCAGATGGTATATGATGGAGAAAAGAGAGATTTTACAACTAAAGAATTAGAGAAACCAGAATGGATTAATGATACATTAAAAGTTTCTACCGAGACTCCATCAGATGATACATTAGGTTTATATCAGAAATATGAATTGGTTGGAACTGGTCCTTCAGGTGAATTTGTGACTCAAAAAGAACTAACACAAAATCCAGATGGAACATCAAAACAAATGCTCCAATGTGGTAAGAATTATAGTTCTGTTAATATCGCACCTGATTCAGGAGCATCTGACTCCCCTAAGGTTATTCCTCCATCAAATGTGAAATGTTATAACATCTTTGATTGGAGAAATAATATGGATACAAATAATAAAGATGTACCAAGCTATAATTTATCTGCGACTAAAAACTCCCCCTATTTATGGGCCGCTTCATCAAATGAAACAGATGACCTTACTAGATACTCTAGTATTGGAGCTGAAACACAACCGGATGCTTTACTAGTGACTGATTCTAGTGGAAATAGTTCACTAAATACAAATTTAAAGGATCACCATAATATTAGTCTTTCTGGATGTGAAGAGAATTATTGTCGTTGGCCTCGAGAAGATAATACGTTTGATAAACCTCGTAATAGAGCTACATTATTCCAAGAAGCAGAGGGTATCACTGATGTTTCAAATGATAGAGGGGATGGTCCAATCATGCCACCCGATGCGAATAGTACCGGCGTAAGAGGTAAATTAGGATACTATACAAATCATAATGTAAAAGCTGTAGGTAATCACAAGAATCCTGGAGTTGGTTCAACATTTACACCTGGATCTGGTAGTTCTCCAATTGCTCCCACTGATGCTGACCCTAGTGGAGGAATGGTTTTAATTGGTGGTGAAGGAGGTGGAGATAATAACCCTAATAAGAATGGAAGTCCAATATATACCGCAAGTGAATGGGCAAATGTACCTTATACTGGTATACATAACGATGGATTAGATGAGAATTCAGACCCTCGAATGAGTTATTCAATCCAATGTATTGGGGAACCAGATGAAGATGGAAATTCGAAATGTGTGCCTGGTACTCGTAATAATATTGAACCTGAATACAGAAATTATGAAATCGATGCTATGATTAAGAAAGCTAAGGATGATTGTGAAGCGAATAATGCTGGGGATAGTACTGAGATTAATAAATGTATCGCAGCCTTATTTAAGGGACAACCTCCAAAGAATATTGTAGTAGATGGATCAGTGGTGAATAGCGAATTAAAATCACAAGATTTACATGAAGTAGGCCGTGGTGGTCCATTTACAATTTCGAGATGTTGGAAGAAATCAACATCTGATAAACCGAAAGTAACATGTTCAAGATCTGATAGTGCATATTCTGGTGGATGTAAGGGTGATCGTTCCACGATTGAAACATCCGCAGACAAAGTTTCTTCATGTGATGAAGCAAATGTAGGAGGATGTGAACAATTAAAATGTAAACTAAGACCAAGTGATGCCGCATCAGGAACAAGATTTTTGATTGAAGGACCGAATGGATACCAAAGTATTGGAGGAGCGACAAATGATAATATGAATACAACATTTAATGTTGATCAAATTCGTAAGATAACATGTGATTATAACTTCTCTAAGGTAGATCCATCCAAATCATTTGGCCACGTCTGGTGTGATGGGATTCAAGAAAATGGTGAGGGCCCATACTTTAAGGTCTCAAATCCATGTCAAAAGACAAAATGTGGTGGTGATACAGCTGGATTAGATAATATTAATATCGTTGATACTCAACACATTACAGATGTAGGATATCAAGAGAGTGGTGGATTAATTACGAGTACTACTCCTGATCAATATAGTAGAGGGCCTGGTAGGAAATGGATAAATTCATCTCGTTATCAGGCAAGTTGTAGTGGTGATGGATGTTTATTGGATGATACAGGTGATCAGTTCAAGTTATTAAGTGATACAAATCAACCTTATTTATTTGAATATGGAGCGGATGGAACACGAGGTATATTATTCCAGGGACATTATGATGATTTTGGGAATACAGATAATGAAATTGGAGGACGTAAGGATAGTGCAAATCCTGAAGATACAGAAAATATTAGTAAGGCGCATGCTCAGGCGGGCCTTATCACACCAAATTATAATACATCATGGTCAAGATATAAACCGACTGATACTGGTGGATCAATTAATAATTATGATAAATTGAATTATGCAACCCCAGGAGGACAAGTCCCTAATATTCAAGAAAATGATCAGACATTAAAACAATTGAATACATGGAGTGATTTTAGTTCTTCTCCAACACCCACTTCGGATACAACGGGTAATCGATGGGTTGGAGTAACTCATCCAACAGTTCAGTGTAATGTCAGGAGTTCAGATTCAAAATCAGGATTTAATCTAACAGACGCAGATTTAACAGCAATGTCAAATGACCCTGATTTTATTCCTGGACCCAGACATCAAGTGGGAGCAATTGGCGTTTCTGGAAATTTATCTGGTGGTACATGTTCGGGCGATAATACAACTGGACAGGAAACACAAGAAGAGTGTACTGCTAAGGGAGGTAACTGGACCTATAAACGTGATGGAATTGCTTCATGTAATTTAGAGAGAGGGACAATTGTTAATCCATCGACTGCCTATACATCGAATCCTTCAGATCCATCAGGATATATGGTGACAGGTCCAACAGCCGATGATAAGAATATTCATGGACATAGTATAGAATGGAATCAACAACCTTATAAGGTATCACATTGTCAGAGAAGGATTTGTACATATCCGGAAGCCGATAACCAGGCAAAGGGTACAATTGGTTATAAATATAGTGGAAGAGCCGGTGTTGGAGTTAAAGATTCAACCGCCAATGTATTAGGTTTTGAGACAGGTGGTGCTGGTGACTTGGTCACAGATGCGAATTCAATTGTACGAGGAAGAGGAGCTGTGGCTCATGAACCCTATGAGGCATCTGATATCCAGAATAGTGATTCCTCACTCGCGGCATCAGATTTACAGGGACGTTTTTACAATACTGGATCAAATTATCGTGATTCCCTTGGAGCGACAATCCAATGTGATAATAAGAACTTTTCTGGTACACCGAATGTAAAATGTAATCAATCATCCGATGATTATCTGAAGCAAAACGTCCCTGAATTTTCGGACTTTAGTGGATGTAATGAAAACAAATGTATTATACCATCACCATCAGCAGTCGATGGATCTGTTGCGAAAGCACTATATGATCAAGCAACAGATAGTGAAAAAGAAAAATGGGATCGCGTCGAAAGAGGATATGAATTACGTGATCCTACACAAGTCAATGCGATCAATACGGGTGTCCCCTTTTCAACATCATTATTAAAATCAACTGATGAGGATAAACAATCAACACAAGATGATGCTCAAATTAATTTCCAATGTAACCGAAATTTCAGACAATCCCTTTCACAAAATACAATCCGTTGTCCTTCACTAAAATCAGATGGCCTTCAAGCCCCATGGGTTCAAGCATCAGATGGTTCATGGATCTCCAATGATTCAGAAAAACAAACCGCAGAAAGTCAAATTGGAGCGACTGATGGTGATCGTAATTATGGATCATTTACAAATCTATATTCTTCCTTTGGATTAGGATCTCTCGACGAACAGAATCCATCATCCGCTGTTCATGCTGGCCTTCCAGCTGAAAGAGATGCGACAGGTACAATGGTACAACCTGTAGTTGATCAACCAATCTGTGTTGAAAATAAATGTACTCTTGATGATAGAAATGTTGACATCCCTGTGATAGAGAATAATGCTTTTAAGGTAAATAGTGAAGGAAATATTGATAGTGGAGATGTATTATATAATATAAGAGTTGCGAGATGTAATGGTGGTACTGGAGCCGAACGAAGTGAAGCAGAATGTAGTGCTGCCGGTGGAACCTGGGTCGAACCAAGTGAACGTGAAAGATTACATCCTGAACTCCCCGGATATGAGTTTAGAATCTATGATGGTGATAATGTTCAAGGTGATAATCAAGACAAGAAAGTATGGCAAAGGGCAGAAGAAAATTATAGTGGTATTACTCCTGACCCAACAACTGGTACAGAAACAATTAATACTACGATATTATCTGCTAAGAATAGCCCTGTGACAACTCATTTCATGAGTCCACGACAAGACTGGGGACCATCTGATCGTTCGGAAGCAACTTCAACAGATCATTCGATCCGATGTGCTGCGAATTACCATGAATCAAAGAATAATGACAATAGTACCGATTCAGATGCGAACAAACCATTAGCAACCCATCCAAGAAGTGGAAGTGCGAATAAAAAAGGAGCATTAATCACATGTGAAGGAGCATCTGATGATGGGAAGTTCAAACTTTCTGGATGTAGTGAAAATTATTGTAAATTACCAAATGATTCAGATAGAAATACAGCAATGTATACCTACACTGGTAACATTAAGACAGATCTAGAAAACTTACAAGAGAAACAAAATGGAAAATTAACCTTAAGACAATTTAATCATGGCCAAGGTGAAACATTAAAATGTGCTCCATGGACTCGAGGAACACCACGGATCGCATGTAATTGGGGGGGATTAGAGACGACAGGTAGCGGAGCAGTCGCAGGGTCATGTACCATTAATGGAAACCCTGATCCTACAATAGCAACGAAAGCAGATTGTGAAGCAGCTGCAGGTGGTGTATGGGAACCGGAAGCATCCGATGTGAACATTGATTCAGCAAGAACCCCAACAGGAGATGTCCCTGAATTTACATTCAAAGGATGTGTACCACTTGCCCGCGATTCCGTCAGTGATGGCACATACTATTATGAAGCTTATCCAGGAGATTGTGTTGGTTATTGGCCTGGTTCTCTATCTCATATTAGCGACGATGGAAAAGGAGTTGTTGCTTCTCCAAGTGAATCATCCAACCCTGATTCGATTATGTGGAAATTCATGGACACATGTAAGAATAATTGTGATATTAATCCAACATGTTCAGGATTTACAATCCAAAAACTGGGTGCTGAAGAAGCCGCTAAATCACAAGCTCCAGTTGGAACAATGGTCTGTAATCAGAAGACGAGCGCTTCACCTGGTGGATCTCCTGAAAGCGCAGGTCCAAGTGATTCTCAATGTCAACTTGAAGAAAGATCACATGATTCATGGGCACGGAACTGGGGTTATGACAATATCTATAAGAATTTTACGATGGACGCAGAAACGGCTGGTTTATTCGGCCTTGATAATGCTGGAGGAACAAGTAATGTTGATCTGTCAACCGTTCGTCATGAATTCATTCCATCCGATCAACCAATCTATTTTGAGAAAAAAATAACTCCGGATGCTCAAACAGAGACACCCGATGTCCGTTAAATAATTATCTATACTTCTTATATCCAATTTTTAATAAAACATAAAAAAGATTTCTATATTTTTTATGATATCATTAACTACACATTAAATTAAATTATAAATTATAAATAAAAAAGATAATTAGAGATTAAAAAAAGATAAATTATAAATAAAAAAGGTAATTAAAGATTAAAAACGTTATTATTCTATATTATGGACGAAAGCAACAAAACAAAATTATCATTTGATGATCTTTCACTTAAAGATCATTTATTACGAGGGGTATATTCTTATGGATTCGAAAATCCATCTAAAATTCAACATTTAGCTATCCCAAAAATAGCGACAGGAAAAGATCTAATTGCTCAGGCCCAATCAGGCACAGGTAAAACTGGAGCATTTACAATCAGTGTATTACAGAATCTAAAGGAAGAACAGAAGAATACACAAGTATTAATACTAAGTCCAACACATGAATTAGTTCATCAGATTAATGAAGTGATCACTTCATTAAGTAATTATATGGACGTTTCAATAATGGAAGTAATTGGTGGAACAAATGTTTATGAATGTAAAAAACAATTAGAAAAATGTCCTCAAATCATAGTAGGTACACCAGGACGTGTGCTTGATATGATTCAAAAAAAATGTCTTTTTACGGATCGTATACATACAATAATCTTTGATGAAGCCGATGAGATATTATCATATGGTTTTAAGGAATCAATCTATCAGATAGTTCAACAGATACCTGAGAATACTCAAATTTGTTTATTTAGTGCTACAATGCCCGAGGATGTGATTGAATTAAGTGATCGTTTCATGAATAATCCTGATAAAATATTAATTAAGAAAGAAGCATTAACATTAGAAGGGATTACACAATTTTATATTAATATCAAGATTAATGAATGGAAGTTTGATGTTTTAAAAGATTTATATGATACAATTAATGTTTCTCAATGTATAATTTATATTAATTCAAAGAACAAATTAATGGATTTATATCAAAATTTAACAAAAGAAAACTTCCCGGTATCATATATTCATGGAGAATTATCTTCACAAGAAAGGAAAGATGTAATGGAGAACTTTAGAAGTGGTCATTCAAGGATATTATTATCAACAGATTTACTATCTCGAGGAATTGATGTTCAACAATTATCATTAGTCATTAATTTTGATCTTCCAAAATCAAAAGAAACATATATCCATCGGATTGGTAGAAGTGGTCGTTATGGACGAAAAGGTGTTTCGATTAATCTAGTAACTGATAGAGATATTAGTTATATGAAAGATATTGAAACATTTTATGAAACCAAAATTGAAGAAATGCCCCATAACATCGCAGATTTTTTAAGTGTTTAAATATATTTAAAAGATGTGCGTATATAAAATAATATTATAATTATTGTTACATTAAATGAGTGAGGTAAATTTAAATTTTGATTCAAATGATAAAAAAATTAGTCTTGATGGAGATAACTCTGAAACTGGAATTAATATAAAGGAGAGTGGTTCAAGTGATATGTTAGGGATTGATCTACTTTCAAACCAAAAAAAGACAAAGGCTGAATTAAATGTAACAAATGATATAAATATAAGCGGTTATTCAAGTGGCGAAGAATCTGTAAAGAGCTCTCAAAGTAAGACTAAGAAAGAGGATTTTGACTTCTTTAGTAAAATTAATGAAAGTGATAATAATGTATCTGAGAAGGTTAAAGAACCAGAGAAATCTACATCTGAACCAAAGAATATAAATGTTGTACCCAATGATCCAATGATCGATTCAATCAAAAGTGAAGAAAATGGAGGTTTTCAACCAATTCATTCAATGACTTCACAGGATATCAAGAATGAAAAAATTGATATGATCTATAAATTTAAAAAACTAGAAGGTCAAGGGATAAGAACAACAATGAATTATAATATGAATTCACCTCTCGAAGATATGAGAAATGAATACCTTAAATTAAAGAAACAACGAGAGATTGATAATTCTGTTAAATTTCAACGAAAAGTCATGATGGCCGCAGTAACAGGATTAGAGTTTTTGAATAATAAATTTGATCCTTTTGATGTAAAGCTCGATGGATGGTCTGAATCGATCAATGAAAATATTAATGATTATGATGAAGTATTTGAAGAATTAGCAGAAAAATATGGTGGTACATCCGATGTTGCTCCAGAAATTAAATTATTGATGATGTTAGGTGGAAGTGCATTTATGTTCCATCTTACAAATACAATGTTTAAATCTTCAATACCCGGAATGGAAGATATAATGAAACAAAATCCTGATTTAATGAAACAATTTGCTCAAGCTGCAGTAGGATCGATTGGTAAAACAAATGATGTAAGAGAACCTGAACCAATGAGAACAGATATTCCAAAGCCGACACGTAATGAGATGAGTGGTCCAGCTGGATTGGATGATATTATGAATCAGATGAATGTTCAACCAAATGATATTCCTGATTTAGATAATATTTCATTAATGAGTGGTGATACAGATCGAAAAAGTATTTCAGGATTAACCTTAAATATATAATTATAATTTATTTTTTAGTTCATTTAGTTCATCAATCATGGATTGAATTTTTTTTTCATTTTCAAGTTGAGGGTTTGATCCATTTCCTTCATCTTTATCTAAGAATAATATTTCTTCTTCACTAAATAGTTCAGAAACGATCAAAACAAATATGATTGTTAATATAATGGCACAAATAATATCTCTTGTTGCCATAAAAAATGCTCCAAAAATGAATAATCTTCTAAAATTTTGATTATGAATCATCCTTTTTTGGGATTCATCTAATTCTGAGATGATAAATCTTCCACCAATGGTAACAATTATCATCATAATTCCAATAAAAAATTTATTTTCATTTAAAGTATTAAGAAGTTTTTCTAACATTTATAGTTATATTTTAGAAAAAAAATATATTTATCATTAATATATTTAATGGAAGCAACAGGATGTTTATTAAGTGAAGCTTTTGGAGAAATAGAGGATATTAAAATAAAAAAGAAATCGAAAAAAGAAAAAAAGAAAGGACAAATCTATCCGAATGAACTAAAACCTGTTGATAGTCATTTTCAAGAAAGTTCTAAAATGATACAAAGATATGATGATCATCAATACTATAATGTCAATGGACCATCAAATACATATGGTTCTTATGCTCCCATTCCAAATCAAGAAATCATAAATCCAAACATTGTAAGTGTACCACAGGTCGAACAAAAGATTGAACATCAAGTCCCTCAAACCATTGATAAACCAATCGTTCAACAACTAACTCCCAAGGAAGTCATCGATGAAAGAAGACAAATTTCAGATCAAGAATATAATGAATTTAAGGAATTTCAAAGAAGAAAAAACTTTGAAATTCATCAACGTCAATTATCACAATTAGAAGGATTCTCAAATGTAAATGATGATTTTAATGATGTTCTATTATTCGGATTAATGGGTATTTTCTACCTAATTTTTACAGATTATATTTATAAACTTGGTAAAAAAACATATTAAATTATTATTTCCAATGATCTCAAAAAAAAATATATATAAATAATATAAAGTATGGCAAAAAACGAAAATACATTAACATGTATCGCTCTTCTTGTTGGGGTTCTAGTTTTCCTTTTTTATACTAATTGCTCCAAAGACAAAATCATTGAAGGACACACCATTTCTGATGTAACCGATGCTGCTGTTGCAGCAGCACTAGGAGCTGGAGCCGATTCTGGATCCACACCTGCTCTTAAACAATGTATAAACGCATGTTCAACAAAACATGGTGTTCCCGAAGATAAAAGAAGGGCTCTAATGTCTGAAATCACAAGATATAATACATTAGCCCTCCGTGAAGAAACAGAAGCTGCTGCCGCTACCGCGAATATCGCAGATCAACTACAAAGAATCAAAAAACTTGAAGCCAGATTCAGAAATTTCAGAAATCCAGCCGACGCTAATGCAGCAGAAGGTTCTCCAGAAGCAGAAGCAGGTATTTGTTGGGATACAGCTACAGGACAACCCCTCGATACAACAACAGATGAAGGTAAGACAACCTGCTGGTCTAGAGCAACATCATTATTTGAATCGCTCAGAAGCACCCGTGAAGTATATCATGGCCTACCAGAGGTTACTGAAGAACTCCCGGCTAGTTATGGTGGTAGTGGTCCCGATATCTCACCTTCGTTCAATATTAAAGATGCGACTGGTGCTAAGTTTAGATACGAAGAACTTAATCCAAATAGAGAAAGATCCACTAATGATGGAGGTACTGATCTACCTCTTGGATGGGGTGATGCAGGTGGTATCGGATGGAACACAACTTTAACAACGGGTGGTCCATCACCAGGTAGAACAGATCCAAGTCAAGCTAGATAAATAATTTTTTTTATATTATATTATATTATTATGTTAACAAATCATTTTTTATTATTACTTATGATTATAACATTTATAATTTTTTATATCTGTGATGATAATAAAAAATTAATTGAAGGTATTACATTTAAATGGTATGATAATAATAACCTTGAACTAGGTCCTGACTATCATCAATGTATTCATGCGATTGGTGAAAGAATTAAAACAGGACCTCAAGGAGAGGATCGTTGTGTGATTCCCTCTAATTTCCAACAATCCATTAACGAATGTGCGAATAAATTCTTAGAAAATACAGATGTAGTCCAAAAAGCCCTTGTTACACAATTCTCAAGAGAAGCAATTGATAGAGTCTATCGGAATAAATTAAGTGATAGTGATATCTATCATCAAAGTGGTGAAAATCAAGGGGAAGTTAAAGAATCAATTCAGAATGAAATAGATAATCGTATGCAGACAAAATCAAATAGCTGTAGTACAACATGTCCTACATCCTGTACTAACAATACGAATCCAGAATGTAATAATTGTTCATATCAATGCCTTCAAGCACATAAACATCTAAATGATAAAACTCAAATTGATAACTGGTTCAACTCCAATAACAAAATACCAAGAAAATACTATTCCCTTAAGAAACATCGTAATAAAGCAGTTCGAGATCTAGCAAGTGAATATATTGATTCTCAAACAAACTTTATAGGTGGGATCTGTATTGGTAAAAATATAAATCATGATACTACATGTACAAATAAAAATGAAAATGATTGTACGATAGATGATAATTGTATATTCTATAAATCAGCACCATGTACAGAAACTCCATGTAATCCAACTACAGAATCAAATAACTTTTCAACCGAAAATCTAAAATCACAAAGGAATAAAATATATCAATCAGGTGAAGAAGG
Organism: Acidimicrobiaceae bacterium; assembly: GCA_002715405.1. Classification (GTDB taxonomy): domain Bacteria; phylum Actinomycetota; class Acidimicrobiia; order Acidimicrobiales; family UBA8592; genus UBA8592. The sequence goes on from PAZD01000007.1 coordinate 27,715, forward strand.
AGTGAATACCTATCATCAAATCGCAATTAATTCCTATCCACAATGCCCCGGTTGTACTGGTCCTTCCGCCACTGGAAATGAAACCGAAGTAGAATGTACCGGGGAAGGTAAGAAATGGGGGGTCTGTATTTCCGGTGTTGATCCAAGACCACCTCCTGTCGGTCTAAATTCAACCAATGAACAAATCAAAGATAAAATCATAGAGAAACTAGGTCAAGCAAATACATTACAAGAAAATATTAATACATATCTATCATTAATTGGTGATGGATCGACAGAACAATCCACATGTGGAGGAGTATGTAAAGTAGATGGAATCAATACTACAGAATCAAAAGAAGAATGTACAGGTGATAAAGTATGGGAAAACTTACCATGTATCCTTACATCTGATACAAGTCATGAATCGATAAAGGCAGAAATAAAATCAAAACTAACAGATCTAAATACATTCATCTATCAAACATATCCTAAATTAGTGAATGAATCAAATGGACATCAATCATCGGTAAATCTACTACATGATCGTATACCAAAATGTCCATCAGAGGATACATCAGGGATTTTCAATTGTGATAATGATGCCACTGATAATGCTTCATCCTATCTACCTCCAGTGGTTGGTTCTGAGAATCTAAGTATTCAAGGTCAAAAAACAATTTCTCTATTAAATGAAATTTCAAGATTAAATGATATCGAAACAAGATACAATACCGCTAGTGAAGAATTATCACGATATCAGCTCGCAACAGATCTACCAGGTGATGATGATGGTATTGATGAAAGAATCGCTAATATCTCAAAGACGCATGAGGATCTTATGGAAGCACAACGTGAAATATCGCAATTATCAGAAGAACTAACGGCATTACGTACTGCCCGTTAATTCATATATAAATAATATAATATAATATAATATAGTATGCCCGCCGCGGATAGTGGAATGTCATCGAAAGAAGCAATGCCATCGCAGGAAATAATGCCATCGCCCAAAATCCAACTCGCGATGCTAAGCGAAGATGCGAAAGTAAAAGGACGAGAAACGCAAGGAAAGTGGTCCACTTGGGTCCAGCGGTTTAGTGCGCTGGAGGAGGAAAAAGTGCGACTCAGAGCCGAGGAGAAAAGGAGAGAACTAAGCAAGAAAATCCAAGATTGTGATGATGCACGTCTGCGAGGAGAAGTAGACCCCCGGTGCCCCATACCCCCCGCTGCCGGAGTTCAAGGTATTACCGAAGAAGATAAGCAGACCTGTAGGACAGGGGTAGATGTCAGGAGGGTACTACAAGAAAATTGTGGCAGAGGCCTCGACAGAAGCCCGAACCCATGTTTTAATGAAACCTTACGAGAGCTCGGTCAAACAGATATTAAAGAGGCTATCAAACAAAGGATCACAGGGTTACAACGTGAAGTCAACGCCGCGGCCGTGGCGGCGCGCGCTCAAGCTGAACAGGAACAGACCCTTAGAAAAGAACTACAAGACGTCAAGAAGGTAAGTGAGGCGCGCAAGGAAGCGGATATTCAAGCTTGGAATGTCATGAATCAATGGTTTCAGAATCAGGAGGCGGCAGCAAAAAAAAAGTTAGAAGATTGTAAGTCCGAAAATCAAAAGGTCCGTGATGAATTAAAAGAAAATAAAAAAGAATTAGAAAAACTAAAAGAAGAAGCAGAAGAAAAGGCAATAATATATAATCAACAGATAAAAAAAATATCAGTCTTTAAAGGTTCGGCGAATGCCAAATCTTATGCTCTTGAAGAAAAGAAAAATGAAATACAAGGGATAACTCAAAGTTTAACAAATTCCAGTGGAGAAATTACGAGATTGTTCGATCAACCTCCTGCGACAGAGGATCAACTTCGCTTGGAAGCTGAACAATTCCGAGATCAATTGGGGATTCCAGTAGAAGATTTTCAACGGGTTGCGGGTGTTGCCGGGCCAATAGAACGCAAGGATGAATTAAAACAACTTCTATTAAACACAATTAATATCAAACTGGAAATCCAAAGGGAAAAAGGACAAGTCATTGAACAAGAACTTGATAGTATTAATAAATTGAAAAATACGATTGGTATACTAGAATCCGGTTCTATTAAAGAATTTGATAGGAGTGAATATATAAAAAATCAAACAATTGATCATCTTAATCAAAAAAACCTCGAGATAGAACAACGAGGTCAAAGGAATTTAATGAATGCCCGTCAATTAATATCACTTCGATTATCTCTTACGGAGGCACATGAAGATCATCAGACAAAAGTTGAAAACCTTGAAAGTGATTTAAGCGAAAAAATGGATCAAATTGAAGATAAAAATAGAAGAATTTCAGACCTGACATCGCTTGCTGAACAACTCCGCACTTCGCTTGAAGAGGAGACGAAGAAAAACATGGAAAAACAAAATGTTGCAATTAATGAAGCGATCGAAGAGGAGAAAACCCGCGCAAAAGAAAACCTTGAGCTTGAGCTAAGTATGGAAAGAGCTCGTATTGACGCAGAATACAAGGGAAAGCTCGCAGGACTCGAGGCTCAGAAAGCCGAGCTCTTAAAAACAATTACAAATTTAAATAATTCCCTTAGCGCCGACCTCACCGAGAAAGAAGGACTAGCAGAACAATTAAATATTGCCCTCGCCAGAAGCAATAATTTGGACAATCAACTAACTTTAGAGAAGGAAAAGAAGGAACATGATATTCACAAAGCGGTCGAGGCTGCGAGGGAGGAGGCGAAGAAGAAGAATGATGAATTAATTAGAAGCAAAGACAACATTATAGATGATCTTAAAAAAAAATACGAATTGATCAGTGAGGAAAATGATAAAATCAAAACCGATATGGGAGTACTCGTACAACAATTAGAAACAGCAACAAAAAGAATACAAGAATTAGAAACAGCCACAGATTTAACACAAGATCAACTAATACAAAAGGCAGAAACGTTACGCGATCTCGAACAAGACCCAGTACTCCGCAGCCAAAGGTCAGCTGAGATTCAAGAGGCCTTAAACAGCTCTACACAAAAAGAATCTCTTATTAATTTACTAGGAAAAATAGCCATAGAATATCAAAATAAAGCCGCGAAGGAGCTAGAGGAAAGGATTAAAGTACAGGAAGCCCTCGAAGAGGTAGAGAAAAGTAACAAGGGACTCATGGCCACCCTCCAGGCCCAAGCCACAAATCTCTCCAATGAACGAAATAAAATTGAATTGTTAGAATTCTTGGTTAGCACCGGAAAAGCAGACCTTGCAGCTTCAAAGCAAGCGACAAAGGATATGGAGGAGCGCTCGGAGGCCGCGGTGCGGCTGCTGCGTATCGAACTCAATACTGTTCGAGAGGAACAGCAGAAGGCCATTGTCCAGCTTACCGAAGAAAAAGATAGAGTTGAGCGGGAACTCCAGGGCCAACTAAATGCAGCATCAGAAGAAAAGGCGCTCCTTCAAGACGAATACAATTTATTAGAAAGAACATCGGATCTCGCAAAAATCGAGAACACAAAGGAACTTCAAGGGCTTCGAACCCAAATTGGAGAATTACGAGAACTAGCGGATAAGAGTAGCGAAACAATAAATACATTAGAGAATAAGATAACANTAGCTACAGAAAGCCTAGAATCAAAAGAAGAAGAACTCAAAGGTGCAAATAAAAGAATTACAGATCTAGTTGCGCAAAATCAAGTATCCACCATGCTTAAGGAAAAAAATGAAAAATTAATACAAAGTCTAAGATCAGAACTTGTTGGTAAAATATCAATTAAAGACCTACCAGCAACATGTAAAAAAAATGGTTTTATTAAAGAAAGCGATATCACTCAATCAACACGAATATTAAATAACCGAAAATATATTAAAGAAGCATCAATTACAGCACAAAAAATAAGGTTAAATAATAGAGATTATGTAACCCTTGTGAATAAAAAATGTCCACAAGCATATAGTCAACCCTGTAGGAGAAAATATGTAAAACGTTCACCTCCTAGAAGAAAAAGTATCCCTCCATCAATTCAAAGAATTTATAATAAAAAATATATCGATTGGAGATGCGCTACCTCAAGACAAAAAAGGGCAAAACAAAATGCATGGAAAAGATATAGAGACTACATCCGAAGAACATGGAGAAGATATCCACCAAATCCACATTCCCGTCACTTTAAGTGTAGAAGAAGATGTACAGGGAGCTGTATCTCTTGGAAAAATGCTATCAAGATAAGAGAAAGACAAATCAGGAGTTATCAATCATCTCTGAATGGAATTGTCAGAAAATATAACGGCTCGCGTGGGCGTGGCTATAAGTGGCAATATACAAGATCAGCAAGAAGGGTTCGAGGAACCCCATACTATTATTATTTTTATTTTAGAAACATAGCATCCAGAAGGAGAGGGTACTGGAGAAATNACTATTTTAGACGTTCTAGATCATATTTAACAAAGCATAACAGATTAAAAAATACGTATTACTCCCTACGCAGTCGCATGAGAAATTATCAAGCCCTAATAAGTAGAAGAAGAAGGGAAATTAGTAATTATAAAGCAAGCCTTAAAAGAGCCGGTTTTACGTAAATGATTTCATTTTTTTCTCCATTGATAACAAATCCTGTTCATTATATATAAAATTACCAGTTGGTTGATATTCATCAATTAACCTAAAATCCCCTTGCTTTTTTTTCTCCTTCGATTTCCTATTATGAACTATCTTCTTTGGATTTAATTCCCATGTAATAAATAACCAATTTGGATCAATATACAATAATTTAAATTTATCCCTTGTAAGTGAATTGATTAAATAATTCTTTAAATCATTCACATTATATAATGGTGTACCAATAACAAACTCAGGTATACTATAAAAACAAAATGTTTTCTCTAGTTTTGCATTATACTTAATACGTAAATGTATCTTCTGTAATATACTATCAAATATCTCAAATCTCTTCATATTCTTATCATTTATTTTCTCATAAAGATCGTTTATATTTAAAGAACTCATAATAATAGTTTAATATTAAATTTTTTAAAAAAATTAATATTAAATGGAAATAGATACCCTTTTTTTATCTGGTGGAGGAGTGAATTGCCTATCGTTCTTAGGATCGATTCAACAATTAATCCATAAAAATATTATTAAACACAATCTAAAAGGAATTAAACATATTGTTGGAGTATCGGGTGGTATACTTCATATTATACCTCTTTTATTAGGTTATACAATCGAATCAACCATCAAACTTTTTATTGAATACGATTATACAAANNTTATCAATTATCATGAAATAATGATCAATAATCTATTCAAAGAATATGGCGCCTTTAATAATGATTTCATTGATANNNTTNNTATCAGTCTTATTGAAGAAAAAAGGATATTCAAAAAATATAACATTAAAGGATTTTTATAANATTAATAANATCAACCTTGTAATCAAGGTTATTAACATTTCAAAAAGGAAAATTGAATATCTGAATTATAAAAAAACTCCAAATATTCCCCTCGTAACAGCAATCAAAATGACTACTTGTGTACCCTTATTATTTCGTCCAATTAAATACAATAACGATCTATATGTTGATGGAGGCCTCTGTGGGAAATTTCCATTCGAATATAAAAAAAAAATAAAAACAAAGAAGTACTTAGGTCTTAGAATTAATTGTAACCATAAGAATGATTTTAATGATATTACCGATTTTATATCATCATTATTCAGTATATCTTTCTCACCATACGATCATATTAAAATAAAAAAAATTATTGATCTCAATCACTCAAATTCAGGCTTGTATTTTAATATCACCAAAGATGATAAAATTAAAATGATAGAAAAAGGAAAAGAAGGAATTAATCATCTATTGACTCAAAATATAATTAAATAAATCGTCTCCAGTCTGAAGATCAAATAAATGGGCTGTATTTGGTGAAACGATCTTTGAATAAATATCCACCCATTTTTTATCATGGCTTTCAATATATCGTCCACCTAAAAAAAGCAATTTTTTACTATTCTTCCATCGACTAGGTTCATCGGACAATAAATGTGTATCTCGTAAAACTCCAACAGAAGTTGTATTTTTCATTTTTGTAAATAATAGATTAATCAGTTCTCTCTTTTTTTCATTCACCAATTTTGACTTCTTCTCACGATAAAGTCTTCTTTGACGACGATTCATCTCCTTTTTATCACCTATTTCATTATAACGATTGATCCTCGCTTGAACTAAACGTTTGTATCTTTCCATTAGTTTTGATAATTCATCTTCGGAAATTTTCGTATAATAATACTTATTTGTATTTATCTTCTCTTGAACATAATCCTTATATTCTTGAAATGATAATCCTTCTTTAAATAAATCATTCTGTAATTGTATCATCTTATCATATATTGTAACTTGCGTCTCCTTAATTTGTCCGAGTCTTTTATACTTCTTCTTAGGAACTGAGATACTACTCCGTGGCTTTCTATGTTCATAACCATTATATTTATTGATTTCCCTTGATTTAGGAGGTCGTTTTGACCCCTCTTTACAACGATTCACACATGAACGACCAACCTGTGAATGTGAAGCAAACATTATATCTATATTTATAATATTTGTGTTATTCTTAATATGTTTAAAAAAAAAACTCTACATCGATTACTCTTCTCATTTTCTACCTCTAGATCTTCGACGTTGTTTTCTACTATTCATCCTACGTGTTTTCGAAACCTTTGATTTTCTTGTTTTCCTCGTTTTCCTTGGTTTTTTTGATTTTCTTGGTTTTCTTGATTTCTTGGGTTTCTTGGATTTCTTGGATTTCTTGGATTTCTTGCGACCCCCGCCCCCCGGGTACATCGCCTGCTGGGCGTCCATCTCGGAGAAGTCCTCTTCCGACATCTGACCGCTGGAGAGCTTGCTGGACGTTCCGGGCTGGGCGGCGGGTACTGCCGCGGCTGTGCGAATTCCTTTGAATGTATTCAGTGCAGCTTCCGCACCTTGCAGCACCAGCGCCTTCTGCTCCTTGGGTAAATCCGTCGCGACCTTGATTGTCGAGATGGCTTCCTCCAGCGCCTTGATGGCCTGCTGAATTTTACTTTTATCCATTTTAATTTCACCTTTAGTCATTTTATAATATAATTAGATAAAAAAATGGTGTAAATTGGTAATAGTTGCTCAATCATCATTTGGTTTGAAATTAAATTTAGGATTCCGTTTTGTTCCATTTACACAACCATCCGCAAGTTTTTTACCTAATACGAGGCCATACTCTGTTTTTTCTTGTAATTTACAGAGAGCATCTTTGATTTCTTTTTTCTCGGGTCTTTGTTTTTCCCTGTAACCTTCATCATCGCACCATCTTTCCCAAGCATCAAATAATTCATCGAATGTAAAGAAATCATCACATTCTTCCAAATCATCATCCACCCAATTAGCAACGATATCATTTGCTGTTCTATATGCCTTTGTTTGTTCTTTTACCTCTGGAGGAGGTTTAGTCCCTTCTTGATCATATTTAACATATGTTTCGAGTAGATTTATTATAAATATTACTCTCCATGATTCCAATTTCTTATCTAATTGTTCATCTGCTAAGTATTGATAGGGGTTTGCTGGACTCGGCCTTGGATCATCTGTAAATTTTGAAATATATTCAACTACTTCCAAACGCCTCCAAATACCTCCATCATTTCCACTTAGTTTTGGAAGATCATTACACATAAGTATAATCTTGAACTGAGGTTTAAATTGTTCAGTACCCTTAAATAATCCCCTTGATGTCATTTTATCACCACCTGTCATTAACTTTAATTTTCCTCCATAGATAGTATCTGTCTTCTCAGGCTCTGACATCCATACAAATCGAGCCTTCTTAATATTCTCTAGTTCTGGTGATGCTGATGAAGAACTACCCTTTCGTGTTGTTAGATAAGAGACATCCATCGATTTTGAATATTCACCCAAAGAAAACTCTACAAGGTCCACCAACTTAGATTTACCATTACCACCTGATCCAGTCCAGAAGTAAAACTTTTCTTCTCTTATTTCACCTGATAGACAACTTGATAGGAAACGAAGTGTATAATCCCTTACTTTTTGATTTGGAAATACCTTAAGTAAGAAATCATTCAATCCATCATTCAATGATTCATAATCACTCATTTCTTGAATCGTCTCTTTAATCTCTTCCAAACATACTGGTAATGATGATTTAACCACTGGTAATGTAATTCCACATGTTAAGCTCACATAATCCGATGGTAAACCACACCGAAAGACACTTTTACTAAGATCATATACACCATTATCAAAACCAATAAGGTTCCTTTGATCATCTAATTTTTCCTTAAACTTTTCATCATAGAAAAGTTCTCTACATTCTTTCATAATCTTATCTTTATAACTTGAGTCCTTTAATTTAATGATAACTTTACTACAATTTGTGATACGATTATTTAGAATACTATGCATTTCATCTTCTTCATCGACTCCATGTGCTAATTGTTGATACTTTGCTTGCCAATACATATAAAGTTCAACTATTTCATTCGATAACCGCGACCTTAACCGATGCCCCATCTCGGTTTCTTCCCACCGACCACCAAGTCTTTCGTTAAAATAATACCATAAATTTTCTTTTAAGTCAGCACATACGAAACAATCCTTAAAATAATGATAGATTACATTTGCGACATCAGCATGTGGTCCTGTTGCTTTATCACCCTTAATACTCAACCTTACATAACTTTCAAGTGATTCCTTAATTATTTCCTTATAGGATTCAAAGTTATCTTCTTTTGCCCAATAATGTAATGATCCTATTGTCCACTTACGACGATTATTTCCATTGAACCATTCCCATTGTCGTTCACATTCATTTTTATCCGTCCACATTGACCATTTTTTACTAAACGCAATCCAAGATGGAAGCAATTCAGAACTAATACTATGTAGACAGAATCCAACATCTTTCCAGTCATCATAGTTACTTGCCCGTTGCGTTGAAAGGATCATCGCTAATTTTTTAGCCGTCTCGATATCATGTTTTTGAGAAGCATTTATCACAGCAGGATGAATCTCAATACTTTCCATTGAACTACTAGTTTTGAGTGGTTTGTTTTTAAGTCGATTTTCAGTCGTTTCTGTATATTTTACATTTATGTCTTTATGTTTCGCAACACTATTACAATTAATGATCTCAAGTGGATCACTCTCATAAGTATCAATTGGAACATTTAAAAGTTCACTACTCGTTAATTTATAAATCTTAGTTAGTTTATAAATTGATTCATCACTTGGTTTACCACAACCATAAACCATCCAATTTCCACTTTTATACGCACAATCATCTATGATCTCTTTCATCGAATTCATAGGTGGAATTTTATCTTCATCTTTAAAGTATTGATGGTAATCTGATTCTACAATACCATCACGTAATATTTTATGTGCCTTTTTATCCGCAATAATATAAGGAAATAGAAGGTGGATACCATCTTTTGATTGATAACTTTTACCCTCAATAGTACGATAGTCTTTTTTTTCTGTAACCCAACATACCTTTTGTTCTTCACCGATTATATAAACATTACTCATCTTAGAAAAGATATCATTAATAATTTTTTTTAAGATAACATCATTATATTGCCTCCCTGTTAATCTTTCTTTAAATTTAAGATCTATATCAACAATAAAAGGACAAATTCCATGTATTTTTTCAACTAATGTATATCTATCATTCTTCTTAAAAACTGATTTATGAACTAAACTATAAAAATCTTCTAATAGATTAGTGGGTATATTGTAGGAACCCTTTAAATTATCTGTATCAGAATATATAATATGTGTATATGTTTCACCATCAATTTTTCTATATTTCTCTAGAAAATTGACTAATTTTGAATATATCATATTATCTTTCTATATTTTAATTCTTATGTATTAATTTTTCAAATTTTTTGAATACTATTTAAAAAAACAATAGATATAATTTATTATTTATGGCGAGTAAAACAGCATTAAAACGAATTTTAAATAAAGACTTAAAAGAAATTGAATCAAAGAATTTAAATTCTCTTGGAATTTATATTCATTTTGATGAAGAGAATCTAATGCGTGCGAAGGCTATGATTGTTGGACCTAAAGGTACATTATATGAAGGAGGATTTTTATTCTTTAATATTTCCTTTCCTAATAATTATCCATTTTCTCCACCTACTATAAGTTATGTTTCAAGAAATAATGTCCGAATCCATCCGAATATTTATGTCGGAGGTAATACAAATGGTGGTAAAGTATGTCTTTCAATTTTAGGAACATGGAATGGACCAAAATGGACATCGATCATGGATATTACTACTGTATTATTAACAATTCAATCATTACTAGACAATAATCCATTACATCATGAACCTGGACAAGAAAACAACAATGGAAATATCAATAAAATGTATAATGAGATTGTATATTTTAATACCTATCGTAATTTAATTCTTAAAAATATTAAAGAAGTTCCGGAAGGATTTGAAGAGTTTCAAGAATATGTTAAAACACATTTTAACTCAAACAAAGAATGTATTCAAAAAACTATTCGTGGATGGAAACAAAAAGAATCAAAACAATGTATTATTCAATTTTATAAGATTAATCATATACTTAATTATAAAGAAACATTTGATTACTTTCAAGATTTTTTAAATTGACAAAATTGAATAATATTTATAACTTTATAATATAATAAACGATAAAATGGATATGAGTTTTTGCAAAGTATGTGATAATCTACTTTATTTATATGAGAATGAAGAAACTAAGGAATTATATTTAGGTTGTAAAACTTGTGGGAATCAACAAGAAAATCATCAAACATACATTTATGATGATCAGATGTCTATTGATTTAAGTGAAACAATTAGTCAAAATAAACATTTAAAAGAAGATATAACATTACCTACTATCAAAAATAATCCAAACATCAAGTGTCCGAATGTTGAATGTGAATCTCATAAAAATCAATCATCAAATATCCTTTATTTGAAATATGATAAACAAGATATGAAATATATGTATTT
>PAZD01000008.1 GCA_002715405.1 Acidimicrobiaceae bacterium
CCAGCTCGACTGATCAGTAAAACTTTGAAGAATGCGATCGATGTCGCACGATTCCATAGATTCTAGAAACGTTTCGAATATTTCATTTGGATTACTCATGTTTCAGAACCTATCCTTTCTTCTAGTGGATGCAAATACTCTAAGGGAAATATGATGATCGAGCTATCTAACTGGTTGCATGTCAAGGAAGCTTTCAGGTCGAAGCACCTTCGACAGGCCGGTTATACAGAAGGCGCAATCGTTATGGAGGGTACCCTTCTTGACCTCCATGGATTAGAGCATCGGGAGCGAAGAAGGTTAGAGAACCGCTTATTTCGGCGAGAAATCTTTAGTTATTGGGAACATGAGATTCTTGGAGAAACAATAGACGCCACGATGAAGCCCTTTGTCGAAAAAGGGGCAGGGGACCTTGCTCAAATCGGATATCGATGTGCAATGAACCTCACAGCGACTATCGCTGGAATTGACCAAGACCCTCGGGATGAAGAGCAAACAGACTTGCTGTACTCGAAAGTCAAGAAATTCAGTGAAGGCGCAACCATTATGCATTCCACTAGAGACAAAGATGAAGTTCGCTCTGAAGTAAGAAAAGCTATGGAATCGTTCCATAGAGACTTTTTCCTGCCTTCAAAAAATCGACGTGAAGAGTTACTTTTAGAGTTGGCAAGTGGAAAAATATCTGAAGACGCGTTGCCGCGTGATGTCTTTACTACGCTTTTAAATAATGCTGAATCTCTCAAATTGGATGATGATGTTGTCTTTCGTGAGATCTGTTTTTATCTTCAAGCAGGCGCACATTCGACAGCTAATGCCTTTACCCACACAGTCGATGATTTATTCTCGTGGGGAGAGCAAAATCCATCTGACCTGGAACTAGCTAGAAACGACCTATCCTTTGTTCAACGGTGCATGCACGAATCGTTGAGGCTTAGTCCCGCAAGTCCTGTCGCTCTCAGAACACCGCTTGAGGATGTTGAATTGTCAGATGGGACTCTATTGCCGGAGGGGGCACATGTGGTTTTGGATTTAATTAAAGCTAATCGAGATCCGACGGTATTTGGCAATACCGCTGATGTTTATGATCCACATCGTAACGTTCCCGATGGAATTGCCCGTTGGGGTATGAGCTTTGGTGCTGGTTCACATGCGTGTGTCGGCGCAGAACTTGACGGAGGCCTAGAGATAGATCATACAAGGCCTAATGAAGATGCCTTGTATGGAACTGTTGCAATAATGGTACATGCTTTGCTTTCGGCCGGAGGAACGAAAGACCAACTCAATCCACCTGTATTGGATCCAAATTCAGAGAGAAAGCACTTTAGTAGTTATCCAGTACTATTTCTAAGTTGACAACTATGAGAGTTTTTAAGAAGCTAGAGATAGTAAAGGGGAGATAAATGGCAGAAATCATAATAACTAAACCCGATGACGCTCGTGAGTGCTATAGGAATAAGACACTCAAACAAGCTCTTTATGATGATGGTGAAGTAGTTATGGGAGATGTGCTTATCAATTTGCATGGCGATGAACACCGGAAAAGAAGGAGATTAGAAAATCGGCTATTTCGAAGAGACACTTTTTTCTCTTACGAAAGAGAAATATTTCCAGACATCATTGAGGAAACCGTTCGTCCCTATCTAGATGAAGGAAAAGCAGAATTGGTTGATTTCGGCCATCAACTGATGATGAATTTGGCGGCGGCAACTGCCGGAGTTGACCGACCAGAGGGTACCGCCGAAGAAACATTTCGCCTCTACGCATACATGCTGGACTTCATAGAGGCTGCGACACTGTCTTTCTACACTGGCGACAAAGACGCCAAAATACAGGAAATCCAAGAATCTTTGGAAGCGTTTGATGCAGAATTTCTCGAAGATGGGATTACTCGGCGGAAAGCATTGCTGAGGGATTTTGAAGCAGGCGAAATATTGGAAGAAGACCTTCCGAAAGATATTTTGATGGTTTTGCTCCGCAACCAAGACAAGATACCAATGGATAGGGCATCAATAAGGCGTGAAATAGCCTTCTTACTGCTCGCTGGTGGCCACACATCTGCAACAGCTTTTAATAGGGTCATTCACAATATCTTTAAGTGGATCGAAGATCATCCAGAAGATACTTCTCGTGCGTACAACGATCGACTATTTCTTCAACGTTCTACGCATGAAACTATCCGACTACAACCATCTTCTCCAATTGCTGCCCGTTGGGCCTTAGAAGATATAACTCTTAGGTCAGGAATAGAGATAAAAGAGGGCGATCGTGTGGTCATTGACTTAGAAGCTGTGAACAGAGATAAAGAATTATTTGGTCAAGACGCCGAACACTTCAATCCGGATCGGGAATTACCAGATGGCGTATCCCCATGGGGTTTAAGTTTCGGCCAAGGAACGCATGCATGTATAGGGCAGGATCTCGCAGTCGGGCTAGCTTTTTCTCCAGAGAAAAGTTTAGATGACCATTTATTTGGCCTAGTCCCAGTAGCCATACAAACAATGTTCCTAAACGGCGTTCGACCTGATCCAGAAAATCCACCTGAGATGGATGATTCAACAACCAGACCATATTTCGGAAAATATCCAGTCGTTTTTTCAGGCTAGGGATGGTTCAAAGCCATGACAGAGAAAATTTCTTATGACGTCGTAGTTGTAGGTTCGGGTATAGGTGGCCTTGCGGCAGCTATCCGCGCACACAGTTTGGGAACTTCAGTTTGTATTATTGAAAAATCAGCACATCTTGGCGGGGCAACGGCCTGGTCTGGAGGGCAGGTATGGGTTGGTGCGAATCATGTTGCAAAGAGGTTGGGTATCGAAGACTCGATTGAAGAGACCTTGGAATATGTCCGATCGATAGCGGGAAATCATCCAGAATTGTTTGATAATCAGATGGCTACAGAATGGGTTGATGGAGCAGCCGAAGCAGCAAAGTGGTTTGAAACTGAGGGTGTAATTCAATGGCGGTTAATACCCAACTACGAAGATTACTATTACCCCGAAGCTCCTGGTTCTAAAGCAACTGGACGTTATCTTACCGGAGATCCAATAGATGGGGAGTTGCTTGGTGAAAGCCGCAAGCTTCTCGTGGATGCTCCACACTGGCCTATCGGTATCACCTATGAAGAGATGTTTGCTTGGGGGGGAGTTTCAGCTCGCGATCGCTGGGATAAAGAATTAATGGAAGAGAGAAAATCTTCCGATACTCTAACTTTCGGTCAAGGGATAGCTGCTTGGTTTGTGAAGGGCATATTTGAACGAGACATAGATGTCTTCACCGAGCAACCTGTAACGAAGCTCTTAGAAGATGAGGCTGGTATTAAAGGAATTAGATCAGAAGGCCCAACTGGAACCATTGAGATACTTGGCCAAGTCATCTTGGCTACAGGATCTCATGATTGGTCCTCTGCGCTTAGTGAGAAATTTGTTGGCATCCCTTCTGAACATGGTGGGAGTCTTGCCCCTGTCTCAGTGGCGGGGGATGGAATAACATTAGGAGCTGAAGTGGGGGCGGCGACAAGTGCAGTTCCTGGAACTGCAGCCCCGATAACTCCAGGGTATAAGTTACCAGAACCTATTTTTGAAGGAGATTCTGGTTATAGAGGGTGCTATGAACACTGTATGCCTCACACAATTCTCGTTAATGAAAGGGGTCGACGTTTCTGTGATGATTCATTCCACCCGGATGTTATTGCGGGTGCTATGCGGATAGATAAAAATGGGGAAAAGCCTAACCTGCCTTTTTTTATGATTTGGGATGATTGGCATCACAATCGATACGGTTTGGGTATTACGGGACCTGGACAACCTTACGTTGATGGTCTCGTAACATCAGCCTCTGATCTTACGACCCTTGCTGAAGAATTAGGAATAAACTCAAGTGGCTTAGAAGAAACGATCAAAGAGTTTAATATCTATGCCTCGAAGGGAGAGGATCCCTATTTCGGGCGCGGAAGCAATGCGTCAGTGAGGACCTTCCGAGGTGACGGTGATCACAAACCAAATCCAAATGTAGGTCCGGTGTTGGACCCACCATTTCATGGAATGAAGATGCGATTGTTAAATACTGGTATAGCTGCTGGAGGACTTGTAGCAGGGAAATCTGGAAGAGTATTGGATAAAAACAATTCACCGATTGAAGGTTTATTTGCTGTAGGAGAATGTGTTGCAAGAACAACAGGTGGAGGTGCCGGATATAACAGCGGCTATTCACTTTGTAGAGCAATGACGTATGGGTACCTTGCTGCAAGTGAAATAGCCTCAAAGAAAACTGGATAGACCCAAATGAAAATTTCACAAATAGCAAAAATGCTAGGTACGAATACATCAGGTATTGACTCTATACACACGGTTGAGGATGCAAGAGAGATAGCAAAACGTAAGCTACCAAAAATGGTTTGGGATTTTATTGATGGTGGTGCTGATGGTGAACTAGCGGTGCTAGCAAATCGAAGTTCCCTTAATGCAATTCACTTGCGCCCAAGTTTTCTTACTGATATATCTAATCGAGATATTTCAATAGATGTCTTTGGTGAAAGAACTCCTCTTCCGTTTATTCTCTCTCCTTCGGGTATGGCTACTTTGGCTCACCCGAAAGGTGAGTTGGCTGTAGCGGAGGCTTCTGCACATGCGGGGGCGATATTCTGTGTAAGCACAGCTTCTGGGTACACCTTGGAGGAAATATCGGAAGTTTCGAAAGGTAGGTTGTGGTTTCAGCTTTATCTATGGGGTGACCAAGAAGTCATAGTTTCGTTGATAGATAGGGCCAAGCGATCAGGCTATGAAGCTCTAGTAATAACGGTTGATGTGCCAGTAGTAGGAAAGCGAGAGAGAGACTTAGTGAATGGCATGTCGCTCCCTATTCGTATTCGACCTAAAAATGCCTTAAATACTCTTCGAAAGCCCAAATGGTTGTTTGGTATGTTGCGTGGCCCTGAAATTACATTCGCGAATCTATCTGGAGTTGCAGATGGAGATGATGCAAGCTCAATTGGTGAATACGTAGACCGTGAATTAGTCGACCCTACTAAAACATGGAATGACTTGGCTCTAATACGTAAAACTTGGTCTGGGCCACTACTGGTTAAAGGGATTATGACTTCGGATGATGCTATCAATGCCGTTAATGCCGGAGCCGACGGAATTATTGTCTCCAACCACGGGGGAAGACAAATGAGTTTTGTACCTGGGGTTGCGACCGTGTTTGAATCGATAGTTCATGCTGTAGGTCACCGTGCAGAAATATTTTTAGATGGAGGNGTGCGTCGTGGTGAAGATATTGTAAAGGCACGCGCAATGGGAGCTACGGCGGCTTGCGGGGGTCGAGCATGGTACTGGGGGCTAGCGGCTGCTGGGCAGCAGGGTGTAGACAAGGTTCTATCAATTTTGGCCGCAGACGTAGATAGAACACTTGCTCTATTGGGGCAAGAGAAATTCGATAGTATTAATTCCTCTTGTTTGTATACCTAACGGTGCTGCTATTTTTGTGCTGTCACGCGACGGCACATAAGTTCCCAAGTTTGCTCTAGGTAACCTGCTTTATCATCTACAAGATCTCTAAGTTGATCTCGCCACTCAAGAGGAAGTTCAGGAGCTCCTGAAGGTTCAAGAAGTATATCCAACCTCGCCATATCCTCAAGTGTTACATGGAGTGCTGCTGCTCGGGCGATATTTGTTCCAACAGTTATACAGCCGTGCCATGGGATGATAACTGTATCTGAATCACCAATGACAGGCCCGATCGAAGAGAAAGAATCATCTGGGCTCAAAGCTTGATTATTGTGAAAGAGGCAGGCAAGATTGTGGCGAATTTTTAAAGGGCGCGCGAGTCCAGCCAAAGCTGTACCCCATGGTCCATGAGTGTGAACTATTGAATTTATATCTTCTCGTGCCCTGTATATTCCTGGGTGAAACTCATGGCCAATACTTACTTCTCTGTCTCCTTCAAGGATGTTCCCCTCAAAGTCAATCATAAGTAAATCCTCATTATTTATTTCAGCAAGAGTTCGATCGAAAACATTAATCCAAAATGCTTCTTCGTTGGGAACCCGGATTGAAACGTGTCCGCCTATGCCAGACCCACAGCCATATAGGGCTAGCGCTTTGCAAGCAATGACTATTTGTTCCTTCGGGCTCAGTGAATTGTCCATTAAAAGAAGCTAAAGNAAATGATTAAATACGTCCAGACCATTTTCATTAATTAGAGGGACTTAAATATAACTTTCCTTATTTGGGAGTTCAATTAGGGCACTAGAAGTAGCTATCAATTCGTTATTCTGTAGGTAGCAGGATAGGGATAATTCGGAAATGTATCCCGAATCACTTCGGGTTAGTTTGACAACATTTCCAGATATTGTTGTCGTGCTACCCAAGAATGGAAGAATTTCGATATCTGTTGATAGCCGTTTTAAGACTCCGGTATCTCCCATCCAATTTGATACCAAATTGATTATCCATGCGACGACCTGCGGACCCGTTGCTGATTGGCTATCCAAACCACCGGAGCTATATTCTGAACTATCATCTGGTGCTCCTTTTGTTCCTGCGCACCATGCAACAATGTCCATGATGCTAAGTGGTCCTTTGGTAATTGTTCCGACACTATCTCCAATGAGCAGCTCATCACCGTATCTAGAAGTGCTACCTTGAGGTAATTCCGAGATAACTCTCTCCTCTATATCTAACAGTTCATCGCTGCTATATCTGATTTCTACTCGATCGTTAATTGATGGAAGAGGATTATTGTCTCGTNTGCAAGTAACTATAGATCGAGCTATAAGTCGTGAAGAACTGTCGAAGAATTCAGTCTGACCGCGTTGTTCGATAACACCTGGGGAAGAGCCTGGTCTCTCTTCCAACAACTGAGATTCTGAAGTTAATAAATCCCCTAGTTTAAATGGGAAAAACCATTCCCAATCAACAGACTGATAGTGTCGCTCGTACCCTTCCATCCCTGGGGCTACAGTCGTTTCATTGATCGCATAGGCAAAGGAAGGAGGCGCTATTATCTCACCCCATTGTGAATTTGATGCATAAGCTTTATCTAGCCATAAGGGGTTATTATCTCCAATGCCCCAAACGAAATGCTTGACTGCATCAATAGTTACCTCTGAAACCCATACGGCTCGACGATCTATTGATGTTTTTTGCTTAGGCTTCAAATCGATCAGTGATTTCAGTTGTACCGAGTGTGTTTCCTGACCCCTGCCCTAAGGGAATACCTTCCCAATTGCTGTCAGCAAATATAACCAATACAGTAGCACCTTCCGGTCCTGCAACGAGAGGCCCATATCCACGATTGGCTAGTCCAATTCGAACATCTCCTGGATACAACCATGTTCGACCGATCATTTGAGATCCCTCTAAGACAATCTCGGAATAATCACATGCATGAGTGTGTGACTCTATTGTACAACCCGGAGGGAAATTCATTTTAAAGACAGTTGGAGCTTCAGGATTTTCTGGTAGCCCAATTTTGTACATTGTCGCTATAGCTTCCGTAGGTAAAGTGATGCCTCCAATGCCATCCCATGACGTTACAATGTGGCCACGACGATTGAGTTCACTTGTGATTTCATCTGTTGTAAGTGATTCAATCGTTTCTTTGTTTTTTTGTCCAGTCTCCATAAATCCCCCTTTGATCTTTTATCCAATATAGCCAAGCTTGTCTTTGGTTATTGCTACATTAGGTAAATGGCTGGTCGCTTAGATGGAAAAGTAGCAGTAATTACTGGTGCGTCAAGTGGTATCGGGGAAGCAACTGCTAAAACCTTTGTGGATGAAGGTGCTTATGTCGTTTTAGGGGACATCCAAAATGATCTTGGGTTAGCAGTCGCTGAAAGTCTTGGATCAAAAGCTAGTTACTTCTTCTGTGACGTTACGAAAGAAGAACAAGTTGAAAATCTTCTTTCAGAAGGAGTTAAAATAACTGGAAAACTTGACATTATGATGAATAACGCTGGAATTGTTGGGGCAAGAGCACCAATTGATCAGATACTCCTTGCTGAATTTCAAAGAACGTTAGAAGTTCTTGTCGCAGGTTCTTTCCTCGGAATTAAGTATGCAGCAGCAAAAATGAAGCCTCAAGAAAGCGGTTCAATCATCAATATGGCGAGTACTGCCGGATTAAGTGGTGGATTTGGACCTCATGCCTACGCAGCTGCGAAACATGCCATTGTTGGATTGACAAGGAACACGGCTGCGGAGTTATGTAGATACGGTATTCGTGTTAACTGTATTGCTCCGAGTGGGGTAGTAACACCACTAGCAGCACAAGCCCATCTCGGAGATTTTATGGCTATGGACGAAATAAAGGGGACTCTCGCTGAGAATTCTCCTTTAAAAGGGAGGGCTGGAACCGCTGAAGATGTTGCTAACGCCGCCTTATTTCTCGCTTCAGACGAGTCAGGCTATACAAACGGCCACTGTCTTACGGTTGATGCGGGTTTCACTTCAGGTTCAAAAAGTAATGATCCACAGCACATGGTCAATGTTCCGTTTATGCGAGAGGCTGGAAAGACCGGATTGGAAGATTAATAAATTTTAATACTAGGAAGATACAATTTTCTCGGCTGATGTTATCCCCTTGCTCTTTAATTCTTCGGAGATCATTTCACGTAATGTAACTTTTTTAATTTTAGTTCCAGACATTGGCCATTCAGTAACGAACCTTACGTACCTTGGAATTCTGTAAGTAGCGATCTCGCCTCGGCAGAAATCTATAATTTCTTGCTCTGTAACTTTGGCTTCGGGGTTCAGTTGAATATAGGCAGCGGGAACTTCTACGTATCGCTCATCAGGGGCAGCAACCACCTGAGCTAAAGCTATATCAGGATGCGTTATGAGGTACCCCTCTACTTCCGCAGCAGCAACGTTCTCACCACCGACTTTTAGCATGTCTTTTAGTCGAGAAATGAAAGTTACTCGTCCGTCAGTATCTATCTCACCAATATCACCGGTTCGGAAGAATCCCCGCTCGTCAAATACTTTTTCATTTAACTCTTGATCCCTGAAGTAGCCATCAAACATATTTGGACCACGGTACCAAATCTCACCGACGCTGCCATAAGGAAGGAGTTTCCCAGTCTCAGGGTCATGAACTTCGGCTTCCATCCCAGGCAGAGGGAAACCACCAGTAGTAAATCGGAGTTCAGGGTCATCATCTAATTCCGAAAGAGCAAGGAACGCGCAAGTCTCTGTTTGCCCAAAAGCATTCAAGAGAGGGGCGTGGGGGGTTTCCTCTTGAAATTTCCGGAGTCTCTCGGGGACTCCGACCACCATCAAAGTCCTTAGTGCCTCGAAGTCCTTCTCATCTCGATCTTTGTGATTTAGTATCGGAAGCCATATTGTTTCGAATGCTGGAAGAGCAACGGTACATTTTTCATTACGAATCTGAGCAAGTGCAACACCAGGGTCAAAATATCCTGTGTGGAAAAAAGTACCCCCAACAAAAATCGAAGCCAATATAAAGGCGACTCCTCCTATATGAAACATGGGAAGAGCAGACCAGATTTTATCTTCCTCATTAAGATCCATTCGTTGTTTGATAGAAATCCCGTATCTACTGAATGCTTCGTGACTGAGCATCGCCCCTTTGGGCATAGCCGTGGTACCAGAGGTGTACATAATTATTGCAGTATCACGAACTCGAACACCTATTTGACGTAAGTGAACTTCCTCGTCGCTTATGGAAGAAACCGACTCATCAAGGTCGTTTAAGTTTCTAGATCCCGAGCGCTCTGTTCTGTCTAGCACAACTATTGTTTGCAATTCTGGAGCTTCTGTTAAATTAAGATCTTTGGTTTTAGATTCACTAATTTGGGGGAATGTTTTTTGGATAAGTTCGTTGAAGTCGGTGCCATGATCTGATGTTGTAGTAAAAACAACCTTCATTCCTGCGTGAACAATAACTTGTCTTAGTTCTCTAGGTTTGAATCTAGAGTTAATCGGAGCAACGATAGCCCCAATTTTTGCAGCACCTAATATAATCGCCACTGTCTCAACACATTCACCTAGAAAATAGCCAACGCGGTCTCCTGACTCTACTCCTAAAGCAAGGAGAGATTTTGAAATGTGCTCTGCTTGTTTAGCAATATCGCTATATGTGTGACGTTCATCACGGAAAACTACAGCTTCTTTATCTGGATGAAGAGAAGCTTTCATGTCAATAAGGTCGCCTAATGTCGTAACGTTTATCCAATTTTGTTGATCTGCCATATGACTAAGTTATACAAAGGTTCACTCTGAAACAAATAAGTGTATGAGGTCTATCTGGGGTGCATTTGTCAGCTCAATTTTGAGAATTTACCATAGTGATATACATCCAGAATACTAAGGAGATGATAATGGCAGAAGAAGCACCTCTACTTAATGATGAAGCAGATCACCCTCATGATGTTATGTGGGAAAGTGGTGGCCGACGCGTGATTGCAATGGATTCAGCGCGATATGTTGATGCTCGTAATCGTGACTCCGATGTGGTTGTTCCGGCTTCCTATCTGGGAGTTTTACCAGCGCGTCTAATGGCCCCACATAGGCCTCGTGCAGTAATTGGACATGATGGATGTATCGGTAAAGATGGTGCTGGAATAGCTGGTCTTTGGTATCTCGAAGCTTTAGGTATTCCTGCTGCGGCTGCTGATGGTATGAGTGCAGAGTTAGGTAATGGTGTTGACCTTTATGAAACCGGAGTCATCTCAAGAGTAAATGTACTTGCAGAGAGAGCTGGTGTTAACGAAGGAATGACCGTCTCTGAAGCTGCAGAAATCCTAATTTCAAATGATCCGGGCGATATTACGGCTGGAACGAAAATACGGCGTGAGTCTGTTATGACATCAGATACCGGAAGAGAGATTATTGTTACAGATTCGATTGTTTTTGCTTTACCTGAAGACACAAAGAATGTTTTAGTTACCGCGGGACATACAGGCCGTTCAGGAGCAAAATTTCTCCTTGAAGTATCTCCCCATGGTTTTATATGCTCTGACGGAGGTATGAGTAAAAATAAAGCAGGGATTGCTGGGCTGGAAACAACCGAAGCTCATGGTCTAGCCGGAGCTTGTTGCGATGCATGGAGTGCTCCAGTGGGAGATGCATTTAAAGCATATTATGAAGGGTCAATCAGTGCATGTAACCAACCAGCGCGTGATAGAGGAGTCGAAGTAGGTATGAGCGTTCGAGATGCAGCTGCTGCACTTTTGCAGGAGGCCAAGGATGCCTAACAATCCTGCCGAAGGATTAACAGATATATTTTGGGAGCAAGCCCAGGAGAGCATTCTAGTTCGTCCTGTATGCGGATCCTGCGACAAAAGTTTCTTTAGTCCTCAAGTCCTTTGCCCTAACTGTCAATCAGATACTTGGGAGTATCAGAAAAGTTCTGGGGAGGGGACTATATACAGCTATACAGTTGTGCATAGGCCTCCAGACGACTCTTTCCCTAACCCTCTAATTATCGCTGACATTGAATTAGATGAAGGCTGGAGGATGTTTTCGTGGATCGTAAAGTGTGATCCAAATGAGTTTGATATTGGATCAAAAGTAAAGGCGCACTTCCAGAATTTCGCTGGAACTATGCTTCCTGTGTTTACTCTGAGTAAAGGAGATCAATGAACGTTGGTTTAGCTATCCGTAGAAATGCAGTTAGGGCACCAGAATCTCCCGCGATATTCGGAGATACTCAACTGAACTATCAGCAACTTGATGAAAGAAGCAATCAAGTAGCTCATTGGCTTTCTTCAAAGGGTTTAACGAAAGGAGATCGAGTTGCTCTTTTCGTAGCAAACCGGCATGAAGTAATTGAAATCATGGGGGGGATTGCCAAATGCGGACTGGTGTATGTTGGTTTGAATTTTCGATTGGGGATCACCGAATTGGAGCAAATATTTGAAAACGCACAGCCATCATTGGTAATTACGGATGAAGAGCATTATGTGGATATCAATCCCATAGCGGAAGAATTTGATTTGCCGTTAGTTGTTCTTGATTCAGATAGTTGGCTAACGGACGTTTCCAAGATGCCTAACCATACTCCTGATACCCTTCATGGAGTTCAACATGATGATGATTTCTGTATCGTCTACACCAGTGGAACAACCGGAAGACCGAAAGGCGTTTTATTTGATCACTCCAGAGCAACCCAGCATGCAACGGTTGCCTGTATGGAATACCAAATCGACTCAGAATCCCGATACCTTATTCAAATTCCTCATAACTCCAGCGTTAATATCACGATTGTTCCATGCCTTACCGTCGGGGCATCTATTGGATTTAGGGATAGTCGGAATTTTGATCCGGTGGCTTTCGCCCGTGAAGTTGAAAAGGAGGGAGTGACTCACAGTTTTCTAGTACCTACACAGTTGATGAGGGTCCTTGATCGCCTTCCTCGTGATGCAGATACAAAACTTTTTGGATTGGTTACATTGGGGTATGGGTCATCGCCAATTTCACCGGATCGCCTAAGAGAGCTTGTAGATCGGTTCGGTAACATATTCAATCAATTATACGGAATGGCTGAGATTGCTTCGATCGGGACTATTCTGCGGAAAAGCGATCATTTACTTGGGTTAAATGACCGACCCGAACTCCTATCTTCGTGTGGTCAAGCTTCTTACGCTGTCAGCGTTCGAGTGATTGATGAAGAAGGAAAGGATGTCGAGCCAGGTGAGAGGGGAGAGGTTATCTTTGCTGGTCCGCATGTTATGAAGGGGTATTACCGTGACCCTGAGCGAACAGAGGAAGTTCTTATAGATGATTGGATGCATTCAGGTGATATTGCTGAAGTGAGCGATGATGGTTACATTTTTATTGTTGACAGAAAGAAAAATTTGATTATTCGTGGAGGATTGAATATTGCTCCTACTGAAATAGAGAATGTTTTGTATCGACATGAGGAAATACTTGAAGCTACCGTCGTAGGCGTTCCGGACCCTGAGTGGGGTGAAGCAATTATAGCGGTAGTTGCTTTGGTGGATGGAGCGAATGTTGAACAAGAAGAACTTCGACTTCATTGCCGAGAATCAGAGCTGACTTCAATCAAAATTCCTGAGCGGATCGAAATTTGGGATACCTTACCGAAAAATGCTGTAGGAAAAATCGCTAAGAACGAAATTAGAGATAAGTTCTGGGGCTCCGGAAGACAAGTGTGATGAATCTGAACGCGGCGATAGCTGGAATTGGTTTAACCAAACAATCTAAATCACTTAGTATGAGCAGCATCGCTGTTTGTGTAGAAGCATTGAATCTAGCTTTAGAGGACGCTGGAATAACGCTCGATGAAGTTGATGGCATAGCTGCACGCTGGCCCGGTCCAGGTGGTACATCGTTTGATTCAGGGGTGATTGACTGGTCGGGAGTACTTGGGACTTCATTTCGATGGGTAGGTGATACTTATCCTCAAGGAATCCCTGGAGTTCTAGATGCGGCTGCTGCAGTTTCTGCTGGCTTATGCGATGTTGCAGTGATTTTTGGTGGCCAAGCGGGTGTCCTAGGAGAGTCCGAGCTTGCTACGTATACCAGGCCAAAAAATGAATTCGTGGAGCCTTGGGGCTTGTTTACTGCAGCCCATTTTGCGCTTATCGCCAATGTATATTTCCAGCGATTTAAACCAGATCGGGATCGCCTATCTTATGCTGCTGCAACTATACGCAATGCTGGGGCAATTAATCCAAATGCGGTTATGTATGGCCGTGGACCATACACTCCGGAAGATATTGTCTCCTCTCCAATAATTTGCGAACCATTCCATTTGCTTGATCTTTGTTTAGCTACTGAAGGAGCATCAGCTGTAGTAGTTACAACTGTCGAAAGAGCTAGAGATTGTCCGAATCCTCCTATCAGAATTCTTGGGGGGAGCTCCGAGTGGTATAGGCAGCAGTATGTTGACCCACCTCGTTATGACGAAGTAGGTGACTTAGGGAAGGATGCTTTGGCTCGTACATTTGGGATAGCGGGCCTTTCCCCTCGAGATATAGATGTATATGAACTCTATGATATAAACACTTGGGAAGTGATACGCCAGTTCGAGACAATGGGGTTATGTGATTCAGGTGAAGGGGTTGAATTTGTTTATGAAAACGGCATCGGTTTGGGAGAAAGGTTTCCAACTAATACTGATGGCGGACTTCTTTCATTTAGCCATACTGGGTGGGGAGGACCAACTTTAAAGATCGTTGAAGCTGTAACGCAACTTCGTGGGACAGCCAAAACCGGCCAGGTTATTGAGGCCGAAACCGCATTAGTTACTGGAGCGGGTTCGGGGGCTCAGTACTTTAATGCGGCAGTTTTAGGAATTGACCGGTAGCCAGTTCGCACCAACTTTTCATAACAACTAATCTAGAAGAAAGCACAGGAGATTTTATGGAAACTATACGAGATATGGAGCCGCCTCCACATATTATCGGTATTAAGCATTTCGTTGATTACAAGACAGTCGATGAGATCCTTAAATCAAAGAACTTTCGGCAAGGATCACATCAAGAGAGCCAACCTTTCTTTGGTGACTCGCTCCTGACTATCGACCATGGTGAGCATTTCGAACGTCGAAGACTTGAGGCCCCCTTATTCCGCAAAGAAGCTTTGGAATACTATGAAAGGGAGGAACTACTTCCGCTAATTTCGAGTTCGCTTGAAGAATGTGAGCAGAATAGAGGTGCGGACGGGTTGGTTCGGGCTGACTTGTGTTTACTTGTTCGGAATATGCTCGCTCGGATCTCAGCTGTTACAACTGGGATAGATGGTGTTGATACCCCAGAGCGTACTGATGCATTTCGAACGTACGTTGAGCAATTAGGAACTGGGGCAACTGTAGAATGGTCGACGGAAGACCATGGAGAAGTAATTGAACGGATACTAGCTATACGCCAGGGTTTCGTAGAAGAGTTCTATGGTCCGTCTGTAGAGCGAAGATGCGAATTGATAGATCAATTTCGAGCTGGTCAAATCTCAGAAGATGATCTTCCTAGGGATCTTTTGACTTTAATGTATCTTCATTGGAATGAAGACTGGGATGATGAACTTCCATTGCGTGAGGCAACCTTATACACTGTTGCTTCCAGTCAGACAACAACCCATGCCGTTCCACACATGATGATGCACCTTCATGAATGGTTCGAAGTACACCCAGAAGATTATGAGAAAAGGTTTGATAGGGAATTTCTAAAACGTGCTGGCCATGAAGCTATACGACTTCATTTACCTTCTCCTGCGCTATTACGTATAGCACTTGAAGATGTAACTCTAAGTAATGGGATTGAGATTGCCGAAGGTGAGCGAGTGGCATGTCTTTTTACCCCTGCAAATCGTGATACTTCTGTATTCGGTGATGATGCAAAATCTTTTGACCCATATCGAGAAGTCCCAGATGTGAAACCGTGGGGTTTCGCATTTGGCGGTGGAGAGCACACATGTATTGGACGTACTTTGGTTACCGGTCTTTCAGCTCGAACTGACGGTGACGAAGGAACCGATGGAACGTTGGTGAATATAGCTCTAGCGTTATTCGGAGCTGGAATAGAACTAGACCCAGAAGAGATGCCAGCTTTCACGGAACTAAGTTACCATGACGCCTACGGGCGGTTCCCAGTGATATTGAGAGATTTATAGGAGGAACGATGGCCGACCCCGAATTGCATGTAAAAATTAATTCATTAATATGCGAGGGAACAGCATATTGCGTTCGGATTAATCCAGATGTTTTTGGTATAGGTACTGACGGACTTGGCGAAGTCCTTGTTGATAGGCCTGCACCTGAATTTGAGGACTCCCTCGAAGAGGCTGCGACCCTGTGTCCTACAAGGGCTATAACTTATTGACTAAATAATTTTGTCGATACCCAATCAGCTAGTATTCGTTAATTTGATTCCGAAGGAAAATCAACCAGCAAATTTAGGAAGGTCTTATGGCAAGTATTAGAGATATGCAGCCTCCTCCATATATCGCTGGAATGAGGAAGTTTGACGATTTTGCGACAGTTGATGAGATCCTAAAATCTAAAGATTTTCGACAAGGTTCACATCAAGAGAGCCAACCCTTTTTTGGACAATCGCTCATTACTATTGACCATAATGCTCACTTTGAGCGACGGAGGCTTGAAGCCCCCTTATTCCGCAAAGAAGCTTTGGAATATTATGAACGAGAGGAATTGATCCCATTGATAACCAAATCCCTCGAAGAATGCGTAGGCGATAGGGGAGAAGATGGGGTAGTTAGAGCTGACCTATGTTTACTTGTACGAAATATGTTGGCGCGTATTTCAGCTGTAACCGCAGGGATTGATGGTGTAGATACACCTGAACGTACCGGTGCCTTCATGAACTACATCGATTTGCTCGGGATGGGGGCTACTGTTGAATGGTCGACGGAAGATCACGACGAAGTAATTGCTCGTATTCTTAGCGTCCGTGACGATTTTGAAAAAGATTTTTTTCTGCCTTCGGTGAAGCGTCGTGTTCGTTTAATAGATGAGTTCAGAAATGGTGACCTCACCGAGGATGATCTTCCCAGGGACCTTTTGACTTTGATGTATCTTCATTGGAACGATGAGTGGGAAGATGAGTTACCTCTACAAGAAGCGACGCTATATACGGTGGCCTCAAGCCAAACAACTACTCATGCAATTCCACATGTGATAATGCATCTGAATGAATGGTTTCAAGAACATCCAGAGGATTACGAGAAAAGGTTCGATAGAGAATTTCTTAAACGCGCTGCACATGAGGCTATGAGATTACACCTTCCGGCCCCTGCACTGTTACGGATTGCTCTAAGAGACGTAACCTTAAACAACGGTGAAAAGATCACCTCTGGAGAGAGAGTCGCCTGCTTAATCGCCCCAGCAAATCGTGACATTGATGTTTTTGGGGAAGATGCATGTGAGTATGACCTTCATCGTGAAATTCCAGATGTAAAACCATGGGGGTTTGCAGTTGGAGGAGGTGAACATAGCTGTATCGGACGAACATTGGTAACAGGGTTATCTGCACGAACTGACGGATCAGAAGGCACCGATGGAACTCTAGTGAATATTACCCGAGCACTGTATGAGGCTGGATTGGAGATGGATCCTAACGACTCTCCTGCATATACGGAGTTGAGCCATCAAGATTTTTACGCAAAGTTTCCAGTGATTCTTACGAGCTTATGAACAGTCGAGGCTTGTCTTTCTTGGATTCGCTTCGAGTCACACAGTTGTAGAATCCGCGGAGCTAAATTCTTGAAGGAGTTTCTCCGCATTAATCGTGCTGCCATCTCCTGCACCAATCTGGACTGGAGGCCAATGGCCATTTTTAAAGATAACCAAGACAGTAACCCCTTCCTCTCCCGCGATTAGAGGTCCATACCCTCGGTTTGCTAGGCCGATTCTTATATCTCCCTCATGGAGCCATTTCCCACTAACTTTTTGACTTCCTTTCAGGATAATTTCTGAATAGTCGCAAGCATGCGTGTGAGCTTCTACACGACAATTTGGGGGAAAATACACTTTAAAGACAGTGGGTGAAGTATCTTCTGAAGGTAATCCTATTCGGTATTGAGAAGTCTCAATACCGGTTTCTTCCATCCAAACTTGTCCAAGTTGATTCCAGGAAGTCACCACATGTCCTCGCCGATTAAGTTCCTCAGCAATTGTCTCTGGTGTATCTACCGCTTACTGGTCACGTGGATCAATTGAATCTGTCATTCGACTCCGAAAATTTGACTAGGCTTGTTCGTAAACCATCCAAAGGTCGTGGAAAAGTCGACTGGTCTCGATAGTGCAATCAAAAACTGCCTTTCGAGCGTCACCTGTAAGGGCGTAGTCAGATACCATCTCTATACCTTCATCACCATGGTCTTGATCAGCGAGAATATGCATAGTCCAGAAAATAACATCTTGATCTGTTAAGTCGTAGTTGTTTTTAAATGCTGCAACCATTCTTGTAAATGTTTCTGGAACGAAAGACTCTAACCCAATCCCAATAGCTGACAGAGGGACGAACCATTCTCGGCAGAGTCCCATAAATTCAAAATAGTCAGTTACTCTTCTGCCAGCTGGCCTTTGCTCTGCCGCACGAATAGTCTCAGTATCTGATCCAATCGCGCTAGCAAATTGAAGAAGTAACTCAGGATGCGCATCTGTTTGAGTTTCATACCCAGTACATTCTTCGGCGAGATTTTTTACAAGTGCTGTTCGGACTTCTTCATGAGGGCACCGTACATAGATAGCACCAATCCACGGTAACATTCGCGAAATATGAAGGTAAAACTGCTCAGTGAATAGCTGAAGTTGGGGAAGTGTTATAGTCCCAGCTTCAAGACCAGTAACTAATGGATGATCATACATCCCACGACCGGGCTTCATGCATTCTTCCCGAATCGAATCAACAAATTCTTCTGGAGTCATTTCAGCTAGTTCATTTTTGTCAAAGTGAGTTTCGGTCAAAGTCATATATCGGTCCTCCTATTGTTTCAAATCAGTGTAGCTTGAATAGATCTTTATGTCATTCTGAAACTCCACTTCCTATGTGTATTATTTGCTACTAAAATAACAACGCTTAGAGAAACGTCCTGGAGGTGGAGTGTCTTTACCAATTGAGATAAGCGCAAATCATAAAGAAGTAGTTGAGGAGTGTCGTCTACTAGCCAAAGAGGTCGAACCATTTGCGATGGAAGCTGATGACTCGAGTGTAATGCATGAGCCAACCCTGACAGCACTTAGGGAAAGTGGGCTAACTAATCTTATGGTGCCATCTGCATATGGGGGACGTTTTGATGAAGTTGATCCGCTTGCGGTGTGCCTTGCCAGGGAAGTATTCATGAAAACATCCTCACACTTAGATTCAGCCTTTGCTTTACAGGGGATTGGTAGTTACGCCATCTCGCGTGTGGGAACAGAATCACAAAAAGAAGAATGGCTTCCAGCTGTGGGTAGGGGCGATGTATTGGCAGCTCTTGCTTTGACAGAGCCAGTAGCCGGATCAGATCTTAAAGGAATTGAAACAAGGGCAGAGCCAACAAATGATGGGTTGGTGCTAAATGGTGCGAAATCGTTTATTTCTAATGCAGGTGCTGCTTCTTTTTATACGACACTAGCGAAAGAAGGGGATGGATATTCTCTTTTTCTTGTTCCGGCGGACGTCGAAGGTCTAACTGTGTCGCCATCTCCTGAGATAATAGCGCCGCATGTTTTAGGTGAGCTGACCTTTGACGGCGTTGTTCTTCCGGAATCATCTCGTTTGGGTGACCCCGGAACTGCTTTTCGACATGTGCTCGCTACGTTGTCTGTATTTAGAATTTCTGTGGCAGGTGCTGCAGTGGGATTAATGGAAGGCGCTCTAGAAGAGGCAGTTCGTCATTGTCGATCTCGGGAACAATTTGGGAGGCCTCTAGTCAAACATGGCCCCGTTGCTACCTTGCTTGCTGATTCATGGTCAGACTTAGAGTCTGCTCGGCTACTTACTTACCAAACCGCGGCAATGGCAGCTGAAGATCCTGAAGGAAACCTTGATCGTTCATCATTGGCGAAACTCACAGCTACTGAAGCTGCAACGAGGGTTGTCGATCGATGTGTCCAAACGATGGGACGTTGGGGATTAATACGAGGATCAAAGATTGAGAAATATTATCGTCAAGCTCGTCCAATGCGCGTATATGAAGGAGCATCCGAAGTTCTTCGATTGGGTATTGCCTCCAGATTAGTGAAGGAGGTCTCTGATGGAGCTTGACCTTGAAGGTCGAATAGTCATCGTCACTGGTGCTAGCAGAGGGTTAGGTGCAGCGATTGTAAGAGATTTGGTTGATGAAGGCGCTTTTGTCGTTGCTGCTGCGCGATCTGAAGCCGCTCTGGAAGAACTGAGATCGTATTCGCCCAAACAGATTTTCATAAAAGTTGCGGATATGGAGATTTCAGACGATATCGAGGAACTTGTCGAATTTGCTATTAGCGAGTTTGGCTCGCTACATGCTGTGGTAAATAATGCAGGCATTGCTCCAGCAGGAAAATTTGTTGACACTGATATAAGCGTCATGGAAAAAACGATTGCCGTGAACGTAATTGCTCCTGCGATTCTTTCTAGAAAAGCTGCACAATATTTCATAGAGACCAACATAGAAGGTTCGATAATCAACATTGCGTCAACTTCAGGTATTAAAGGTAAAGCGCAACTTGCTGGCTATTCCTCCTCGAAAGGAGCAATGATGCGCCTGACTGAGGCGTTGGCAGCTGAATGGGCACGCTATGGAATTCGAGTAAATACTATCGCCCCTGGAGCATTTGAGACTGATGCTCAATCTGCTGTCCTTGAGGATGAAAATATTCTTACGGCTAGACTTCGTAAAATACCTTTGCGACGGATGGGGGACCCCAGTGAGATTGGTGGACTTACTTCTTACTTGGTGTCTTCCAAATCAAGTTTTGTAACAGGATCTTGCTTTGTTATCGATGGTGGCGAAGTAAATAAACAATAATTTTACATAAGGAGAAATATGAGTAATAACGCAGATCATCAAGCTCTTGGGAGCAATGTGCTCTTATCAAAAGAAGTCGCTGCAAAGTCACATAAATTCGCTGAGGGTTACGCACGTGTTCGTGAAGTAACCGATCTAGATGGAGCTTGCCCTGCATGGGCAAAAGCTCTGTATATGGCAGCAGCTGCAGCTGTTAGAGGGCATGAAATGCTTATGTTAAGGGAATTAGGTCGTTCAAAGGACCATGGATTGTCCTTGAATGATGCTAGAGGCGCAGCGTTAACTGTTTTTATAAGTAGAGGAGAAGGGGTGTATAGCAAATTTACAGCCGCCGTTAATGAGCTGTATGGAGAGGAAATTGGGGACCCAGAAGAAGACTCTCCGGAATTTCAACTAGACAAGGCAGCTTGTTTGGAGTACTTCGAAGGGTATTTCGGATTTGTGCCAAACTATATTCAACTTATGGCTGAAGAGGCTTCAAGGGCATTAGAGGGTTATGTTCTTATGAGGGAGTTCTCACTAGCTGAGAATTTATTGGACGCCAAACATGTTGAGTTGCTCTTATGCACTGTGAATGCTGCCGAATTCTCATCAAGATTTGTAAATGTACATGCGAATGGAGCAAGAAATGCTGGAGCCACAGAAGCTGAGATAGTTGAGTCGGTAATATGTGCTCTTCCTGTTTCTGGTGTCGCTTCCTGGTTGCCTGGGGCGGATGGAATCATAGAAGGTCGGGGCTAGGTCGACTCAATCGGGTGGCAAATTTAAAAATCTGAAGAATTCAGTTGTACTACCTGATGTATTATTTCTCCATTTTCGATTGTCAGATAATCTGTTCCAGATGCAATAGTTACACCGTCGATTATTCGCCAATAAAAAGTTGCCTTCGAGCCTTCTACGGTCAATTTATCAAAAATAATTCTTGAATCCCCAAGTCTTTCGGGGACGGTCTGGAAGTATTTTCGGATCTCTTCTATCCCATTGTGTATGTCCTCACCTCGATGAAGGACAGCATGATTTGAGTAATCATCAGCCATCTGCTTAGGATCTCCAGCTAGAACTGCTGTAATATGATCTTGAGCAACTTGCTCTGGAGTTCGGAAGGGCTTCTTTAATGTCATTTCTCTAGCTTGCCGTTGGTTTTCCCAACTAGCAATAAAAGGTATTTTTTTATGAATGAATTCTCTGATGTATATACGTTTCCTGACCTTCTCGTTCGGGCAGTGAATCGGGCAGGAGATGACGATGCTATTTTATTTCCAGATCAAAGTTTTACATATTCTCAGTTATATGAGCGTGCAGTTAACTCTGCGCGTTCACTAATGGCATTAGGTATAGGATCAGGAGATCACGTAGGTATTCTGATGTCAAACTGTCAGGAATTCGTTGATATTTTTTTAGGAGCACAACTGATCGGGGCGTGGCCGGTTCCAATAAATGCCCGATATAAGTCAGCAGAACTAAATTACGTTATTAGAAATGCAGACTTAAAGACATTATTCACTACAGATCGTATTGTTGAGCATGTCGATTTTGTTTCGTTATTGGGGGAAGCTTTCCCAAGCCTCTCTGATCAGAGAGATCCTTCTAAGCTTCAGATAGATGATGCACCAGTTCTTGAGAGCATTATACTTTTCGGAGAGCGCTCGCCACGAGGAATGATGGAACAAGAAACCTTCCATGGGATAGCCTCTGAGACTGATGAATCTGAAATTGAACTTGCACGTTCTAGGATCGCCATTCGAGATGTAGCAATGATGATGTATACCTCCGGAACTACCGCGATGCCGAAAGGGTGTCCGATATCTCACGAAGCACTTATAAGACCAGCAATTGAAGCTGGCAGAACCAGATTTTTTTTAGAGAAGCATGATCGCATGTGGGACCCACTGCCCATGTTTCATATGAGCTTTGTTCTTCCACTAATCGCTTGTATGGACGCTGGTGCTGCACTTTTAACTATGGAATATTTTGAACCAGAATTATCTATTGAGTATATGGAGAGAGAAAAAGCAACAGTAAACTTTGCGAGCTTTCCAACGATTACCGAAGCTATTTTAAATCATCCGAATTATGACGCTGATAAGCTTCCCATCCGAATTGTAAACAACGTGGGGCCTTCAAAAATGCTTCTTTCCATGCAAGAGAGAATGCCAAACACCACTCAAATTAGTGCATACGGAATGACTGAGTGTGGAGGAGTTTCTTGTTTCGGTGATATTAATGACAGTTTAGAGAAACGAACTGAAACCAGTGGGAAGCCATTCAGAGGCATTGAAATGCAAATACGTGATATAGAGACTGACGTAGTTCTCGGTGTTGATGAAGTAGGAGAAATACTTGTTCGTGGATATTGCGTGTTTGAAGGGTACTACAAAGATCCTGAAAAAAACGCAGAGGCATTTACCGAGGATGGATGGTTTCGAACAGGTGATATCTGCTCAATTGACGAAGAAGGAAGAGTTACTTACAGGTCACGGTTAAAGGACATGCTGAAAGTTGGGGGAGAAAATGTTGCTGCTGCCGAGATAGAAGGTTTGCTATCTGGGCATCCTGCGGTTGTTCTAGCTCAAGTCGTTTCGGCCCCAGACGAAAAATATATGGAAGTTCCAGCAGCATACATTCAGCTTCTAGAAGGAGAAACTCTCTCAGCGGAAGAAATAGTTGAATTTTGCCAAGGAAAGATAGCAAGCTTTAAAATTCCACATCACGTGCGTTTCGTCTCAGAATGGCCGATGTCTGCTACAAAAATCCAAAAGGTTAGATTAAGGGAAATGATTACTAGGGAACTGGAAAGCTAGCAATTAAGTAGCTGAATCATTCTGTTTTTTTGCGGAGTTCCCTTTTGAGTATTTTTCCGGTGGGAGCTTTTGGTAGCTCGTTAACGAATTGAACTATTCTTGGTTTCTGATAACTTGCTAAGTTCTCTTTAGCTGTTTGGATGATTTCAGTTTCGTCAACATCTCGACCCGGTTTCAAAACAACAAATGCTTTAACTGATTCGCCCCACTCGTCGTCTGGAATACCAACGACTGCTACTTCTAGAACAGCATCATTTTTCGCTATTGCTTCTTCTACCTGAACCGAATATATATTCTCACCCCCAGAGATAATCATGTCTTTAGCTCTGTCTACGATAAAGCAATAGCCTTCTTCGTCCCAAGTTGCAATATCGCCGGTCCACATCCATCCATCTCGAATGGTCTCTTCTGTTAGATCAGGACGTTGGAAATATCCGAGCATATTTGCAGGAGATTTCACGATAATTTCACCTGGGGTTTTACCATCCTTTGGAACCGTATTCCCTTGACTATTAACAATTTTGATCTGGGTTACGAAACCCTCACGTCCACATGAGCGGAGTCTTTCGGTTCGGTATCTATCTTGAATCGCCCGAATATGATCCTCTTGAGATAAGAATGTCATCGTTGTACCTTCAGTTTGCCCATATCCCTGTATGAGTGTGCACGGAAAAGCTTCTAGGGCTTCAGCAATTACGCGGCTAGGCATCGGGCCTCCGCCGTATTGGATGTTCCTAAGAGAGCTCAGATCATATTCTTCAAAGTTGTCAACTGCCATCATCCAATTGAGCATTGTTGTGACTCCAAGGAAAGCGGAGACTTTTTCTTTAGAAATAAGCTCTAAGGCTAATTCCGGTTCGAAATTCATTAGTACTAATGGGCAGCCATGAGCTTGGTAGTTCATTGCAAGAACGACTGGGATATGAAACATTTGACCGGTCAGCATATAAACGTCCGAAGGAACAATTCGTTCAGCCACAGTTTGGTTAAGCATCCCATACCAAACTGATTTGTGGGAATGTAGAGCACCCTTCGACTCTCCAGTAGTTCCACCGGTGTAGAGAATAAAGAGTGGATCATCATCCCCTATAAATTGAGATTCTTCTGGTTCATCCTGACTGCTATCTGCGATCAGTTCTTTGAAACTCCCATCACTATTTTCACCAAACTCAAACCAATGATTTATTGATGTTTGGCTATTCATCAATGCTGTCCTTTCCTGGCTAAAGGCGTCTTCAGAGATAAGTGCTTTCGGTGAGCCATTCTCGATTATTTTTAGTAATTCAGTAATGGATAATCGCCAGTTCATCGGTTGAGCAATTAATCCAACCCGTCCACAAGCATAGAAAGTGGCAAGATTCTCAATTGCATTTTGACTTAATATCGCTACTCGATCTCCTTTTCTTAGTCCAAGGCTTAAAAGCGCATTAGCCAATTTTCTGATTAAGCAATCGAAGTCGCCATAGTTAATTCGTTGATCTTTGGACGCATCAATTACAGCTTGGTTTTCAGGAGTTAAACGAGCCCATTTCTGAGGTATAAAGCCTATATTCATTTAATTTGTCGAGATAAAAGATTCATTGGATNTAAAACTCTAACTCTTGCGGTCCTAGGAGACGCTACTACTAGAGTGACAAGTACTATATTCCAGATTTTCCGCCCTCGCGCAGAAATGGTTGTGGGGATGAGTATGGAGGATCACCAGCCTTCGAACCCGTCGTTGCGCCACCATCAACGACAAGACAGTGGCCATTAGTATTTCCTGACNCTCCTGAAGCAAGGTACAAGGCAGCATTTGCGACGTCGATTGCTTGACCAGGCCTACCGAGAATAGGGGAGTTCTCTGCAAGTGTGTCTTTCAGTTTATCCATCGCTTTATGGTCATCTAAATGGGCTTTAGCGACTAAAGGAGTAGCAGTAGAGCCAGGAGCGATGCAATTAACACGAATTCCATACCTACATAATTCCGCAGCAACATTTTTAGTCAAACCGACTATCCCGTGTTTAGCCGCTGCATAAGCGTGTGGACCCCAGCCTCCATTTACACCAGCGGTGCTAGCTAGGTTAATGATTGAACCAGTCTTCGCAGGCATCATGACTTCGGATGCGTATTTTGTCCCCAAAAAAGTTCCTATCAGATGTATCTGAATAGTCGCTTCGAATTCTGCGAGAGATGTTGTGCTTATGGGTCCTCGAGCTCCGACAATCCCTGCATTATTCATCATTATGTCTATTTTCCCGTGTGTTTCAATGGCAAAATCAATAAGGCTCGATAAGTCGTTTTCGTTTGTTACATCACACTTTCGAAAAAGGACTGATTCGCCTAAATCATTGGCCACTTCTTTACCAAGTTCCGACTGAATATCGCCAAAAACAACATTTGCACCTTCTTCTACAAAACGTTGTACGGTNCAAGCTCCTATTCCTGAGGCTCCGCCGGTAATAACAGCAATTTTTCCTTCTAATCTCATATTTTCCTTTCTTAGTTTAAAGAGTCTACGTTCGAATTTTTCCAGCTTTGTGCCATGCTCCTACCGCACATACGAGTACGGCTAATGTACCAAACCATGAGTAAGTGTATGTGTCGGTGGCATCTACTAGAACACCAAAACCTGCCGGAGTGACAAGCGCACCTAGGTAATAGCCGGTCATGGTTATTCCGGTAGCCTTCCCTACGCTATTTGGGGCTGTATCAATAACAGCTGCGTGCATCGTACCAATTGAGGCTAATTGTGTGGAGACACCAAGAGTAACGCCGATGACAACAATATATGTCCCAAGAATGGTGCCTAATAAGACTAATCCCACTGATAAAGCGCTAATACTGAGTAGAAGCATTATGAGGGGTATGCGTCGTTTAGTACCAAGCTTGTCAGCCCAAAACCCATTACAAATCATTACTATAACTCCAGTAAAGGAAGCTATAGCCATAATTCCACCTGATAGGCCCGCTGAAGCGTTAAGGGACTCTTCGAGATACGAAACAGTCCATGAGTACAAGGGCTGTGAACCGCCGATAAGAAGAAAAGCAGCAATACCAAACCAATAGAAATTTTTGGGTAATGGATCAGCCTTTACTCCACTAGCTGCTTCAGAACGGTCATCATTGAGAATAAAATATGCAACAATTCCTGCGATCGCTGCTGCTATTGAATTTAGTATAAGAATAGTTTCCCAATTCCAGACATTTGCAGCCCAAGGTCCTATTGCAGCGGCAACCGTAGCCATTAAAGGAACCCCTGAAGTTTTAACTGACATTGCTACAGCTCGCCGTTCCAGAGGTACCGCATGACCAATAGCAACGTTGGTTCCGGTGTTCGATAGTGCATATCCCATTCCGGCAAGAACACTAGATATTATCCACACAGTGTATGAACTAAGGATCGCAATGAATAGAGATGAGACTGCGACCACAAACATGTTTAGAACAACAACTTTTCGAGCTCCGAATCTATCTGTTAGCTGACCTGCTGGGATCGACCCAATACCTGTGGAGCCGAAATAAATCCCTACGATTAAACCAATTTTTCCTCTTGAGATATCAAGGTCTTCGCTAAGAATCGTTGCTAGAAAACCAGGTATGAAACCTAAAGAAGCTCCCATTCCAACACATGAGCAAGAAGACGCTACAGTTAACCAGCCGGAGAATGATATTTTAGAGTGTGCGTCAGACACCTTTACTTTGTGTCAACGCCAAGATAGGCAGACTGTAATGAAGTAGGGTCATCTTTGTAGTCTGCTGCATCACCCTCAAGAACTAGGTCCCCATTTCGAAGAACGTAAAAGCGTGAACAGTACTTCAGGGCTAGGCCAGCGTTCTGTTCAACAATAAGCAAAGTAACATCATTTGAGAAGAGATCTTCCAACTGCTCGTAGAAATCCTTCACTAGAAGTGGGGCAAGCCCTAAAGACATCTCATCAATAAGTAGTAACTTAGGTTGAGCAACAATTGCCCTGCTTAATGACAGCATTTGCTGTTGTCCGCCACTCAACAGACCCGCTGGTTGTTTTCTTCGCTCTTCTAGAATAGGAAATTTTTTGTATGCAGTTTCAAGTCCAACTTCTAACAGATCAGGTGATTTACCGTAATTTGCTACTCGAAGATTTTCCTCAACATTGAGTCCTGGGAATATCCTCCGGCCTTCGGGAACCTGCACCACACCCTTTTCGACTAATGATGCTGGGTTATTCCCGTGAATCTCATCATCTTTCCAGGTGATTGAGCCTTCTGTCGGTGTAAGTAACCCGGAGATAGTCTTAAGAACAGTTGATTTACCAGCCCCGTTTGCTCCAAGTAAAGCCACTCTCTCTCCATGATTTACATGAAGATTAAGGCCGTGGATGACTTGATTTCTCTTGTATCCGACTTTTAGATCTTTTATTTCTAAACCACTCATGTCATGTCCCCAAGTAGGCAGCGATTACTTGTTCATCTTTCATTACTTCTTCTGGGCTTCCGTCGGCAAGTATGGCTCCGGTATCAAGGACAATAACTCGCTCACTTACGTCCGCTACCAGTTCCACGTTGTGCTCAATGATCAAAACACCAGCAGATGTATATTGAGCAAATTCTTTTACTTTTTTCATCATCTCAAGAGCTTCGGCTGTTGGTAATCCAGCTGCAGGTTCATCTAGAAGCAAAATAGATGGATTTGTAGCTAGTGCTCTTACTACGTCGACACGTTTTTGAAGCCCGTAGGGTAAATCTTCGACTTTGTCATTCCAATATTCTAAAAGGTCCATATGTTCTAGAATTTCAGCTGCCACGAAGTGTGCTTTCTTCTCTTCTCGTATAACCCAAGGCAATCTGAAAGATTCTGATACTCGGTTGTATTTAATATTGCGATCTAGGCCAAGTAGAGCGTGTTCCAAGACTGTTAGGTCATCATGAAGGTTAAGGTTCTGGAATGTTCGGCCCATCCCACGGAGTGATCTTATGTGGATGGGCTTACCGGTTAGGTCCTGATCATCTAGTATGAACTGGCCAGTTGCTCCTTTTACGTGCCCAGTAACGGCATTAAATAAGGTAGTTTTGCCAGCACCATTAGATCCAATTAATCCTGTGACGGCGCCTGCTGGAATTTCAAAGGAAACATCATCAACAGCTTTTACTCCACCAAATGCGACTGATGCATTTTTAATTTGTAAAGCTCCGCGTAACTGATCCGATGAAAAGCTCTCAAGGTGATTGGAAGACAGTGGAGAAACAACGTTAGTTTGCTCAGATACTGCTTTTTCTCCATTTTTGGAAAGAAGCGGATCGATCGCCAGACGTTTTATGTGGCCCCCTAGACGCTCAAACATTCCTACAAGACCATCTGGAGACCATAGGGTAAGAATAACTAAAACCCCTCCGTAGATTACGCCTTCGTACTCTTGAACGCTACGGAGGATTTCTGGCAGCCATCTTACGAACACGGCTCCCAACACAGCTCCCATTAATCGGTGCTTTCCTCCGATTATTAGCGCCAAGACAACGATGATAGATAGATTTACTCCAAAATTTTCTGGAATTCCATACCTCAAGGTGTGTATATATAGGACACCTGCCCAACCAGCTAGACCGCCGCCTATACCAAAGCAAAGAATCTTTAACCAGGCAACAGGAATTCCAGCAGCTCTAGCTGCTGTTTCACTTGTCCTTAAGGCGTTCATGCTTCTTCCAGTTCTTCCATCTTGAATATTGCCAACGACCCAGAAGGAGAATAGGAGAATTACCAAACCTATCCGAACAAGTGTAGGTCCTCGACTAAATTCTCGTCCGAAGAATTCGAGGTCTCCGATTCCTTTTCCGGAACCACCTCCAGTAAATTCTTTCCATTCAAATAGGATTTGGACACCCACGAACGCAACAGCAAACGTAGCTAACGCAAGATATAACTCATTAACACGGAGACTAGGAAAGCCGACTATCATTCCAAGGACGAAGGCAACAGCAAAGGCAATTGGGAGTTCAGTTTCCAGGCCTCTTCCCCAAGCTGTTGTTATGTTTGCTGAAAGAAACACACCACAAGCTACGAAAATCGTATGTCCCAGTGTTAATTGTCCGGCTAGCCCGAAAACGACTATTAGGCTTGCGCCGATAATCGCATAGATAATTGTCATGTTAATTGTCTGCGAGTATGACGAGAAGGTTCCAGCTAAGAGGTACATGAGTACTATGCCGACAAGTCCAATGTAATGATTTTTCTTTAGAAATGATGGCTGAGGTATTCCAGCACGTTCGAGGGCTGATTGTCGTTTATTTGTTGTTTCAGACATGGTTAGACTCGTTCGTGCTGCTTGGCTCTAGTGAATAGGCCATGTGGTCGGATCAACAAGATTATAAAGACTATTACTACCGGTAATGCTGCGGCTATTTCTCGAGGGGCCCATTTAATTGTGAATGCCTCGAGTTCTCCAAGGAGAAGGCCACCGGCAACTCCTCCCGAAAGGCTAAGGAAGCCTCCAAGAATAGCGGCGACGAAGCCTTTGATGAAGATGATATTCATATAGTCCTGTTGAAGGAATAGAACTGGGGCGAAGACGATTCCTGTAACTCCTCCAACAAGAGCGGATAAGACCCAGGTGTATATTGAGACTGTTGACTCTTTGACGCCCATGAGTTTTGCTGCATCTTGGTCTTCAGCGAATGCTTTCATGCCGAGTCCTAGCTCTGTTTGGTTGATGATATACCCGACGATAGAAAGTGTGACGAAGGTGGTAGCGGCTACTACAACATGCCATGCATTTAAACGGAAATCTCCGATTATCCAGTTAATGCGATCAATGTCTCCAGGTACCCGATATCGTCGAGCTGTTCCGCCCCACCATAGAAGAGAAACGTTGGCTAGAAGAACTTCGATACCTAACGTCATGATTACGATAGGGAGAAAATCTCCTAGCTTGACTAAAGGTCGGACAGTAAGGCGTTCAATGACGTAGGTTCCTGCTGCAGTTAGGATCATTGCAAAAACAATTGCTACACCAAAAGGCATACCTTGGTCAGCGGCCCACCAATGAGCAAGGAACCCTGTGACTCCTGCCATCGTTCCAGCTGCGAAGTTTAGAATCCTCGCTGTTTTGAAAACCATTACGAGGGCAAGCCCAATCAAGGCATAGGCAAAACCAGAGACTAGTCCTTGCCAAGCTAGCTGAATGTATTCGGTCATCTTTCTCCTGAAGGCGGCTTTTGGTAAATAATTAGCACGATAATGGGGCCCCGGCCTCCGGGGCCCCACATCGTTAGTTGGTTATGTAATTGGTTAACTTACTCCTGTCCAATTACTAGTTCTACCCACTCTCCGTTGACAACCTCAAGGATAATCACGTCGTTGTTACCCAGATGGTTATCAGCTGAGAAGTTCAACGGACGCATAATTCCTCCGGTGTCGAAGTCTTTGATGCTTTCACCAGCAGCAACGAAGTTTTCGACTGTCAAACATGGTCCAGTTCTTTCAAGCATTTCTTCAAGAACTAGCCCACCGGTGTAGGCAAGCAAGCTTGCTGTACCGAGTTGAGCGTCTTCAGCTCCAGCGGCCAACATAGCTTCCTTGTATGCGTTAATTCCTGGTTTATCAGCGGTAGCTGAGGAAATTACGTTCACACCAAGAGCGCCTTCTGAAAGCTCACCAGCAAGGTCAATGGTGTTTTGGGAAATTGTTCCAGTTGATCCCCAGAAACGTGCTTCGAGACCGAGTTGATCGGATTCGAGTAGGAACTGGGCGAACTGTGTGTCACCTGTTCCAACATACACATCCGTTACCCCAGAGTCGATGAATGAAAGGATCTGTGGGCCATAGGTAGTTGAATCACGTTCCCAGGTTTGCTCGTCAACAAGCAAATCTGCGCCATCACTGTCCTTGAATCCATCAACAGTTTGTTCACCATCAACTGAGTTAATGGTCATAAGTCCGACTGCCAATTCCTCATCTGGATAGTTTTCAACGAGGTAGTTACCAAATCCCTTTGTTTGAGCATACGCAGATGGGTTCACTGAGAAGAACAGTGGATGAGCATCTACGTCATAGAAACTCAGGTCCTGCGCCCAGGGGAACAGGGTTGGGGTGTTACCTTCATCGTGAATACCAATTGCAGCTTTCAATGGAGCTGAACCGATACTTGCCCAAATAGCAAAGACCTTTTCTTGGTCAATGAAGTACTGGGCATTTGATGTGGTTAACTCTGGGTTGTAAGCGTCATCTTGAACGATGAATCGAATGTTACGTCCATGGATACCGCCACCGTCGTTGATCCGGTCTCTGGTAACTTCCATGGCAAGAACAGCAGCTTCACCAAGAGCAGCAAGGTTACCTGTCATAGGTTGTGAAGACCCGAACAGAATTTCCGTGTCAGACACACCTCGTGCAACTTCGCATTCCTCTTCTTCAGCTGCTTCGCTTGCGCTCGCGCTATCGCTTGAGTCGCTTGCGCTTTCGCTAGCACTCGCGCTATCGCTACTTGCACTACTGCTTGCGTCATCGTCGTCATCACCGCAACCTGCGGCAAGGAGTCCAAAGACTGCAAGGAGAGCAAGGAGTTTCCATAATTTGTTTTTCATGTATTTCCCCCTCCGGAAAAAAATAAGAATCCTTTCAATGAATGAAAAGATGTCTATTTATCTTTCCATTAAGAGATCTCTATTGTCAAATAGAGATCAATAACTATAAATTTTATGAAATAAATTAGGGAGTTAATTGATTCTGGAATAGATACATTTTGCTCAATTGTGTTCACCGAGTTAATCTAAGGGGGTGAGTGGGGATAGATCATTGTCGATAGAGCAGCGGGTTTACTTTCTTGAGCAGCGAGAATCAATTCGAGAACTCGTAACTGATTACAGTATGGCTGTTGATGATCGTGATATTGAAACGATTTCAAATCTCTTCACTGAGGATGGGGCATTCGCCCATGCTGATGGTTCGTCTGCAATGGAAAGTCGAGAAGAAATCGTGGCCTTCTATAACGGAAGGCTAGGAACAATGGGGGCTACCTACCACTATCCTCACAGTCACAAAATATCTTTTGATGATGAAACTCACGCTAATGGGATTGTGCTGGCGCATGCAGAATTATCTCAAGAGGGGATAACTTACTACACCGGCCTTCGATATATGGATAGATATCGAAAGGAAGACGTTCAGTGGCGCTTTGTCGAGCGTTACTTAAAATTTGTTTTCTTCATGCCAATGGAAGAATGGGCTCGAGATGGTATGGCTCAAGAGAATCGGAAGCGATTCCCTGGAGAAGGTGAACTTCCAACCGATCTTCCGGAGATGCAACCGACGTGGATAGCTGCTCAAAAAGGCAATCAATAATTACTTCAGGAGTTTAATTCAGTAGAAGTAAAGATGATGCTTCCTTAGCGCTCATTCCGATGGTGACTCCTTTGCTAGTCGCATGGCTATTCATCGCTGATATAACACCGTCGTGGTAGTGGGATAATCCACTACCCATTCTTGCGTACCTTGCATCGATTGTTGCTCCAGCTAGCCCTTCTTCTTCAACGATAAATAAACCTGCCATCCCAGAGTCATCCATGCCTTTCCCTCCATCGGAACAGATAAAGCCCCATGGTCGACATCGCAGGAGATAAGGAACGGCTGAACGTCCTGTGTGGCCTGCTGTGACCAAAACGTTTTTTCCAGTGTCCTCATCAGTTCCAAATGCTATAGAGTCTGTTGCAATAACATGCCTGTTATCAGGTGAAGTTTCCATCACTGTTCGATTGGTTATCTCAGATGCACTTGCCTGAACTGGATCTTGTTCTAACAATAGATAAGCAGCGTCTTTTACGCTCATCCCGGATTTCACGCCGCAATCCAATGCCAGCTGATTGGCAAAACTGATGATTCCATTT
Organism: Acidimicrobiaceae bacterium; assembly: GCA_002715405.1. Classification (GTDB taxonomy): domain Bacteria; phylum Actinomycetota; class Acidimicrobiia; order Acidimicrobiales; family UBA8592; genus UBA8592. The sequence continues at coordinate 33,069 of PAZD01000008.1, forward strand.
TCGTATAGATGAACACCATTCCCAAGGTGGGCTGTCATTACATCGGCAACAGCTGCCGGGATAGATAATGCTTCTAAATACCAAAGTCCTGCAATAGCTGAACCTTCTGGTCCTATAGCACAATCCATTCCGATTGCACCTCTAGGATTTTGTTCACCAATAAACCTCGCTGGCAATACACCGCAGTATGAAGAGTTGACACAAACGTCTTTTCCAGTGTTTCGCTCATCAACGTCGTATGCCGAATCCATAGCCATAATAGAGCCGATACCAGTGGGAGAGTTGAGAACATTTGTCTGCTTATCTTCAATAGTCATGATCGTTTCTTTCTTCTTGGTTGCGGCCCTCGATCGCTAGTGTCAGGACCAACTCCCATCTCACGTAGTTCAATTTTTCTAACTTTTTCAGAAGGTGTTTTTGGCAACTCTGAAAGAACTTGTATATATCTAGGAATAGCAAAATCCGGTAATTGTTTTTTTGAATATTCCCATATTTCTTCTGCAATTACCTCTTGGCCATGCTCTGGGACGATGAAGACCATGACTTCATCTTCTCCTGCTTCCTGATCTGCTGGAACTCCAATAGCGGCGACCTCTTCAATTGATGGGTGCGAAACGAGAGCCTGCTCTACTTCGTAGGAACTGATATTCTCTCCTCGTCTTCGAAGGGCGTCTTTTAATCGATCGACAAAGTAGTACCAACCATCTTTATCTCTTTTGAGGCCATCCCCAGTATGGAACCAGAGATTACGGAAAGCTTCAGCTGTTTTATCGGGCATAGCATAGTACCCCTGACAGGAGGTCCAAGGGAAAACTGCACGGACTATTAGCTCTCCAACTTCCCCAATCTGAACTTCTTCATCCGTTTCTGAATCCACGAGCCGTATATCAAACCACTCTTTATTCAAAAGTCCGGCTGCACCGGCAGGGCGGTCAATACCGTATGGGGTCAAAATAGGCATACATGTTTCTGTTAAGCCAAAGACTTCAACAAATGCTTCGATTCCAAAACGTTCTTTGTACTCTTCAAGAATCGAGCTGGCCGTTGGAGCAGCAAAAACACATCGCAGATCATTATCTTTGTCATCTGGTTTTCGCTCTTGTTGCCAGACGAAGTCCATCATTACCCCAATGAAGTTTGTTACGGTGGCTTTGCTAACTCGAATTTGGTTTATCCACTCTGAAGCACTGAATCGTTCCTGCAGTACATACCGTGAACCGGCTATGAGTGCTGGGTATGCGGCTAGAAATTGAGAGTTTCCATGGAATAAAGGCCCACAAGACATATACGTGTCCTCTTCAGTAAGTCGAGTCAACGAAACCGTTTCATCAGCGAAAAGATACATATGGGCATGAGGCATCATTACCCCCTTAGAGAGCCCAGTGGTTCCAGAAGTGAAAAAAATCGAGCCTAAGTCTGAGTACTTTACCCTTGGTAATTCTAACTTTTCTTCGTTGAGTAAGGCCTTCCAATTCGAAGCGTTTTTGCCATGCTTTCCTAAGATTTGTATTCCTTGGTCTACTTGTTCGTCTTTCCCGACCAGATAAAAATGTTTCACTGTGTCAAATGCTTCTTCGACATCAAGAATGCGTTCGATATATTCAGGCGAAATGACCGCAATCGAAGGGGTTGTTGTCGACACTTGGTGTGAGAGGAATGCGCCACGGTATGCAGTATTGATCGGAACTTCCACTAAGCCCGCAACTGAACTCCCTAACCATGCAAAGATGTAAGCAGAACTATTTGGGATCATTATCAGGACTCGATCTCCTACATCGGCCCCAGCTTTGAGCATTCCGGATCCGACAGATTCAGCTATATCCAGAGTTTCCTGATAGGTGAAGGATTCCTTCGCCCATGGAACATCTAGGTATATTTTTTCAGGATGACGTCGTGCTCGTTCGCGAAGAACTGTTGGAGAACTCCAATCAAATCGCGATTGAAATGTTGGGTCGTATTCCTGATAATAATTTGTCATTTATTTCTACTTACAGTGCGCCGCGGGGTGGGAATTGTGGCTTTCTCTTCTCCATAAATGCGTTTGCTCCTTCTAGCATGTCAGGAGATCCGATAGCTTGTATCAGCGCACCGAGACTATTCACCATGTTGTCTCTCATTTGGTGATACATCACATTCGAGCTAGCTTTCGCAACTTCTAAGTAACGAGCGCTCATCTTTATTATTTCTTCACACCATATTTCAACTTCAGCGTGTAATTGGTCGTCGGGAACAACTTTATTTATCCACCCGAGTTCAAATGCTTCTTGAGCTGAATATTTTCGGCATAGGAATGAAACTTCTTTAGCGCGTTTTTCTCCAATGGTCATTGCCAAAAGATTTGTTCCACCGAGAACGGGGGCGCTACCTACTTTGACACCAGTTTGGCCGAGCTGAGCGCTTTCAGCGGCAATCGCCAAGTCACACATTACAACTAGTTCGTTTCCTCCACCGAACGCACCGCCATTTACTGCAGCAATAATAGGAAACGGGGCTCCACGGAGTGCGTCAAATAACTCTAGGCTTCCGGTGAACATAGCTCGAACATTCCAAAAATCTGCTTCAGCAAGATTGCCTAGATATCCTCCTGCACAAAATGCTCGACCTTCACCGGTTATTACACCTACTCGAGCATCCATGTTTTCGCGAAGAGCATGTATGATTTCGTCAACCGTTTGGCGGCCATAGGAATTCAGTCTTTCGGGTCGATTAAGAGTTATCCAAAGTACGTCCCCTCGTCTATCTACCAAAATATCTTCCATGATTTCCTCCCTGAACGTTCGATTAGAGTCAGAGATAATCTAGTGCAGATATTTCGATTTTGTAAAACATGAATATCTGAGAGAGAAACACTACCGTAGGAATTCAGAAATTCAGATCTTTAAGGGGGGGTGTAATTTGATTTCGAATCGAATTGTCCATCTTCTATTAATTGTGGCTGTCGTGCTTTGGGGAGGAGTCTTCGTAGCCTACTTCTACCTACTTCCTTCAATAGATGCTACTCAAATTGTAACGATCAGGTTCGTACTCATTTCAATTTGCTATTTGGTGATCTTTGCATTTATTAAAGACTCTCGACCCAAAATAGATAAAAGTAAATTTGGAAAATTGTTTGTTCTTGGTGCTTTAGGGGTCCCAGGTTCACAATTGCCAGCTGTTCATGCGCAAAATTACCTATCACCTTCTTTGGCGTCAGTCCTTATAACAACCTCTCCTGCATGGACAGCGGTTTTTGCTGCGTGGTTATTGAGGGAGAGGTTCAAATTTATTCAAATCCTTGGATTTATTGTTGCTTTCTTTGGGGCTCTACTTGTAATTACAGCGGGGTCGGGGACAGGGGCTCTTTCAGTCGACAATCCATGGGGGGCGACGCTTTGCTTGCTGTCCCCGTTTATGTGGGCTTTATTCACAGTTATCTCAAAACGTGAGTTAACAGATTTAAGTCCCTTTAGTTCAGTGGGTGTATGCCTTATAGCTGGAACGATTGTTATGACGCCATTTATTCCCAGCGCTGTTAATGATCTAGGATTATTATCCACTTCTCAATGGTGGTGGATGATATATACCGTTGTAGGGGGCACGTTGATCCCTTATTACATTTGGTTCTGGGCTCTCCAAAGACTTGAGGCAAGTAAGACTATCGCTTATATGTACTCAATTCCGTTTGCTGCGTTGATATGGACGTGGATAGTTTTAAGTCTTTTCCCAGATTGGTGGGCAGCATTTGGAGGGGTCATTCTTATCGTAGGAGTCATGCTGACTCAACGTTCACAAAATAATTTAGAGGAAATTTAGATGAACGCTGTCGAGTCAATTTCTAAAGAATTAGACGAAAACGGCTACGCTGTCCTTCGCGAAATCGGCGATAAAGAGGTTATTCGACAAGCTCGACTGGATTTAATGGATCTACTCAGTGCGGTCCCCTTTGGAGATAATGAATTTATTGGAAGAAAAACTAAACGCCTCCACTCGTTATTTGGCCAGACTCGATCAATTGATTCACTAGCTATCGATAGCTTAGTTCTAAGTGTGGTGAATTCTTATCTTGGAGACGTTATTCTCGGAGCATCAGTAGCGTGCCAGATTTATCCTGACGAAGATAATCAGACATTTCATTATGATGATGGTGTATATCCATTGAGTGATAAATTTCGAGAGGTTAAATTAGGAGTTGTATGGGCCATAGATGATTTCACGATTAAGAATGGGGCTACTAGAATTATTCCTAAAAGCCATGGAGACCGTTCAAAATACCCAGATGATGNTAATCACATTCAAATAGAGATGCCTGCAGGATCTGCATTGATTTATTTAGGATCCCTTTGGCATGCTGGGGGGGAGAACAAGACTGAATTCCCAAGACTCGGAGTAATCTTGCAATACATTGAAAGTTGGCTTCGTCCCCAAGATTCACATCTAATCTCGGTTCAAGTTGAGAATGCCCGATCACTTGATCCGCAACTACGCGCATTACTAGGGTATTCAATGCGGGAACCGTTCCTTGGGTATGTCGATGGACGCGACCCGAAATATCTTTTTGAATAGGGGAACTTCGTTGAAAGTGCACAATGGCTGCTAAGGCGAATGCAGAAGATATTGAGCAATACACAGCTCAGGGTTGGTGGAGTAGGAATGCTACTGTTTCGAGTTTCGTTCGAGAGAACGCTTTAAGAGATCCGGATGGCATAGCCTACCAATCCGATGGCAACGTTCTAACTTGGTCTGATTATGACAATTTCGCGGACCAGATCTGCTCCTCTTTGATCCAGTACATACATCCAGGGGATAGGGTTCTCGTATGGATGCCGGATGGTGGAATGGTTCACGCCTCATATCTGGGCTGCGAAAGAGCAGGCGCCATAGCCGTCGGTGTTGGTTGGCGATCCGGCTATAAAGAATTGGAGCATTTAACGCACCGAACTGGCAGTATCTTTCTAATTTGTCCGGCAATGTCTCATCTAGGTGACTGTATTGAGGTTGCTCAAAAACTTGAACTTCCCTTTTTGATGCTTGGTGAAAATATGGATTCAAGAATTCATAGTCATATTTCTGAGACGAGAATAGGTCCTTCTGATCTTTGGTTTCTGAATTCAACATCGGGAACTACTGGAGTGCCTAAATGTGTTATGCAAACACAAAATCGGTGGTTCTATTTTCACAAAAAGGCAGTTGAGTTTGGGAACCTCAATTGAAATGAAGTATGGATGAGCGTCGTTCCAGCACCATTTGGCTTTGGGCTATGGACGGCTCATATAACTCCTACAATCTTGGGTGCCCCTTGCCATGTTCAGAAAAAATTTGATGCCGAAGCTGCTGTACAAGTTATAACCCAAAATAGAGTATCTGTTCTATGTGCTGTCTCTTCACAATTTGTGATGATTTTGGACGCTGCGGATAACCATGATCTATCTTCTCTAAACGTTGTATTTACTGGAGGTGAGGCAATATCCGCAAATAGAGCAGCAGAATTAGAAGAGAAAGCTGGATGCCGTGTTCTCAATTTCTATGGATCGAATGAAACCGGTACCTTAAGTGGTACTACCGTAAATGATCCACCGGATAAGAGGTATACAACAGGTGGACGAACAATTCCAGAAATGCAAGTGAGGCTATACGATCATAAAACCGGACATAGAGTTTCCGATTCCGGCGTTGGTCAACCAGCCTGTAAAGGGCCAGCATTGTCTTTAGGCTACTGGGAAGATTCTCAAGCGAACAAAGAATTACGCACCGAAGATGGCTGGTTTTTGATGGGGGATCTTGTGGAGATTGATTCTCAAGGTTGGCTAAGAGTTGTTGGGCGAACGTCAGATTTTATTATAAGAGGTGGGAAGAATATCTCTGCCGTGGCAGTAGAAGATGAAATTGAAAGTCATCCAGCCGTTGCGTTAGTTGCTGTTGTAGCGAAGCCTGATGAAAAGTTAGGAGAGACAGCAGCAGCATTCGTTCAACTGCATCCTGGGATGTCTCTTACTCATGATGAGTTAAAGAATTATTTAAGCCATAATGGTGTAACAATTGACTGGTGGCCTGAAACATTTAAAATACTAAATGAACTTCCCATGTCTTCTGGAGGGAAAGTCGCTAAAGGGGAGCTACGCCGAATAGCAAGAAACATGGAAAGGCATGATAGATAATGAAAGTCTTAGTAACAGGAGGAGCACAAGGGATTGGTCTCGCAGTATGTGAGAAATTACAGGATGAAGGCCATCAAGCAATTTCAGCTGACGTACAGGAACACGCTAACGGTGTTACTCTTGATGTAACCAACGAAGAATCTTGGGCAGATGTTCTCGATGTAGTAGGCCCATTAGATGGGCTCGTAAATTGCGCCGGAATCCGAACTAGAGGCCTTATTGTTGATACTTCATATGAAGAGTTCCAAAGACATTTAAGTGTCAATATCACAGGCACTTGGTTAGGTATTCGAAGTATCTTTCGGCTCCAAGCCAATAGAGAACTTTCGTCAGATGAGCCTACGGTGTCAGTGGTTAATATTGCATCAGTGAACGCTGTTATCGCTGTACCAGGACAAGCACATTATGTAGCTTCGAAGGCGGCCATTGTTGGATTGACCAAAGCAGCTGCTATAGAAGGAGCACCAATAGGAGTTCGAGTTAACGCGATAGCACCTGGGGCAATCAGAACTCCAATGACTGAGGAACGATTAATTGATCCAGAACAAGTCGCTTGGTTGGAAGGACGAGTTCCGGTCGGGAGAGTGGGGGAGGCATCCGAGATTGCGTCAGTTGCAAATTTTTTGCTTTCAGCTGGGGCTTCGTATGTAACAGGAACTACTGTATTTGCAGATGGAGGATGGGTAGCGAATGGAGTGTGATTTATGTTTCCTTTAAAAGGGTTTTATCATTTTGGAATTGTTGCAAGTGATTTCGATAAAACAATAGATGAGTTAAGCGAAAATTTGGGTCTTGAATGGGCCTCAGTTACTGAATTCGAAATGGTATGCGAGCAGCCTAACGGTATAGTAACTGCAGATATGAAAGTGGTGTATTCGACGACCGGGCCACCTCATTTTGAAATTATCCGCGTTGCTCCAGGAACTGTCTGGGGGGAAGCTGATCTTGGTGTACACCACTTGGGGTACTGGACAGAGAATCTCCAAGAAGATCATCAACGATTAACCGAAGCTGGATATGTATGGGAAGGTACTTATTACAATCCCGATACTGAAGGGCCATATGGGTTTACGTATCATACGTTGTCCGATACTCGCCTTCGACTCGAACTAGTAGATATAGCTAGGAAACCAGCGTTTGATAATTGGATGGCAGGAGGAGA